>CAKNFJ010000001.1:1795000-2095000 GCA_930633495.1 Hyphomicrobiales bacterium | reverse complement strand
CGCGGCGCTGAAGTCGAACGAATTGCGCCGGGCGTTGTCCGGCCTGTCCAAGGAATTCGCCAAGGTCCCGGTCGACGAGCTTGCCGCCGGCTACGGCAAGATCTGGGAACGCTCGCAGGAAGAGAATCTGCGGCCGATGGACGGCTCGGGCCTGCGCGCCGCCGGCACGCCGGGCGCGGAGCAGGCCGAAGGGCCGAAGGGCACGACAGCGCTCGACCGTTTCTCGCAGGATCTCACGGTCAAGGCGCGTTCCGGCACGATGGACCCGATCCTCGGGCGTGACGACGAGATCCGGCAGGTCATCGACGTCCTGATGCGGCGGCGCCAGAACAACCCGATCCTCACCGGCGAGGCCGGCGTCGGCAAGACGGCGATCGCGGAGGGCTTCGCCCAGCGCGTCGCGGCCGGGGACGTGCCGCCGCCGCTCCGGGGCGTGCGCGTCTGCGCGCTCGATATCGGCCTGATGCAGGCCGGCGCCTCGATGAAGGGCGAGTTCGAGCAGCGGCTGCGCTCGGTGATCGACGAGGTGCAGTCCTCGCCGACGCCGGTGATCCTGTTCATCGACGAGGCGCATACGCTGATCGGCGCCGGCGGGCAGGCCGGCACGGGCGATGCCGCCAATCTGCTGAAGCCCGCTTTGGCGCGCGGCACGCTGCGCACCATCGCGGCGACGACATGGTCGGAATACCGCCAGTATTTCGAGAAGGACCCGGCGCTGACCCGGCGCTTCCAGCCGGTGCAGGTCGACGAGCCCGACGTGGCGCGCTGCTGCACCATGTTGCGGGGGCTGATCGGCCCGATGGAGAAGCACCACAAGGTCCGCATCTCCGACGCCGCCATCGTCGCGGCGGTCTCGCTGTCGCATCGCTACATTCCGGCCCGCCAACTCCCCGACAAGGCGGTGAGCCTGCTCGATACGGCCTGCGCCCGCGTCGCCATCAGCCAGAGCGCGACGCCGGCCGCGATCGAGGACGCGCGCGTCGCGATCGCCTCGCTGGAGCAGGAGAAGGCGGCGCTGACGGCGGATGCCGATCTCGGCACCGACAGCGCCAAGCGGCTCGGCGAGATCGAGGCCGAGATGGCGACGAAGCAGGAGAAGCTGACGGCGCTCGAAGAGGCCTGGGCCAGCGAGCTCGCCATCGTCGAGGAGATCAAGGCGCTGCGTGGCAAGCTCGGCGAGAAGGCACCGGACGCCGCTCCCACGGCCGAGGCGCCGCCGCAGGAGGCGAGCGAGGCCCCCGCCGCCGAGCCCGAAGTCGCTTCCGATCCGGCCGAGACCCGGGCCGCGCTCAATGCCAAATTCGCGACGCTGGGCGAGATCGATCCGGCCAACCGGATGATCTATGCCCATGTCGACGAGCAGTCGGTGGCCTCGGTCGTCTCGGACTGGACCGGCATCCCGGTCGGCCGGATGGTCAAGGACGAGATCGAGACGGTGTTGAACCTGGCCGAGACGCTGAACAAGCGCGTCGTCGGGCAGGGGCACGGCATCGGCATGATCGCCAAGCGCATCGAGACCAACCGCGCCAAGCTCGACAATCCCAACAAGCCGATCGGCGTGTTCATGCTCTGCGGCCCCTCCGGCGTCGGCAAGACCGAGACGGCGCTGGCGCTGGCGGAATCGCTCTATGGCGGCGAGCAGAACGTCATCACCATCAATATGAGCGAGTTCCAGGAGGCGCATACCGTCTCGACGCTGAAGGGCGCGCCTCCCGGCTATGTCGGCTATGGCGAGGGCGGGCGGTTGACGGAGGCGGTCCGGCGCAAGCCCTATTCTGTAGTGCTGCTCGACGAGGTCGAGAAGGCGCATCCCGACGTGCACGAGCTGTTCTTCCAGGTCTTCGACAAGGGCCAGATGGAGGACGGCACCGGCCGGCGCATCGACTTCAAGAACACGCTGATCATCCTGACCTCGAATGTCGGCACCGACGAGATCATGAGCATGTCCGCCAACGGCGCGGCCAAGCCCGATCCCGAGGCGATGGCGGTGAGCTTGCGGCCCGCGCTGCTCAAGGTGTTCCCGCCGGCGCTGATCGGGCGGCTCGTGACCATCCCCTACTATCCGCTGTCGTCCGACATGCTTGCCGGCATCGTCCGGCTCCAGCTCGGGCGCATCGGCAAGCGGCTGGCCGAGAACCACAAGGCCGCCTTCATCTATGACGACGCAGTGGTCGAGCACATCGTCGGGCAATGCAACGATCCGGATTCCGGCGGACGCATGATCGACAACATCATCACCAACTCGATGTTGCCGGCGCTCTCGCGCGCGATCCTCAACCTGCAACTGGAGAAAAAGCCGCTGGCCGAGGCGCGGGTCAGCGTGGCGGACGGTCAGTTCGCCTATCACTGCGTCTGACGGGCAACCTCACGGAGGATGGCCATGACCCTGAAATCACCCCGCTTCGCCGCCAGCACCGCCCTGCAGAACGCTGCCCGCAATACGCCGCCGATCAGGCGTGGCGCGAGCGGCCCGCATGTCGCGATCATCCAGCAGGCCCTGATCGATCTCGGCCTGGGAATGGCGATCAGCACGAAGAAAAGCGGCAAGCCCGACGGCATTTTCGGCGGCGAGACCGAAAGCCGGATCTGGCAATTCCAGGCGCGCACCGGATTGTCTCGGGACGGCATTGCCGGCCGTGAGACCATGACCAAGCTCGACGAGCTTCTGCCCACGGCGGGGCCGCCGCCGAAGCCTCTGCCGCCGGTGAAGATGACGCACAAGATCAACGTCCACATGCGCTCGATCGACAATCCCGTGGTGCCGGAATTCACTCAGCTCAAGGTGATGCAGGACGTCTTCGCGCAATACCTGATCGACGTCGTGATGGCGTCGGGCGAGAGCATCGGGCTGGCGCCGGGTGAGCAGCTCACGCTCAATGTCGTGGACGGCGACTGCAAATGGGATCAGGTCTCCGACGAGCAGCGGCTCCTGCAGAATTCGGGCAGCAACCAGGTCGTCGGCGTCAACGACATCGTCGTCTATTTCGCGACGGTCCTGCGCGAGAAGAACGGCAATACCCTGCAGGGCTGCGCCGGCCATGCGCCGACGCGCCCGGCGGTGATGATCGCGGCGAGCGCGATCGACAAGACGACGATGGCCCATGAAGTCTGCCATGTGCTGCTCGGCTCGAGCTTCGCGCCGGTCCATGTCGACGAGGACGCCAATCTGATGTGTAACGCGGCGGTGTGCACCGGAAACCCGGCCTTTCTCAGCGTGGCCCAGCTCAACCGCGTCTTCGCCAGCAAGCTTGTGCAAAAGCTGCCTTCGTGACGAGGAGGGCGGTCCTCTCTTGCGTGGGGCCGTTCTCGGAAACGCGCCCCGTCATCGCGTGTCGGTGTATTCGAAGCTGGGCTTGGGGAACGCGCGCTCATAGAGCTGGTCCGGGGCGCCTTCCCTGTACAGGCCCGGAATATAGAGCTGCTTCACGGGCAGATGCTGGATAGGCGTCCAGCGATCACCGCGCGTATCCGCCTGCTTGCCCTTGCCGGCATAGGCACGCAAGGGGATCTCCAGGATCGCGCTGACGACCCTGTCCGCTCGCGTCCAGTCGATGGGCAGCGCGAGGAAAAGCCGCGCTGCATAGGACAGGTTCAGCGAATGCGCGGCCGCGTAGGTCGTGATGGTCCTGAAGTTCTCGTAGTCGACCCACCAGCCTCCGCCGAGCTGCGCCGGGCGCGGCGACCGGCTGTTGGCGAAGCGGTAGTAGCGGTTGCCGACGAGCAGGTCTTCGGGTTTCGGCATCAGGATGCCGCCGGTTCCGGTGCCGCGCCCCTCGGAAAACCATGCCTCCGGCTGAAATCCCTGAGCGATCACGCGCCAATGGGGCTGGGAGAAGCATTGGAGATTGGCCGGGTCCATGGTCGCTTCGTCCGATATCGTGGCGGGATGTCGGGGGAAATCCGTGTCAGGCGATGGGGCGATCCGTCCTCAGCATGCCGGCGGACAGCGCGATGAAGCGGCAGATGTCGTCGGCCCCGTTCGCGGCCTTGATGGTAGCGCACCGTTCGCGGATTTTCGCGCGCTCATCGTCGTTCAGCATGGCCTCGACGATCTCCCGGACGCGATAGCGATCATGATCCCTGCGCAGGCAGAGGCCCCAGCCGTTGACTTCGGCATATTTGGCCCTGACGAACTGCAGATCCATCTCTTCCGCCTCGTTGGGCACGAAGATGGAGGGGATGCCGCCGAGCAGGCTTTCATGGAACGCGTTGTAGCCGGCCGCCGAGACGCAGATGTCGAACGCCTTGCTGTAGCGGAAGCTCGGGAAGAGATCGACGGAGTGATGGCGCGGGTGGTGCCCGGATCCCGCATCGTTCTTGCCGATCGGGGAGCGTATCTCCACGATCTCCACGCGCGGATCGCGCAGAAAAGCCTCGCTCAGCTGTTCCTTGATCCGCGCCAGCGGAAAATTGTTCTCGGAGCCGAGCTGCAAGGCAACGACGAGCCGGTCGGCCGGCAAGCCGAGGGCGGCAAGCGCCGCTTCGCGGCTGAGCCGCTCGGCGGGGTCGAGGTGGAGAACGGGGGGAACCCGATAGATCTGATCGCGCTCGGCCGCCGTCGGGCCGTTGTCCCACTCCTCCGCCAATTCGCCCGGCTCGATGATGGCGTCGAAGCGGCTTGAAACCTGCAACCCGACGCCATGGTGCTCGCGCCACATCGCGCGGCGGACCCAGATGGAAAAGGCGTCGCGATAGTTGGAGAGCGCCTCGATCAGGCCGCCGAACGGCATCGTTCCATCGTAGAGCACGACGCTTGGCCTGTAGAAGCGCAGCAGGTCGAACAATTCCTCTGCGAAGACGCGGTTCCAGCGTTCGGGGTCGGCCTTTATGTGTTTGTGATAATTGATGTAATGCGCCAGATATCCGGATTGTGCCGCAAATTTGAGCCCCATCGACATGGTGACGAAGACCGGGCGGAAATGCTGCGGCAGCCGGTCTGCCAGCGACAGCTGCTGGACCAGATGGCCGAGGCCGATCCCATTCGTCGAGATCATCATGACATGCCGTTGCCGGGACGGCGCCTGTCCGGCCTGAGACGGGGCGGAAGGCGTCTTGCCGAATGCGAGCTCGGGAAAGCAGCGCCGCAGCCGGGGCAGGAATTCGCCGAGGTCGAAATGGCGGCGCGCATATTCCTGTGCGTCGGTGACCTGCTGGCGATAGGCGGCCGGGTTGCCGACGAAGTATTCGATCCTGGAGATGACCTCGGACGGTTGGCAGTAGACGGCCGACAGCCCGAAGATCGGTGCAAAATGAGGGGGCAGGATGACGAGGACGCCGACGGCGAGCGCTTCGAGGATGGTCCGCCCGAACGCCTCCGACCAAGCTTCGCTGTGATAGTAGACGTAGAAGTCGAGGCTCGCGAGAAAAGCCGGAACGCCCTCCGCCCGGAACGGTGCGGCGACCCAGTTCGAGGGCATCGCGCCGTAGAGCTCTTCGAGAAACGGGCCTGAGCCCAGGATTTTGACGATGGCCACCGCCGGGTCGGTGGGATAGGCCGCAAAGGCGTCCGCAGCCGCATCCGGCCACTTCTGGGCGTCGGGCCTGGCATGTCGGCCGATGGCGACAGGAAACCGCAGCCGCCGGTCCGGCCGGCGGGGCCAGGCGTCGAAATCGATGAGGTTTAGCCAGTCCTCGTCCAGCAGGCTCGCCCCGCCGTCGATCTGGAACCTCACCGAGGCGCGCACGGCCGGGCTGATCGGAGCGACATGGATGGGGCCGCCGAAGACAGCGGTGCAGTTCCGGATCACCGCCCCAAGATCGTACTGGACCTTGCCGAGCGCGTTGACTCGCGGGTGGTGCAGGACGAGCACGACATGGGCACAGGTGACGTCGAGCCGGCTCTCGGGCAGATGCAGGAAGATCGTCGGATGGTGGATCACCGCGATCCCGGCATCGATGCGGTCCGCGAAGTGAACGAGCAGCACCTTTCCTTGATCCAGGCGCAGCTGCAGATCGGGATGGATCGGCAGGGTGTTGCCGAGGAGGGGCCCCTTTACGGCAAGCAGGCCGCAGCGCAGGCCCTCGCGATGGGCCGCATCGATCTCGGCGGCCAGGGCGGTCGAGGTTCCGCCCTCGAAGCGGGGATCGGCGACGAAAAGAATGTCGAACGACATTCGCGGCAGAGGCTGGTCCGGAGGGGGAGGGGGCGGCAGATCAGGAGGCATCGCGTTCGTCGGCGAGAACAAGGTCGATCATGCGTTCGAAACTGTCGCCATAGGCGAGCACGACCTCGGGGCGCCATTTGGCGATCAGCAGATCGTAGCGGTCCTGCAGATATGCGGACCATCGCAGGTCCGGCGCCCGGAGCAATTGTTCGTCGCGCGATGGAATATGCTCGACCATAGCACCAGCGCGGTAGAGCGCGGCAATGGCAGTGCCGTCCGTGACGCAGACGATGCGGTGAGACCGTCCGAGCGCTTTCCGCGCGGCGTCCAATGCCGCGATCCCGTCTGCGATATCGAGGCCGAGCAGGGTGACGAGGGCGACGCGAGCCGTCTCCTCGCTGCCATAGACCGCCATTCTGTCGCCGTCCGGCTGCGGCGGCGGCCGTGGCGCCAGCCGCGCGACTTGCGACAGCAGGCGCGCTCCGAATATCGCGGCCCGTGCTTGCAGCTTGGCGAGCCAGCCGCGCTGGTCCGGCTCGGTCCTCGTCTGGGGCAGCGTCACGGCCGCGCGCTCAGAACTGGTAGTAGACGGCCAGACGTCCTCCCAAGTTGCGATAGTCGTCGCGTCCCACGGTCGTCGCGATCCGGGCGGCAATGCTCAGGTTCTGGCGGTTGATGTTGAAGCCGCCCGAGAGATCGAAGGAGGTCCGGTCGTGATAGTCGCGCAGCAGATTGAGATCGTAGTTGAAGGAAACGCGCGCGACGGGGTCGATAGTGTAGTCTCCGACCGGGATGGAATAGGAGACCTCCGTGCCGACGCTGGCACGGCCCAGCGTGTCGAACGAGGACCGCCGGAAGTTGCCGTCCGTTTCAAAGCCCCCCGTTTCCAGATTGTCGCTGTAGAGAATCTGAGCGAACGGCGCGATGCGGAGGCGGTCGATGTAATAGGCGCTGTTGAACGTCGCCGTGATGAAGCGGTTGGTCGTTCGCTTGTCGCCGAAAACCATCAGGGCGCCGGCGGCACGGCTTTCCTCGGTATAGCCCTTGCCGAGGCCTGCCGTGACGTTGAGGCTGTAATTGTTGATGAAATAAAGCGTCGTGCCGAGGAAGGCCGTGGCGCTGTCGGAGCGCAGCGAGCCGATCGGCAGCAGCTTGTCCCGGTCCAGATGGCTGGCGCTCAGGCCGGTCGTCAGGCCGAGCCAAGGCGTCACCGCGAACTCCAGGCCAGCCGTGGCCTGGGTGATGCGGTCCTTTTCGTAGCGGCCCGGCCGCGTGTCGCGCTGCCAGAGATAGCCGGTGTCGAGGAAGGACTTGACCCAGGGTTCGGTGCTGGGCCGGGTGTCCACGGCCGGATTCAACGCTTCCAGCGGTACGCTCGCTTCACCCGCTGTCTGAGCCCATACCGGATCGCTCAAACCGAGTGCCAGAACGAGGATCGGCAGCCGCTCCTGCAACCGTCTAAACTGCATCCTGTCGCTTCCTGAAGGATAAAAGGGGCGATTGAAAAGAATTTGATAGGCAGGGCAGGCAGCTCAATGAATATCGCGATCCTGCGGATCGATGCAAGGACGACGTCATCGCTGCGAATATCGTTGCGTCGGAGGCTCTTTGCCGGGAATGCGCAATTCCGTCTGTTTTGCGCCTCAAATATGGCCGATTGGGCTCAGGCGGGCGACCAGTGACCTCGAAATTCGGGAATCACCTCCAGAATGGACTGGCCAGTCCGGGTATCCATTTCGGCGATGTGCCGGCGAAAACCGTCCCACTCCCCGTCGGAAACCGCTCCGTTCTCCATGAAGCGAATCGCGTCTTCGCCGATGGCGCGGACATGGGCGGCCCCGAGATTCTGGTTCAGGCCCAGCGTTGGGAGGACATCGTCGTTGAAGCGCCTCATCCGCGCGGCGGCGAGCTGCTTGAGCGGTGCCGGCAAACTCCGGACGGACATGTGCAGCGGGTTGAGGACGAGGCTGGTCGAGAGATACTCCGGCTCGAAGATCTGGCTGATATAGCTGATCGTCTCGGCCCAGTGCAGGATGTTCAGGGCTTGGGGCGAGATCGTCGCGCAGAGTTTCAGCTCGGGGAACATCGCGGTGAGCTGGCGCGCGTGACGCTCCACCGCGCCTGCTTCGGTGCCGACGCGAATATACTCGTTCAGCTTGCGGTGCCCGTCGATCGAGATGCTCAGATTGAACGACTTGAATTGCTGCAACCGCTCCAGTGCCGCGATGCCGCTGCCGGTCAAGGTCGTCAGATTGGTGTTGAGCGAAGCGGCGATGTGGGATTTCCAGGGCTCCAGCGCTTCCACGGCGGCGAGCAGGTTCTTGTCGATCAGGGGCTCGCCGCCGAAGAAGAAGACCTCTTCGAGAGAGGGGCCCATGATCTTGAGATCGTCGATGAAGCGATCGAGCCGCGCGAAGGGGCGCTGAAGCAGGCCCGGCCTGCCCTCGGGGTCTCCCGGTCCGGTCTTGTCCTCCCAGAGTTTGCCGAGGCTGGTCGAGAGTTCGGGTGAACACATCCGGCAGCGTAGGTTGCACAGATTGGACATCGATACCTCGACGTAGCGAGGCATGGCGGCGATGGTCCCATCGGGTTTCGCTGCGGCGAGGATCTCGGGGACGATATGGGCGAGGCGCGTGTTCAGGTTCTGGCGCCAGGAGGCGACGGCGTTCTGGTCCTCCAGCTGCCAGCAATGAGCGCAGCTGGGGTGCCGCTTGCCGGTCAGGCTGCTCTGCCGGATCTGTTTCAGACGCGGAGAAGACCAGAGTTCGTCGAGGGCGCTATCGCGATAGGAGCCGAGGACCGTCGGATTCTTGCAGCAGAAGGTGACGAGGCCGGTGGGATAAAGGCTGAGCGTCGTGAACGGCGCGACGCAGAACGTCTCGGAGATCTCCGGCGCGACGTCTCCTGGCCGCGTATCGCTCATTGCGGCAGGTCCCGCGCCACGCGGAAGCCGATATTGAGGTCGGAATCCTCCGGATCGATCCGTTGCCGCGAGGTGATGCGCACGTTGCGAGGGTCGCTCATCCAGGACCCGCCGCGCAAGGCCCGGAAACGGCAGCTCTCGCTGGCGTTGGCGGAGGTGCTCATCGTGCGCGCCGGCTGGTCCCAGCAATCCGAAGTCCATTGCCAGACATTGCCGAGCATGTCGAAGAGGCCGTACATGTTCGGCTCGAAACTGCCGGCCGGCGAGGTGAAGACGAAGCCGTCGGCGCAGCCATGCGATTGCAGGCTGAGCCGGACCGTCCGCTGCGCCGTCAGGTCGAGCACATTGGCATAGCGGCAGGCACGGTCGGGGTCGCGGCCCCAGAAGCGCTCGCTGGAAATACCGCTGCGGGCGGCGAATTCCCATTCGGCCTCGGTGGGAAGGCGATAGGCTTGCCCGGTCTTCCGGCGCAGCCAGTTCACGAACTCCATCGCGTCGTTCCAGGTGACGTTGATGACCGGGCGGCTCGTTCGGCCGAAGCCGCCATCGGATGGGTTCGCCCGGCAGCCTCCATCCTGTCGGCATTGGTCCCATTGCTCGAAGGTCACCGGGTATCGCCCGATCGCGAAGGGCCTGATCTGCGCACGGGTCTGAGGCAGCTCCCCGGCCGCGCGTTCGGCGTCCGTCTCGGCGCTGCCGCTCAGATAGGTGCCGCCGGGCAGGGCCGCCATACTCGGGCAGGTCGGGCAGTCCTTGACCACCTTGATGCTCTGCGCCGCTTCGCGCATCAGCTGTTCGAGCGCCCGTTCGGCCATCGGCGCGAAGGTGCCGCGCGGGAAACGGTCGAGGAACTCGATCAGCTTCTGCGGGTCGCGCCCCGCTTCGATCGAGCGCCAATAGCTCAGCTCGATCTCGTCGACCTTCGTCAGGGGCGCGCGGCCGGCCAGGTAGATGTCCTTCAGCAGCGAGGAATTCTCCCAGGGCGTCTGCTGCGAGCTCGTCTGCTCGACGACGCTCTGGCGCACCTTGGTGAACATCTGGCGGATCTCGAGGCCCTTGGTGGTGAGATGCGTCAGCAAGGCCTGGGTGAAAGGGCTGTGGGCGGTTCCGGCCGGGCCGTCGAAGGCCACGGATCCCGGGCTCGTCGCATAGGCGACGAGGACGCCGCGGTCGACGATGTTGGGGCGGGCCAATCCGGGCTCGATCTCTTCGGCCGACGTGCCCTTCTGAAGCTTGCCCGCGAACGGGTTGTCGCGGCAGGCGTCGAGGATGATGAGCTTGGTCGAGGCGGTCGACATCGCCGCGACGACGTCTTCGAGGCTGATCGCCTCGCGAAGCACCTCGGCCCTCTGCCCCGCCCGCACGTTGACCGACACCATCCAGTTCTTCTGATCGATCTGGATGCCATGGCCGGCATAGTAGAACAGGGCGACCTCGGCGGTCGCCGCCTGCTGGCGAAACGCCTCGAGCCGCTGCACCATCTCCTGTTTCGTCAGGTTGAGGCCGCGCACCACGGTGAACCCCATGGCGACGAGCGTGTTGGCGATTGCTTCGGCATCCCGTTCCGCGTTCGGGAGCTTCGTCACCGCCGTATAGCTGCTGTTGCCGATCACCAGAGCGACGCGGCGCCCGGGGCTGTCGTCCTGGGCCGCTTTGAGCTGCGTCTGCGCGGGTGCCGTGGTCGCCGCGATCAGCAGGATCAGCAGCGACGCGATGATCGGCGCCATGCCGCGTCTGAGCGTCTCAATTGCCATTGAGTTCGAGCCAGGCCTTGATCCGGCCTTCGAGTTCGGTCCGTTCGGCCGGGCGAAGCTGACGCCCGATCTCGGCGAGCCGGCTGCGCGCGCGCTGCGTGATTTCGGGCGAAACCGGGGTCTCATAGGTTTGACGGTCCGCCAGCGTGTAGTGGAACGCCGCGGTGATCGGCTCGGGCTTGCCGCTGACGCCGCGTTCATAGAGCTGCCCCAGCTCGAAACGTGCCTGGCCGAAGCCGCGCTCCGCCGAGACAGTGTAGAGCGCCACCGCGCGTTTCAGGTCCTTGGCGACGCCCGATCCGTTGACATAGAGCTCGCCGAGGAAGAACGGCGCGAAAGGATTGCCTCCCGCCGTCGAGCGCTCCAGCCATTCCCGGCCGGTCTTGAGATTGCGCTCGACGCCCTGGCCGTAGAGATAGGCGCGGCCGAGATTGACCATCGCGTTGGTGTTGCCGACCGCGGCCGACGCCGCGAAGAGCTCGACCCCCCAGGTCAGGTTCTTCTCGACGCCGCGGCCCTGGAAATAGAGGTTGCCCAGGATATCGATGGCGTTGGGCCAGCCCATCGCCCCGGCCAGGCGCAGCCACAGGATGGCTTCCGGGATTGATTGCGGTACCCCGGCGCCGCGCAGATAGGACTCGCCGAGATCCGTGCGCGTGCGCAGATTGCCGAGATCGGCGCCGATGCGCAGGAGGCGGATCGCCTCCTGAAGATCGACCGGCCGGCCGCGTCCGGTCATGTACATATAGGCGAGATTGGCGACCGCCGCCGAATAGGAGCGCTCCATCGCCTGATTGTAGAAGATCTGGGCCCAGTCGTGCTGGTTCGCGATATCGAGCACGCGGCCGAGCTGGAACTGGATGCGCCGGTTGTCCGGCTCCTTCACCAGCGCGGCGATGCAGGCGCGGATGGCCGCGCGCCGGTTGACGAGATCCCATCGCACACCCGCCGTCAGCCGCATCGGATCATCGGGATCGGCGGCGAGCTCGTCGCATTTCGTCGCCCAGGTCGAGAGGCCGTTCGGCGTCGCCGGCAGCTCGCGCGGCCAGATCCGCAGCGGCGGGGGCGGTGCCCGGTCGCCCGTCGTGGCCGAGAGCAGTTCGCGCGTGTCGTTGTCCGCGGGCGTTGCCGTGGAGGCGGTGGTGAAGGCACGCACGAGATTGCCGACGCCGAGCTGCGACGCGCTGGCGAGCCGCACCCGGCGCCCCAGCGCCCGTTCGCGATAGGCGCTGGTCGGGAAGATCTGGGCGAACACGTCGAAATCCGTCTCGTCGGCGCTGTCGCGCACGAAGCTCCACAGGATCTGGTCGAGCATCGGCTTGCGGTCGTCGACACGCTCCTCCGAAGGGGGCGGCGGGCGCAGGATCTCGTTCGAGCGCAGGCCGCCTTCGATGGCTGGCAGCAGGACGCCGGCCGTCGCCTCCCGGACATTGCGGCGGATGCTCTTGAACGCCGAGAACAGGCCTTCGTTGGCGCTACGGAACGTGTTGACGACCGCCGTTGCATAAACGCCGTTCTCGCCGTTCTCGACGCGGGAGGTGACTGCGCCCGGCATGTTGGCCAGCGCCAGCAGCAGATTCTCGCGCGGCTGCGGGAATGAAGACAGGCCGGTCAGGGTAGGCGCGGAGCGCAAGGCGATGGCGGGCACGCCGGAGCTGTCGAGGATGGCGACGACCGACCGGTTGCTGTCACGGCTCAGCTGGTCGATGAGGTCGTTCAGCAGGAGTCCGCTCTCGCGCAGCTGCGCCTCGCTGCGGGGGTTCGAATCATGCGCCAGCAGGACGTTGTCGTTGCGGACGGACACCGCCGGTCCCACGACATAGAGCATCACGAGCCGGGAGCCGGAGACGTGTTTCTGTACCTCCGCCGGGATGCCGCGCAGATTGGCCGCGCTCGGGTTCTCGATCAGGAGCGTCGAGAAATTCATCTCCCGCAGAGCGGTCGCGACCATGCGGCCATCGGACAGGACATTCGGAACTGGCTCGCCGTCCAGGCCGGGCACGCTGATGACGATGGCGGCACGTTCGGCCGCCTGAGCGGGAGTGAGGGCGATGGTTCCGAGCGCGAAGGAAAGGCACCAGAAGGTGCAATACAGCGCCACTCTGAGGCTGACCGTGTTCCGCTTCGCTTGCGCAGCGAGATAGCCGGCGCGCTGCCGCATGTAACTGCTCATCCCCATCTCGTCGAAAGTGCATTTGAAGACAAAACGAGAGAGTATCAGACGATCAAATCGTCAGAAATGGTCCACTGTGGCTCGTGTTTTCGTGCTGTCCTCGCAAAAGACGAGATCTCAGGAGCAGGGCTTCTCAGTAAAACGAGCCGCTGCGCGTGACGCTCGGGACGAAGACGTCGGGCACTGTCGCGTTGCGGTTCGTGATCGGATTGGTGCGGACTTCGGGCCGGCGCTGGTCATAGCCGCGCAAATACTGGCAGCCAGCCCCCAAACTCACGGCATAGAGTGCCGCTGCAAGTGATGCTGCACGGGAAAGAAGTGCTTTTGCCATCGTTCAGCGACTTGATCCGGTCCGACGAACTCAGTTGAGCCCGGTTACGATCAAGGACCCTGCGGCAGTTGTCAATTGAAACTGCGGCGTCCGATGCGGCTGCAAGAACCAGCGGCGCTGCCGGGATTGCGGGGCGTCCGGGATCGAAGCCCCGCCTCGCTCCGGCTATTCAATTGCCTTGAAATGATTGAGATAGCTCTCCTTGTCCTTCGGGAGCGGCGCGGGCGGGAGGTTGTACTTCCACGTCTCGGTAAGCCTGCGGTTGCCCAGCGTCAGCGCCGCGTGCAGATCGGAGGACACGTTCGGGTTCTTGACCTTGACGCGATAGGTCAGGCGCCAGCCCTGGATGGCGGGGTTGGGCTGCAATTCGGTTCCGACGATCTCGACATTGTCGTTGGCGCCGACCGTGGCGGTAACCTGCGCCTGAGGCGAAAGCTTGCGCAGCGAGGGGCCCTTGAAGTCGATCAGGAAGGCCAGCGTTCCGTCGCCGGCGCGGATGAGGTTGGACTGGTAGATCTCACCGGTCGCGCGCAAGGTCTGCCAGACATGGGAGGTGCCGTCGTTCAGGATCGAGGGCTCGTCCATCGTCCAGCGAATGCGATAGTCGAACCGCATCGGCTGGCCGCTCGGCGGCGTGCTCTCGGGCACCCAGAAGGCCACGATGTTATCGTTGGTCTCGTCGGCCGTCGGGATCTCGATGAGGCGCACGGCGCCTTTGCCCCAATCGTTGGTCGGCTCGATCCAGGCGCTGGGGCGCAGGTCGTAGCGGTCCTTCAGGTCCTCATAGCGCGAGAAGGCCCGGCCGCGCTGGAGGAGGCCGAAGCCCTTCGGGTTTTCGGTCGTGAAGTTGCTGGTCGTCACCATGGGGGGGTTGTTGAGCGGCCGCCAGATCCACTCTCCGTCTCCCGCGCGAACGGCGAGACCGTTGGAATCGTGGATGGCCGGCCGGAAATTATGCGTCGGCCAGGGCTGGTTGGGGCCGTAGAGGAACATGCTCGTCAGCGGCGCGATGCCGAGCGTCGTCGGTGCTGTGCCCTGGCGCAGGAAGACGCGCGCCTTGACCTGCAGGACGGTTTCGTTGCCCGGAATGAGCGTGAACTCATAGGCGCCGGTCGCCCGGGGCGCATTCATCAGGGCGTAGAAGGTGAGGCGGCGCTCCTGCGGTTTCGGGCGGCGCAGCCAGAACTCGCGGAAGGCGGGGAATTCCTCGGCGATCGGCAGGCCGCTATCGATGGCGAGCCCGCGCCCCGACAGGCCGTAGATCTGGCCCTTGCCGATGACGCGGAAATAGCTCGCGCCCAGCACGCTCATGATCTCGTCGAGCTTGCCGGCCTGGTTGACGGGGTACACCACGCGAAACCCGGCCCAGCCGAGCTTGGCGGTCTCGGAGCGGTCGAAATGCAGGTCGCCGAAATCGAAGCGCCCGGCGTCATAGGGGATTTCCTGGACGGCCCCATTGACGATCTCGTTGATCTTCACCGGCGTATTGAACTGCATGCCCTGGTGATAGAAGGCCAGCTTGAACGGCGTGTCGAACTCCGTCCACGCGAAGCGGTCCCGCCGGGGCTGCATCTTCTGGTAGTCGGCGAACTGCATTTTGCTGAAGACGTCGGGCAGGTTGCTCGCCGGTGCGACATAAGGCGCATCTGCCAGAGTCTTCGCCTTTGCGATCACGTCGTCGAGCCCGAAGCCCGCCTTGCGGGCCTGTGCGAACGCCGATGTTCCCAGCAGCAGCATTCCGGCGATCAGCCAGCCGAACGCTGCCACCTGCCCTGCAAACCGCCGCTTGCGCCCGGTCTCCTGGCGCCGGAGCGGGGCCGGGGCGCGTCGGGTCGAGGAAGGCTGGGCCATGTTGAGGGCCCCGTCTGCGGAACGGGTCGACAAGTACACGCTGGCTCCTTAAAGATGCGGGCTGGCAGGACGGAGCGCGCCGTCCTACGTTGGTCGCGGCGCACCCGAGCACAAATGCCCATCATCGACACAAGGGTCAAGGAATGAGCGTGGTTCTCTCTGAACCGCTTCTGCGCCGCCCCTTGCCCTCGCCAACCTAAGTGAACGAACTCAGCATGGATAATTCGAACGGTGCGCCGGTCGTCAACGGGCTGGATGCGGTGTCCTGCAAGGACGATCTGGAGGCAGGCCTGTCCCGGCGCCAGGCGCTCGGGGCCATGGCCTCGGCGGCATTTGCGGCCGGAATGGCCGCGTTGCCGGCCGCCGCGAAGCCGAAGCCGGCCGGCGCTGCCGCCGGCGCGACGAAGAAGGCCTTCATCGACAAGCTAATCGCCCGGATGACGGTCGACGAGAAGGTCGGGCAGCTGCGCCTGATCAGCATCGGCCCCGAAATGCCCTTCGCCAAGATCGTCGAGGAGATCGCCGCCGGGCGCATCGCCGGCTCGTTCAACACGGTCGTCCGGCGCGACAACCGGCCGATGCAGGAAGCCGCCGTCAAGCGCAGCCGCCTGAAGATCCCGCTGCTCTTTGCCTATGACGTCGTGCACGGTCATCGCACCACCTTCCCGATTCCGCTGGGCCTGGCGGCAAGCTTCGACATGGCGGTGATCGAGCGGATGGCCCGCGTCTCGGCGGTCGAAGCCTGCAATGACGGCGTCGACATGACCTTCGCGCCGATGGTCGACATCAGCCATGATCCGCGCTGGGGCCGCACCTCGGAAGGCTTCGGCGAGGACCCCTTCCTCGTCTCCGAATGCGCCCGCGCCAGCGTGCGCGGCTTCCAGGGTTCCGCGCCCAACCAGCCGGACACCATCATGGCCGCCGTCAAGCATTTCGCGCTCTATGGCGCGGTCGAGGGCGGGCGCGACTACAACACGGTCGATATGAGCCTGCTGCGCATGCATCAGGTCTATCTGCCGCCCTATCGCGCCGCGATCGAGGCCGGGGCCGGCGGCGTCATGGTCGCGCTCAATTCGATCAACGGCGTGCCCGCCACCTCGAATGTCTGGCTGCTGCAGGATCTGCTGCGCAAGCAATGGGGCTTCAACGGCGTCACGGTCAGCGACCATGGCGCGATCACCGAGCTGACGCGCCACGGTGTGGCCCGCGACAATCGCGAGGCGGCCAAGCTCGCGATCCGGGCCGGCATCGACCTCAGCATGGCCGACCAGGTCTATCTCGCCGAGGTGCCGGGCCTGATCGCCTCCGGCGAGATCAAGATGGCCGAGCTCGACGCCCGCGTGCGCGAGGTGCTCGGCGCGAAATACGATCTCGGCCTCTTCGCCGATCCCTTCCTGCGCATGGGCAAGCCGGAGGACGATCCGGCCGATGTGCGCGCCGAGAACCGGCTGCACCGCGAGCCGGCGCGCGAGATCGCGCGCGAGACCATCGTGCTGCTGGAAAACCGCAATCAGACCCTGCCGCTGAAGAAGAGCGGGACGATCGCGCTGGTCGGGCCGCTGGCCGATTCTGGGCTCGACATCCTCGGCAGTTGGTCGGCGCAGGGCGTGGCCGAGCAGGCCGTCACGATCAAGGCCGGCATCGAGAAGGCGATCGAGGGCAAGGCGAAGCTCCTCACCGCGCGCGGGGCCAACGTGCTCGACGACCAGAAGGTCGTCGACTACCTGAACTTCCTGAACTGGGACAAGCCGGAGGTCATCCAGGACCCCCGCCCGAACGACGTCATGATCGAGGAAGCCGTCTCCGTCGCCAACCAGGCCGATGTGGTGATCGCGGTCGTCGGCGAGGTGCGCGGCATGTCGCATGAATCATCGAGCCGCGTTACGATCGAGATGCCGGGCTCGCAGCGCGCTTTGCTCAAGGCGCTGAAGGCGACCGGCAAGCCGCTCGTCGTCCTGCTGATGAACGGGCGCCCGCTCGCGGTCGGCTGGGAGAAGGACAATGCCGACGCGCTGGTGGAGACCTGGTATGCCGGCACCGAGGGCGGCAACGCCATCGCCGACGTGCTGTTCGGCGACCACAACCCCTCGGCCAAGCTGCCGATCAGCTTCCCGCGCTCGGCCGGCCAGATCCCGACCTACTACAATGCGCTTCGCATCGGCCGCCCGTTCACCGAGGGCAAGCCGGGCAACTACACCTCGCAATATTTCGAGGAGGAGCAGGGGCCGCTCTATCCCTTCGGCTTCGGTCTGAGCTACAGCCGCTTCACGCTCAAGGGCCTGAAGCTCTCGGCCTCGCGGATCAAGCGCGGCCAGCGCCTCACCGCCGAGGCGACGCTGACCAACGAGGGGGCCTATGAGGGCGCCAATGTCGTGCAGCTCTATATCGCCGACCCTTATGCCTCGATCGCGCGGCCGATCAAGGAGCTGAAGGGCTTCCAGAAGGTGACGCTCAAGCCCGGCGAGAGCCGCGTCGTACGCTTCGAGATCGGCGATGCCCAGCTCAAATTCGTCAATGCCGACCTCAAGGAAGTGGTCGAGCCCGGGCGCTTCGAGGTGCAGCTCGGCCTCGATTCCCGCGAGGTTCTGGAGCAGTCCTTCCTGCTCGAGTGAGGCGGGCCGAAGACCGGACCCCGCCTTCGGTCAGTCGCTCTGACTGCAGCGATCCGGTTGGGCGGCGAGCTTCGCCGCCGCCTGGAACAGGGCGCTGTCCGGCTGGGCCAGCAGGCGGCTGATCTCGAAATGGTTCTGCCCTGCCTCGAAATGCAGGGCCGCCGCCTTGCCCGCAGCCGCGAGCGCGGCGTGGAACGTCATGGCGTGGCGGCGGTACTCGTCGGTTTCGGCCTCGCCATAGGCGATCAGAAGCGGGCAGGCGAGGGCGCCGATATGGCGGATCGGGCTGTAGGCCGCGATGTCCGCCGCGCCGAGCTGCAGATAGCTGCCGCGCGCGCTGAGCATCGGCCCTTCGAGGTCGTAGGCGCCGCTGACGCAGATCGCGGCGGCGACCTGACCCGGCTCGATGCGGGTGGGGGTGTCGGCCGTGAGTGCGGCTGCGACGAGATGGGCCCCCGACGAATGGCCGAGCACGATCAGGCGGCTCGCATCGCAGTTTAGTTCGGCTGCGTGGCGAGCCAGCCAGCCTATGCCGCGCTGCACCTGCATCACCATCTCCGGCAGGCGGACGGCCGGAATGCTGGCGAAATCGAGCACCGCGAAATTCAGGCCCGCGCCGACGAAGGCCTTGGCCGCGAAGGCGCTGTCGCGATGGTCGAGCGAGCGCCAGGCGCCGCCATGGATATAGACGACGAGAGGGGCGCAGGGCGCAGGCGCCGGGAACAGATCGATCCGTTCGGCAGGCTCCGGACCATAGGCGAGCTGGCGGCTGGGCAGCCTGTCATGCGCGGCGGCACTGGCGCTGCGATACCAGGCGATGATCTCCTCGGCATTGGGCGCCCAAGCCGCCTGATTATAGTTCAGGTCGAGCCGGGCCTGATCGTAGTCGAGGAAAACGGCTGCCGCAGGTTCGGACATGACACCCTCCTTCACCGCACGCCTTCGGCTTACGTCCGGTAGACGATGCGGCCGTCGACGATGGTCAGCACAGACTCGAGCCGGGCCAGCTCGCCGGGCGCGCAGGACAGCGGATCGCCCGTGAGCACGGCGAGGTCGGCGAGCTTGCCAACGCCGATGCTGCCCTTCTCGTCATCCTCGAAGGTCAGCTTCGCGCCGCCGAGCGTGGCGCATTCGAGCGCTTCCTCGCGCGTCAGGGCCTGCTCCGGCGCAATGACCGCGCCCATGCGGTCGCGCCGGTTGACCGCAAGCGAGATCGACTGGAACAGGCTGAGCGGCGCGTTGTCGCTACCGAAGGAGATCGGCACGCCGGCCTCGCGCAGCGACCGCAGCGGCACGATCTCGCCGGCCCGCTCCCGCCCGAGCTTTTCGACGAGTTCGCTGCCGCGCTTGTAGATATAGGCCGTCAGATGCGTGGTCACGGCGAGCCCGAGACCGGCGACCTGCTTCACCTGATCCGGCGTCAGGCTAACGACATGGCCGAGGATCCAGCGTTGCCCGGCGATCGGCGCGACCCTGTCCACCTCGGCGAAGAGGTCGAGCATGTTGGGCAGGATGCCGACGGCGCGGATGCCGTTGCGGGCAGCCTCGACCAGCACCTCCTTGAGCGCGTCGCGCGGCAGCGACGAATTGTAGTGGAACCCGGCCCAGCCGGTCTGCGGAAAGGCCGCGCTGCGCAATCCGCGCTCGACCGAATCGTCGATTTCCCCGTAGAGCCCGGCCATGCCGAGCCAGGCGTCGCCGAGGCCGCGGCTGGCGAGCCAGTGGCCCCAGGATTTGAGCAGCAGGCGGCAATCCTCGGCGGAGGTCGAGGGCCAGGCCGGGCTGAAGATCATCGCCGTGCGGACGCTCTGGCGGCCGGCGCTGCGGACCTGCCTGTAGGCGTCCAGCACCTCGGCGGCGATGCCGTGCCCCTCGAAGACGCTGGTGGTGCCTGCCCGGTTATACAGCCGCATCGATGCGGCGAGTGCGCCGGCACGCTCGCTCGCCGAGAAATGCGGGGCGCGCCGCATCAGGCTGAGCTCGACCACCGGCATCTTGTTGGTCTCGACGAAGATGCCGTTCGGCTCGCCATCGGCATCGCGGCAGATCTCGATCGAGGGGGCAGGCGCGGTCGTCGATGCATCGATGCCCGCCAGTCGCAGGGCCTGGCTGTTGGCGATCGAGACCAGCGGCAGGGTCGAGCGCCAGTACCCCCAGATCGAGCGGATATAGACCGGGTTGTCGGGGGCGGCGCGATCGAGGTCCCGGCGATCCGGGAAGCGGCCTTCCGCGATCCCCGCCAGCACATCCTCATAGCTCGGCGGAATGCCGATGGGCATCGTGATGATCCACTCGCCCGGCTTCTTTTGCCGGGCGATCTCGGCGATGCGCTGGACGATGTCCTCGACGGAGCGGCAATCGGCCAGCGAGGGCAGGACGCTCTTGAGGCCTTCACGGTCGAGATGTGCGTGGCCGTCGACCAGCCCGGCGACCACGGTCCGGCCGCCGAGATCGATCACCTCGGTCTCCGGCGCGGCGAGGGCCGCGATCTCGGCCGAGCGCCCGAGCGCGGCGATCCGGTTTCCGGAAACGGCCAGCGCCTCGCAGCTCCCGGTCTCGCAGAGGATCTTGCCATTGATCAGCACGAGCGACGGGCTGGTACCTGGAAGAGCGGACGGCATGGGGGCCTCGTTGGATGTGTAGGCGGGCGGTGCGGCCGCTCGGCAAGGCTGCGGGCGGGGGAATGTCAGGCCGTGCCGCCGGGCGATCCGTCGAGATCGGAGGCGACGAAGACCTTCCTGGTGAACTCGATATGCTCGTCGAGCAGCCTGACCGCGCGGTCTGTGTCGTGGTCCAGCGCCGCGTTCATCAGGGCGGTATGCGGCTCCAGCGCCAGCGCGTCGCGCAAGGCGGCGAAGCCGGGGCTGTCTCGCCAGTTGGCGCCGGTCTTGGCCTGTGAAAGCCCCGGCGCGATCGACAGGACGCGATGATGCCGGCGCAACTGATCCTTGATCTGCACATAGAAGCGCATCAGCCAGCGCGACTTGCAGGCGGCGAGCAGGGCCAGATGGAACGCCTCGTGCCGCTCCTCCCAATCGGAGATGACCAGCTCTTCCGGCTTCTCCACCGGCGGCGTGCAGCGCGACAGCCGGAAATGGGCGGCGACCAGCGCCGTCTCCCACGCCTCGTCGCCATTGGCGATGGATTCCGCCAGCATCGGCAGCTCCACCAGCCGTCGCGCCCGGGTCAGGTCGCTCAGCTCTTCCAGTGAGACCGGGGCGACGGTGTAGCCCTTGTTGGCGCTCGAGGTGACCAACCGCTCGGCTTCCAGCCGCGAAAGCGCCTCGCGCAGCGGCGTCCAGCCGATGCCGTAGGCTTCGCGCATCGCGCCGAGCTTCAGGGGCGCGCCGGGCCGCAAGCGCGTTTCGAGAATCTCCTGGCGCAGCGTCCGGTAGGCGGTTTCGGTCTTGGTGGCGACGTCGGTCTCGTCCATCGGACCCTCATGGGATTCGCGGCAGTATATATAATTATGGCTCATAGGCAAAATTATATATATGATTTGACATCTTCGATATCTACCCCAATGATCCCGGCAACCCGCGAAGGCGGTGGTGCGGGAGATGGACGGAGGCATGATGGGCTTGGTATCGCTGGATGGCGCGGCGGCGGAAGCAGCGCGGCGCGACGCGACCGATCCGCTGGGACGGCTGCGGGAGCGTTTTCACTTGCCCGCCGGCACGATCTATCTCGCCGGCAACTCGCTAGGCCCCGCGCCTGTCGCCGCCTTCCGCGACATGGAAACCGCGATGCGCCAGGAATGGGCGGAAGGGCTGGTGCGCAGCTGGAACGATGCTGGCTGGTTCGCGCTCGTCGGCACGCTGGGCGATCGCCTCGGCCGCCTCATCGGTTCGGCCCCCGGCCAGACGGTCGTTTGTGATTCCGTTTCGGTGAACGTCTACAAGGCGCTCCATGCGGCGCTCGCGCTGCGGCTGGACCGCAACGTGATCGTCGCGGAGGGTGGCAGCTTCCCGACCGATCTCTATGTCGCCGAGGGCGTCGCCGCCGGCCGGCCGGACCTGGTCTTGAAGCTCGAAGGCGTCGATGGCGCGCGGATCGAGGATCTGATCGACGAGCGGACCGCGGTCGTGCTGGTCAACCATGTCGACTACAAGACCGGCGAATTGCGCGACATGGCGGCGCTCAACCGGCTGATCCATGCCAAAGGTGCCGTCGCGGTCTGGGATCTCTGCCACAGCGCCGGCGTCGTGCCGGTCGATCTCGACGGGGCCGGCGCCGACCTCGCCATCGGCTGCACCTACAAATACCTGAACTGCGGTCCGGGTGCGCCGGCCTTCATCTATGCCGCGTCGCGCCATCATGACGCGTTGTCGCAGCCGCTCTCCGGATGGTGGGGCCATGCCGCGCCCTTCGCCTTCGAGCGCGGCTACCGGCCGGCCAGCGGCGTCCAGCGCCTGCTCTGCGGCACCCAGCCGATCCTCTCGATGCGCGTTCTCGATGCCGGGCTCGCGGCGATCGAGGATGTCGACATCGCGGAATTGCGGGCGAAGAGCCTCGCCTTGACCGATCTGTTCATGGAGCGGGTCGAGCCGGTCTGCCTTGCCCATGGCGCCGCCATCGTCACGCCGCGCGACCATGCGGCGCGCGGCAGCCAGGTCTCGATCACGTTCGAGCATGGCTATGCCGTCGTCCAGGCCCTGATCGCGCGGGGGGTGGTCGGCGATTTCCGCGCTCCGGACATGATGCGCTTCGGCTTCGCGCCCGCCTATCTCGGCTATGCCGACATCCAGAGCGCCGCCGATGCTTTCAACGATGTGATGACGTCGGGAAGCTGGCGCGACGAGCGCTTCGTCAAGCGCCGCGCGGTGACCTGAGGCGGCTGGCGCCGGGTCGACGACGAAGCTGCCAACAGCAAGAGCGCCCCGGCCGAGCCGGAACAAGCGCCGCTCGGGAAGATCGCAAGCAAGCCCGCCGGACATTCGAGGGATCGCGCGGGCGTTCCAGGGGAGGAACAGGTGAAGGCTCGATTCCTAACAGGGCTCGCCGCGGCCGCGCTGGCGGCCGTCGCGGCTTTTGCCGCTCCCGCCGAGGCGGGGTCGACGCTCGATGCCGTGCGCAAGCGCGGCGAGGTCGTCTGTGGTGTCAGCACCGGCATCGGCGGCTTTTCGATCGCCGACAGTTCGGGCCGCTGGAGCGGGCTGACGGTCGATTTCTGCCGCGCGGTCTCGGCGGCGGTGCTGGGCGACGCGGTCCGCGAGAAGTTCGTGCCGCTCAGCCCGCAGCAGCGCTTCACCGCCTTGCAGTCCGGCGAGGTCGACATCCTCACCACCGTCGCGACCTGGACGCTGACGCGCGACGCGTCGCTCGGCCTGATCTATGCCGGCGTCTATTTCTATGACGGCCAGGGCTTTCTCGTCCCGAAATCGCTCGGCCTGAAGAGCGCGCTCGAACTGGACGGCGCCAGCATCTGCACCGCCACCGGCACGACGAGCGAGCTCAACCTCGCCGATTTCTTCCGCGCCAACGGCAAGAAGTTCACCCCGGTCGTCTTCGAAGCCCAGAACGAGGCGCGGGCCGCCTTCTTCAACGGGCGCTGCCAGACCTTCTCGGCGGACATGTCCTACCTGTCCTCGGTCCGGGCTTCCGATGCGCCCAACCCCGACGACTGGCAGATCCTGCCGGGCATGATCTCGAAGGAGCCGCTCGGCCCGGTCGTCGCCCGCAACGACCTCGAATGGTACACCATCGTCAAATGGACGCTGATGGCGCTGATCGAGGCCGAGGAGAAGGGGATCACCGCCGCCAATGTCGAGCAGATGAAGGAGAGCCAGAACCCGGAGATCCGGCGTCTGCTCGGCCTCACCGGCGATATGGGCCAGAAGCTCGGGCTGGATGCCGGCTGGGCTTATCGCGCGATCCGGCGCGTCGGCAACTACGGCGAGATCTTCGAGCGCAATGTCGGCCCCGGAACCCCGCTGCGCATGGAGCGCAATGCCAATGCCCTGTGGACCAAAGGCGGGCTGATGTACGCCATGCCCGCGCGCTGACATGAGCGCAGCGGCGATTTCGTCGATGCGACCGGCGAGAGGCTGGAGCGATCCGGCCTTTCGTGCTTTGGCGACGCAGGCGGCGGTGCTGCTGCTGCTGGTCGGCACGGTCGCCTTCCTGGCCACCAACCTCGTCGGCAATCTCGAAGCCCGCTCGATCCGGACCGGCTTCGGTTTCCTGTGGCAGGCGGCCGGCTTCGAGATCGGCCAGAGCTTCATCGCCTATAGCCCGTCCGCGAGCTTCGCCAGGGCGCTGCTCGTCGGCCTGCTCAACACGTTCGTCGTCGCCTCGCTCGGCATCCTGCTCTCGACGCTCGCCGGGTTTGTCGTCGGCATCGCCAGCCTGTCGCGCAACCCGCTCGTCAGCCCGCTGGCCAGGCTGTATGTCGAGCTCATCCGCAACACGCCGCTGCTGCTGCAGCTCTACCTCTGGTATGCGGTCCTGACCCAGATGCTGCCGGCCGCGTCGGCCGCGCCGCAGCTCCTGCCGGGGCTCTATCTCGCCAAAAGCGGCCTGCATTTTCCGGTGCTGCGCCAGGGTGCGGGCCTGCTGCTTCCCGCAGCGGCCGTCGGCATCCTCGCCTGGGCGGCCTATGGTCTCTGGTCCCGCCGCCGCGCCGAGCGCACGGGCGCGCCGGCACGACTCTGGCCCGGCCTGCTCCTGCTTGTGCTGCCGCTTCTCGCAAGCGCGCTGAGCCTTGCCGGGACAGCGGCGATCGATCTGCCGCAGCCGACCCGCTTCGGCTTCTCGGGCGGCGGCATGATCACCCCGGAGCTGACGGCCCTGCTGATCGGGCTGTCGCTCTATAACGCCGCCTTCGTCGGCGAGATTCTGCGCGGCGGCATCCTCTCGGTCGGCCGCGGCCAGCTGGAGGCCGCGACCGCGCTGGGGCTGAGCCGTGGCCGGACGCTGCGCCTCGTGGTGATTCCGCAGGCGATGAGGGTCGCGGTGCCGCCGCTCGCCAGCCAGTATCTCAACCTGGCCAAGAACACCTCGCTCGCCATCGCGATCGGCTATCCCGATCTGATGTCGATCGGGAACACGATCATCAACCAGACCGGCCAGGCGGTCGAGGTGATCGCGATCCTGATGAGCGTGTATCTCGCGATCAGCCTCGCGATCTCGGCGTTCATGAACTGGTACAATGCCCGTGTGGCGCTCAAGGGGGCGTCATGAGCGCCGCGTCTCCATCCGTTCGCGAGCGCCTGTTCGGCAGCGTCGGCAACAGCTTGCTCACGGTCGCGATGCTCGCCCTGTTCGCGAGCTATCTCCCGTCGCTGCTGCGCTGGGCGGTTTTCGACGCGACCTGGTGGGCGGCTCCCGCCGCCATCTGCCGCGCGCAGCCGGGCGGAGCCTGCTGGGCCTTCGTCCATGAGAAGTTCCGGCTGATTCTGTTCGGCCGCTACCCCTTCGAGGAGCAGTGGCGCCCCCTGGCCGCGCTATTGCTGACCATTGGGCTCGTGCTGGCGAGCTGCTCGCTGCGTTTCGGGTGGCGGACGGTCGTGCTCGGCTGGCTCCTGGGCATTGCTGCCGTGATCGTGCTGATGCGCGGCGGCCTGCTCGGCCTCAGCCCCGTGCCGACCGATCTATGGGGTGGGTTGCCGCTCACGGTGTTCCTGGCGGTCGGCGGTATCGTCGGCGCCTTTCCTCTCGCGGTCACTCTGGCGCTCGGCCGGCGCTCGCAGCTCGGCGTCATCCGGGGCGTCAGCGTCGTGTTCATCGAGATGGTGCGCGGCGTGCCGCTGGTCAGCGTCCTGTTCATGGCCTCCTTCATGATCCCGCTGTTCCTGCCGGGTAAGCTGCAGGTCGATGCCCTGCTGCGGGCGCTGGTCGCCATCATGCTGTTCAGCGCGGCCTATCTGGCCGAGGCGATCCGCGGCGGCCTGCAGGCGGTGCCGGCGGGCCAGGAGGAGGCAGCCAAGGCGCTGGGACTGGGCTACTGGCCGATATCGCTGCTGATCGTGGTGCCGCAGGCTCTGCGCCATGCCATCCCGGCCATCGCCAATCTGTTCATCGGGCTGTTCAAGGACACCTCCCTCGTCGGTATCGTCGGCCTGACCGACCTACTCCTTGCGACCAAGCAGGCGCTGGGCGATCCGCAGTGGCGTAGTTTTTCGCTCGAGGGCTATCTCTTCGTCGCCCTGCTCTATGTCGCCTTCTGTTCCTTCATCTCGCACTACAGCCGGGCGCTGGAGCGGCGGCTGCGACGCTAGGGACTGCGCAAGCATCCTATAAGAGCGCCCGCTGCTGTCGGAAGTGCTTTCGGCGCGGCCTCCGGGATAGGCCGGTCTAGCAGTAACCTTGAGGTCATTCCGGCGGCCCCGTCGCTGCCGGAGGTGCATCGGCATTCAGAGGTAATAATTTTTCATATTTGACAAAAGAAGCGCGTTTGATAAATTTTGGTCCCACCTGCATTTTCGTGTCGTCGCCATGCTGATCGAACCTCACGAACCTCACCCCGTCGCTGCGCGCCGTCTCGATTCATCGGCGTCCGTGGTCTTCGTCTGCGAGCATGCGGGCAACCTCCTGCCGCGCCGCTGCGGCGACCTGGGTGTCTCGCCGCAGGACATGGTTCGGCACATCGCCTGGGATGTCGGGGCGTTTCGAGTGGCCGAGCTCCTGGCCGAGCGGTTCGGTGCGCCGCTGATCTGGCAGCGCTATTCGCGCCTCGTGATCGACTGCAACCGGAACCTCGGAGCGCCCAGCCTCATTCCGGAGCTCAGTGAGGCGACGCCCATCCCGGGGAATGTCGGGCTCGCCCAGACCGAGCGCCTGGATCGGATTTCCGAGGTCTGGCAACCCTTCCAGGACGAGGTCGCAGCTCTGCTGCGACGGCGCACGGAGCGGGGCCTGTCGACCCTGCTCGTCGCGATGCATAGCTTCACGCCGGTCTATCTCGGCCGTGCCCGGCCGTGGCATGTCGGTTTCCTGCCCGGAGCGATCGATTGGCCGAGCCGCGCCTTGCACGACGTTCTCGCGGCGGACCGCGCCCTGACGATCGCCCTCGATGAGCCCTACCGGATCGACGAGCACGATCAGACGATTCCCGCCCATGGCGATGCCCGCCGGATTCCGTCGACCTTGGTCGAGATCCGCCACGACCTGATCGCGGACGAGGACGGCTGCCTCGCATGGAGCCAGCGGCTTGGCGATGCGATCGAGACGGTTCTGGAGACGGCGTTGGCCGTCGCTCCGGCGTCGTAGCGGCTGCCATACAGGGAGGGGCGATGACCGACACCGATCAGGAGCAGCGTCTGCGCCGCGCGGTCGAGGCCTATATCGCCGACGGGCGGCTCCTGCGGGACCTGTCGCGCCGCGTCGCCATGGCGACGCCGAGCGGCGACCGCTCGGCCGGACCGGCCTTGCACGGCTATCTCGCCGACGAGATCGTGCCGACCCTCGATGCGATGGGCTTCGTCAGCGAGATCGTCGTCGAGCCGGATCTGAGTCCGCTGCCCGTGCTGATCGCCCGGCGCGAGGAGGCGCCGGACCTGCCGACGATTCTGCTCTACGGCCATGGCGACGTGGTCCAGGCCGATCCGGCGGAGTGGTCGGAAGGGCTCGATCCCTGGGTGCTGACCCGTCGCAGCGAGCGCCTCTACGGGCGCGGCAGCGCCGACAACAAGGGTCAGCACAGCGTCAATCTGGCGGCGCTTTCGATCGTGCTCGCGGAGCGAGGCCATCTCGGCTTCAACACGGTTCTGCTGATGGAGATGGGCGAGGAGGCCGGTTCACCGGGGCTTGAGGCCTTCTGCCGCCGGCATCGCGACGCGTTGAAGGCGGATCTGCTGATCGCCTCGGACGGCCCCCGCTGGTCAAGCCAGCGCCCGACCCTGTTTCTCGGTGCCCGCGGCGTCATCGATCTGGAGATCTCCGTCTCTTTGCGGGAGCGGGCCTATCATTCCGGCAATTGGGGCGGCTGGCTTCGCAATGCCGGACAGGTCCTGACGCGCGCCTTGGCGCTGCTTGCGGACGCGCAGGGGCGTCCTATCGCCACGGCATTGGAGACGCCTGCGGCGGCGCTCGCCTATGAGCCCCTCTTCGACCGGCTGCTCGCGCCGGGCGAGGCCGGGCTGCCGGAGCCGGATGCCGGCTGGGGCGATGTCGAGGCCTCCCCGGCGGCGCGTCTGCTCAACCGCAACAATCTGGAGATCATCGCGCTCGACTTCGGTGACGTCGAGCGGCCCGTCTACGCCATCGGCCCGCGCGCCAGGGCCCTTTGCCAGGTGAGCTTCCTGCCCGAGACGGACCCCGCGACCTTTGCCCCGGCCTTCGAGGCGATCTTCCGGCAGGCCGGGTTGGACGGCGTCGAGGTCAGGCCGACCGGGTTCCTGATGCCGGCGAGCCGCACGGCCCCCGATCATCCCGTCGTCGCCTGGGCGCTGGCGGCACTGGAGCGTTGGAGCGGCAAATCCGTCGACCTGCTTCCGAATTTCGGCGGCGCGCTCCCGAACTGGATTTTCCGGAACGAGCTGAATCTCCCGACGCTGTGGGTGCCGCATTCCTACAATGGCTGCGCCCAGCACGCCCCGGACGAGCACGCGCTCAAACCGATCCTCGACGAGGGGTTGCTGATGATGGCCGGCTTGTTCTGGGAGGCTGGGGCGAAACCGGAACGTCTCCATCGACTGCTGGCGCGTCTCTGAAATAATAATACCAAAAAATACATATGTCGCAGTTTTGAAAAATTATTGACACGATCCGACTCGGCGCTAGAGTCATTTTCGCCGGTCTTCGGACCTTCAGGGTGAGCCTGTGCGATGGGACGGTTTCTCACACGACAGCTTCTGCTCGCGATCGTCGTCGCGGTGAACGTGTCGCTGATCGGCTTCGCCATGCTGCGGGTGTCGGGGGACCTGGCACAGCGCATCGTCGGGCCCGAGGCCACGGCCGCTCAGGTCGAGACGGTTCGCAAGTCCTATGGCCTCGATAAGCCTCTGGTCGTGCAGTATGCCGACTGGGCCGGGGCGGCGCTGCGCGGGGATTTCGGCCGTTCCTTCTTCTACAATGCCCAGGTCTCCGATCTGATCGCCGAGCGCCTGCCGGTGACGATGACGCTGGGCTTCATCGGCCTCCTGCTCGCGCTGATCGTGGCGATACCCCTCGGCATCCTCGCTGCGGTCCATGCCGGCAGCTGGCTGGACCGGCTGGCGCTGACCGGGGCGGTGCTGGGGCAGGCGATGCCGAGCTTCTGGATCGGGCTGCTGCTCATCCTGCTCTTCGGCTTGCAGCTGGGTTGGCTGCCGGTTTCCGGCACCGATGATTGGAAGGGCTATGTCATGCCCTCGATCGTGCTCGGTCTCTATGCGGCCCCCGCCCTGATGCGGCTGACGCGCTCGGGCATGATCGACGTGCTGCGCTCGGACTATATCCGCACCGCCCGCGCCAAGGGGCTGCTGCCGGCGACGGTCGTGCTCAAGCACGGGCTGCGCAATGCGCTGATCCCGGTCGTCTCCATCGCGGCCGTGCAGCTCGGCCTGCTGATGGGCGGCTCGGTCGTCGTAGAATCCGTCTTCTCGATCCACGGTCTCGGCTATCTCGCCTGGGAGTCGATCAGCCGGGCCGATTTCCCGGTCGTGCAGTCCATCGTTCTCACGCTCGCGCTCATGTATGTCGGCCTCGTCTTCCTGTCCGACGTGCTGAACGCCCTGCTCGATCCGCGGCTGAGGTGAGGCCATGACGAAGCCAGCGGCACAGACGATCCCGATCTCCGCGTCCGAGCATCGCGTGAGCCCCGCCCGGCGCCTGATCGGGCGCATCCTCGGCAACAGCGGCACGCTGATCGGCGGCGGCCTCCTGCTGCTGATCGTGCTGGCCTCGCTGCTCGGACCGCTGGTCTACTGGCAGGATCCGTTCACGCAGGATGTGGCGAGCCGTCTCGTCGAGCCGTTCTGGAACGGCGGCTCCGCCGTCCACCCGCTCGGAACCGATACGCTCGGGCGCGATTACCTCGCGCGCCTGATCTATGGCGGGCGGATCTCGCTGCTGATCGGCGTCCTCGCCGTCTCGATGGCGGCGGCGATCGGCGTCTCGCTCGGCCTGGTCGCCGGCTATTTCGGCGGCCGCGTCGATCTCGTCGTGCGCTTCCTGATCACCACGCGCCTCGCCATGCCGGTGGTGCTGGTCGCGCTCTCGGTGGTGGCGACCGTCGGCAATTCGCTGACCATCGTCGTCCTCGTGCTCGGCTTCCTGATCTGGGACCGTTTCGCGGTGGTGGCGCGCACCACCGCGATGCAGGTGCGCGGCATCGACTACGTCAAGGCGGCGCGGGCGGTCGGCTCCTCGCATATGCGCATCATCTTCCGCGAAATCCTCCCGAACATCTCGAACGGCCTCATCGTCGTGGCGACGGTCGAGCTCGCCAATGCGATCCTGCTGGAGGCGGCCTTGTCCTTCCTGGGTCTGGGCGTGCAGCCGCCGCTGCCCTCCTGGGGGCTGATGATCGCCGAGGCGAAGGACTATCTGTTCTTCTCGCCCTGGCTGATCACCTTGCCCGGCATCGCGCTCGTGCTGCTGGTGCTGGCGATCAACCTGCTCGGTGACGGTGTGCGGGACATCACCGCCCCGTCGGGAACGAGGTAGCCATGGCCGCCGTTCTGGAAGTCCGCGATCTCGCCGTCGACATCCCGGTCGAAGCCGGAACGCTGCATGCGGTGCGCGGCATCAGCTTCGCGATCCAGCCGGGCAGCACCTTCTGCATCGTCGGCGAGTCCGGCTGCGGCAAGTCGATGACCTCGCTCGCCATCATGGACCTGCTGCCGAAGGGCGCAAAACGGCGGGCGGAGACGCTCAGCCTGTCGGGGCGCTCGCTCAAGGATCTCGACGGCCGGGCCATGGCGGATATCCGCGGGGCGGATATGGCGATGATCTTCCAGGAGCCGATGACCTCGCTCAACCCGAGCTTCACCATCGGCGACCAACTGACGGAGTCGCTGCGTCGGCATCGCGGTACCTCGCGGCGGGAAGCCGAGGCGCGGGCGGTCTCGATCCTGCGCACCATCGGCATCACCGCGCCGGAAAGCCGGATGGGGCAGTACCCGCATCAGCTTTCGGGCGGGTTGCGCCAGCGCATCATGATCGCGATGGCGATGATGTGCGATCCCTCGCTGATCATCGCCGACGAGCCGACCACCGCGCTCGACGTCACCATCCAGGCCCAGATCCTGCGGCTGCTGAAATCGCTCCAGAGCGAGTTCGGCACGGCGCTGCTGCTGATCACCCACGATCTCGGCATCGTCTCGCGCATGGCCGACGACGTGGCGGTGATGTATGCCGGCGAGATCGTCGAGAGCGGCCCGGTCGAGCAGATCTTCCGCGATCCGCAGCATCCCTATACGCGCGGCCTGATCGCCTGCCTGCCCAATCGCGAGCGGCGGCTCGCGGGTGGGCGCCTGACGTCGATCCCCGGAACGGTGCCGTCTCTCGTCGGGAGCTTCTCCGGATGCGCCTTCCGCGAGCGCTGCGACCTCGCCGTCGAGGGCTGTGCCGGGCCGGTGGCGTTGCGCGCCCTTACCTCCGCGCATGCCGTCCGCTGCATCCGCGCCGGGGAGGCCGCAGCATGACCACGGCGATGCTCGATGTCCGCGACGTCTCGAAGATTTTTCCGATCTCGCGCGGGATGTTCCGGGGCGACGCCAAGCTGACTGCGGTCGGCGGCGTCTCGCTCAGCGTCGCGCCCGGAGAGGTGCTCGGCATCGTCGGAGAATCCGGCTGCGGCAAGACCACCCTCTCGCAGATCATGCTCGGGCTTCTGAGCCCGACGACGGGCGAGGTGCTGATCGACGGCGAGCGCCTCGGCAGTCTGGGACGGCTCGATATCGCGCGGCGCGTGCAGCCGATCTTCCAGGATCCTTATTCCTCGCTCAATCCGCGCCAGACCATCGCCGAGATCGTCAGCGTGCCGCTCGCCGTGCACGGCGTCGGCTCCAGCGCCGACAGGGCGCGCGAGGCCGCCCGGATGCTCGATCTCGTCGGCCTGCCGGCGCGCTTCCTCGATCGACTGCCCTCGCAGCTCTCCGGCGGGCAGCGCCAGCGCGTCGCCATCGCTCGCGCGCTCGTCCTGAAGCCGCGCCTGCTCGTCTGCGACGAGCCGACCTCGGCGCTCGACGTCTCGATCCAGGCCCAGGTGCTGAACCTCCTCGCCGACCTGCGCGCCGAGCTCGGCCTGACCTTCGTCGTCATCAGCCACAACCTCTCGGTGGTCGAATATTTCTCCGACCGGATCGCGGTGATGTATCTCGGCCGGATCGTCGAGGAAGGGCCTTCGGCCGCGATCTTCGCGACACCGCAGCATCCCTATACGCAGGCCTTGATCGACTCGGCCCTGCCGATCGACCCCGGCGCCGGCATTCCCGAACTCGGCCTCGGCCAGACCTATCCCGACCCGATCAATCCGCCGGATGGCTGCGCCTTCAATCCGCGCTGCCCGGTCGTCCGGCCTGATTGCGCCAGCCGTGCCCCGGCGCTCGAAAGCTGCGGGACGGGCCGGGTCGCCTGCCACTATCCGCTGCATCGCGACGCCGCTCCGGCTTCGGCCGCCCAAGAACACATCTCGGAGGGAAGAACATGAAAAACGGCCTCGTCTCGCTCAAGGCCCTCGGCATCGCCGCGGCGCTCGCGCTGGCAGTCGCCGGCCCGGCACTCGCCGGCAAACAGGACGATACGCTGCGCGTCGTCTGGCGCGTCAGCGTTCCCAATCTCGATCCGCACCACAACAACCTGCGCGAAGGCGTGGTGATCGGCCAACTGATCTGGGACACGCTGGTCCACAAGAACACCGAGACCGGCGCCTTCGAGCCGTTGCTGGCCGAGTCCTGGAGCTGGATCGACAACACCACGATCGAGTTCAAGCTCAAGCGCGGCGTGAAGTTCCACAACGGCGACGACTTCAGCGCCGATGACGTCGTCTACACGCTGAACTATGTCTCCAATCCCGACAGCAAGATCTCCGTGCCCGGCAACGGCAGCTGGATCGAGAAGGCCGAGAAGGTCGACGACTTCACCGTTCGCGTGAAGCTGAAGAAGCCCTTCCCGGCGGCGATGGAGTATTTCGCCATTCCGCTGCTGATCTATCCGGCGAAGTACCATGCCAAGGTCGGCCCGGAGGGCATGGGCAAGGCTCCCGTCGGTACCGGCCCCTACAAGGCGACCACGGTCGACGGCGTGAAGCGCTATCTGCTGGAGCGCAACGAGAACGGCGTGCCGGGCAGCCCGAAGGGCCGCGCCAAGATCGGCAAGATCGAGATCCGCACCGTCACCGATTCCGCGACCGAGATGGTCGAACTGCTCTCCGGCCGCGCCGACTGGGTCTGGAAGTTCAACAGCGACCAGTTCGACAAGCTCAACGCCATGCCGCGCCTCGCCGCCACCCGCGACGAGTCGATGCGCATCGACTTCCTGCTGCTCGACGCCATCGCCCCGGGCGACAACCCGCTGGCGAAGCAGAAGGTTCGCCAGGCGATGAACCACGCGATCGACCGGGAGAAGTTCGTCAAGCACCTGGTCCAGGGCAATGCCCGCGTCATCGACGCGCCCTGCTATCAGGGTCAGTTCGGCTGCGACATGAGCGCCGCCGTGCGCTACCCCTACGACCCGGCCAAGGCCAAGGCGCTGCTGGCGGAAGCCGGCTACCCGAACGGCTTCTCGACCCAGATCGTCGGCTTCCGCAGCCCGCAATGGACGGCGGCGATCCAGAACGACCTTGCCGCCGTCGGCATCAAGGCGCAGGTCAGCATGGTCGAGGGCGCCGTCCTCGTCGACAAGACCAAGAAGGGCGAGGCGCCGATCGCCCATTGGGACTGGGGTTCGCTCTCGGTGAACGACTCCTCCGCCGTCCTGCCGAACTTCTTCGGCAACGAAGGCTATGACCGCTCGCAGGACAAGGAAGTCAAGGAGCTGCTCGACAAGGCCGGTTCCTCCGTCGACCAGACGGAGCGCAAGGCACTCTACGCGCAGGCGATCAAGCTGATCACCGAGCGCGCCTATTCGGTGCCGCTCCACACCTTCACGATCAACTACGCCTACACCAAGGACCTCGATTTCAAGGCCTATCCGGACGAGTTGCCGCGCTTCTACCAGTACGGCTGGAAATAAGCTCCGCTCTCCCGGCGGCGGGCGCCTCGCCTGCCGCCGGACCTAGCTTTTCTTGACATCTCAGAGGCTGCGATGACTCCGCCCCTTCGGCGCGATGCCCCCTTCGAGAAGGGCGCCACGGCGCTGCTCTTCGTCGACATGCAGAACATCTGGACGATACCCGGCCTCGATCCGGATCATCCCGATGCCGATCCGGAGAGCTATTTCTACAAGCGCGCCCGGGAGATCGTGGTGCCGAACCAGGTGCGCATCCTGGCGGCGGCGCGGCGCGCTGGGGTCGAGGTGCTGCACACCATTATCCGCAGCCTGACCAAGGACGGGCGCGACCGCTCGCTCGACCACAAGCTGACGCCGATCCACATCCCGGTCGACGCGCCCGAAGGCGACGTGATCGACGAGCTCGAGCCGATCGACAACGAGATCGTCCTGCCCAAGACCTCCTCGGGCGTCTTCAACTCGACCAATATCGACTACGTCCTGCGCAATCTCGGCTGCCGCAACCTGATCATCGCCGGCCAGTTGACCGACCAGTGCGTCGACATGGCCGTGCGCGACGCCGCCGACAGAGGCTATCTCGTCAGCCTCGTCGCCGATGCCTGCGGCACCTACAGCGAGGAGCGCCACCAGAACGCGCTGCGTGCCTTCGGCGGCTATTGCTGGGTGACCGAGACCGACGAGATTCTGCGTCGCTTCGAGGAGATGGCCGGATGAGTATCGACATGTTCGCCGGCGACGAATTGCTCGCCTTGCTGACCACCGACATGATCGGCCTGACGCGCGGCCGCTGGATCTCGGCCGTGGCGCCGGAGAAGAGCGTGCAGAAGGGCTGCGGCTGGGTGCCCGCCAACCTCGCGCTCACGCCCTTCGACATCATTGCCGACAACCCCTGGGGCTCGGCCGGCGACCTGCGTCTCAAGCCCGACCTCGCGACCCGCTTCCGCGTCGCGACGCTGCCGGATGCGACGCCGCTCAACGGCGTGCTCTGCGATATCACCGGCCTCGACGGAGAGCCCTGGTACGGCTGCGGCCGCTCCTTCCTGAAGGCCGCCCTCGCCGATCTCGAGCGGGAGACCGGGCTCACCGTCACGGCGGCCTTCGAGCAGGAATTCCAGATCCAGGAGCCGGGTTGGGAGCAGGCGCCGGCCTTCTCGCTCGCGGCACTGCGCCGGGCCGATCCCTTCGCCCCGCTGCTGATGGCGGCGCTGCGCGAGGCCGGCGTCGAGCCCGAGATGGTGCTGGCCGAATACGGACGCGACCAGTTCGAGCTGGTCTGCGGCCCCGCCGATGCCGTCACGGCGGCGGACCGTGCCGTGCTGATCCGCGAGATCACCCGCGAGGTTGCCCGTCATTGCGGGCTGAAATCGACCTTCGTGCCCAAGCTCGCGCCGGACATGGCCGGCAACGGTCTGCACATCCATTTCTCCTTCCGGGATGCCGACGGCACGCCCGTGACCTACGATCCCACGCGCCCCGGCCGGGTCGGCGAAGCCACCGGCCATTTCGTCGCCGGTCTGCTCCGGCACATGCCGGCCCTCGTAGCGATCACCGCGCCCAGCGTCGTGTCCTATCAGCGCCTGAAGCCGCATCACTGGAGCGCCGCCTATACCGCTTTCGGCGCCCTCAACCGGGAGGCATCGGTGCGCATCTGCCCGGTGCCGGAGACGCCCGGTACCGACATCGCCAAGGCCTTCAACCTCGAATATCGGGCGGCCGACAACACCGCGAGCCCCTATTGGGCGCTTGGCGTGATGATTCGCGCCGGGCTGGAAGGCCTGCGCCGGAAGCTGCCGCAGCCGCCGCTCGTCGGCGTCGATCCGGCCTCGCTGACCGAGGGCGAGCGCGAGGCCCTCGGGCTGCATCGCCTGCCGGCCTCCCTGCCCGACGCCCTCGATGCCTTCACGGCCGACGAGACCGTGCGCAACTGGTTCCATCCCGACGTGCTGGCGGCCTATCTCTCCGCTAAGCAGAAGGAGATCGCGCTGGTCGCCGACTTGACGGAACCGGAAATTTGCAACCGCTATGCCGGAGTTTACTGAAGCGGGCCTGCCTCGCTTGCCCAACCGGAGCTCCACGGTGACGATGCCCTCGGAAAGCCAGTTCCTCGCCACCGTCATCCGCCAGCGCCTCGGCGAACTGACCCAGAGCGAGCGGCAGGCGGCCCGGGCCCTGCTGTCGGACTATCCGCTCGCCGGTCTGCAGGCGATCACCGCCTTCGCCAGCCAGGCGAAGGTCAGCCCGGCGACGATCCAGCGCCTGATCGGCCGGCTCGGCTATCCGCGCTATGCCGATTTCCAGTCGCAGCTTCGCCTGGAACTGGACGAACGCCTGAAGGGGCCGCTCGCCCTCAATCAGCAGAAGGCGGAGCAGGGTTCGCCGGAGCGGCCCTGGCTCGCCTTCGGCAGCACCATCGGCCAGCAGGTCCAGGCCTCGCTCGAGGATCTCGTGCCCTCGGAGGTCGAGGCTGTGGCCGACCTTCTTGCGACGGGCGCCCGGCGCGTGGCGATCGCCGGCGGGCGCTTCACCCGCAGCGCCGCGACCTATCTCTGCACCCATCTCCAGCACATGCGCCCGGGCGTCTTCGAAGTCGCCGGCCCGAATTCGGTCTGGCCCGACGTCATGCTCGAACTCGGGCGCCGCGACGTGCTCGTGGTCTTCGACGTCCGGCGCTACCAGCCCGATATCCACGCGCTCGTTCGGGCGGCGCGCCAGAACGACATGCGGATCGTGCTGGTCACCGACCCCTGGATGTCGCCGATTGCGGCACTGGCCCACCATGTCCTTGCCGTCAGGGTCGAGGCGCCCTCGGCCTGGGACACGATCGTGCCGGCCATCGTGCTCGTCGAGGCGCTGATCGCCGAGACCCATGCCCGCATCCCGGATCGCGGCCGCAAGCGCATGTCGGAGCTGGAAGCTCTGCGCACGACATTGGCCTCGACCGAGCAGCGAGGAGAGCCGTGACCACATCCGAACCGGCGCAAGCCCCGCGCATCGACGCGCATCACCACCTCTGGCGCCTGTCGCGCGGCGATTATGGCTGGCTGACGCCGGAAGCCGGCATCCTCTATCGCGATGTCGAGCCGGCTGAATATGCGGCCCATCTGAAGCGCAACGGCATCGACCGCAGCGTCGTGATCCAGGCCGCGCCGACGGTCGCCGAGACGTATTTCCTCAGTGAGCTCGCGCGCGACAATCCGTTCATCGCCGCCGTGGTCGGCTGGGTAGATTTCGCCGATCCGTCTTCCGGCGAGACGCTGGAGGCCTTGCGCAAACTGCTGCCCTTCCGCGGCGTTCGGCCGATGATCCAGGACATCGCTGAAGATGCGTGGATGCTGCGGGATGAGCTGACCCACACCTTCCGTCATCTCGTCGCGCAGGACCTCAGCTTCGACGCGCTGATCCAGCCGCGCCACCTGACCCATCTTGCGACATTGACGACGCGCCATCCCGATTTGCGCCTGGTGATCAACCATTGCGGCAAGCCGGAAATCCGCGACTGGGCGCCCGGCGATGCCGATTTCCGGGCCTGGGCCGAGGGCATGACCTGGCTGGCCCGCAACACGGGCGCCTTCTGTAAGTTCTCGGCGATGCCGACGCGGGCCGCGCCCGGCTGGACCGCGGACACCTTCCGCCCCTATGCGGATGTGCTGTTTAAGGCCTTCGGGGCCGAGCGGCTGATGTGGGCGAGCGACTGGCCGGTGCTCGAACGCAATGGCGGCTATGATCCCTGGCTCGCGGCGGCGAAGGCGCTCGTCGCGCCGGACGATGCAGAGGCCGTATTCGGCGGCACCGCCCGAAGCTTCTACCGGATCTGAGCGCCGTCTCGCTCGCGGAGCGCGGAAATTCCGCAGCCTCAGCGGTGATACAGCAGCGGGCGGGCCGCCTCGCTGCGGGCCTCGCCGGCCGGTGCGAAGATGGCGATCGCCTTGGGATGGACCTTGAAATGGGCCGGCGTCGCGGTGACGATCTCGCCATCGGTGTTCACCGGCATCGGCGCCCGGGTCTCGATGTCGAATTCGACGCAGCGCGCGGTGCGGACTTCCTGCCAGGCGCCGTGGGTGCCCGAGCGGAACGAGCGCAGCATCAGGGCCAGCTTCCAGAGGTTCTTCATCTCGAGGCTGTAGAGGTCGAGATGGCCGTCATCGATCTCGGCCGATTCCTGGACGACATTGCCGCCGCCGTAATGGCGGCCGTTGCCGACCGCGATCTGATAGGTTTCGACCGCGGTCGTATGTCCCTTCTCGGTGATCGTCGCGCCGAAATGCGAGGCGCGGGTCAGCACCTTCATGGCGGCGACCGCGTAGCCCAGCCTGCCGAAGCGCTTCTTCAGCGCGGGGTCGAGACTCTGGGCGAGCTCGCTGCTCAGGCCGATGCTCGCCACGTTGAAGAAGGCGTGGCCATTGACCGTGCCGACATCGACGCGGCGTGTCTCGCCACGCGCGATCACCTCCGCTGCCGCAAGGAGGTCCATCGGAATGTCGAGGGTGCGCGCCAGATCGTTGGCTGTTCCCATCGGCATGATGCCGAGCGGCAGGCCGCTCTCCATCGCCGCCAGCGCGGCAGAGGAGATCGAGCCGTCACCACCGCAGACGATGACGAGGTCGGCCCTGTCGCGCAGCCGCACGATGTCGCGGGCGATCTCCGGCAGGGCTTCGAAGGTCTCGACGGTGACGTCGAGGCTTCCCGCTTCCAGTCTCCGGAGGATGGGATCGATCGATTCCTGGCCGCGTCTGGCCTTGGGGTTGCGTAGCAGCAGGGCACGCTTGCGGGTGGGCGAACTCATCGGCTCTTGCACTGGTCCAACATCAGGCAAGGCAGGTGGGGAGGCCGGGTGCCGGTTTCAACCGGGCTCGCCTTCCGCATGGTTCACGGAACGATTGACAAGGCGAACCAATATATTTCAAACTTAAAATATCAGACCCAGGGGAACGGGCGCATGAAGGCGATCATCGTTGGCGGCGGCATCGGCGGACTGACTTTGGCGCTGATGCTCCATGCGCGCGGAATTGCCGCGACGGTCTACGAGCAGGCGAGCGAGATCCGCGAGGTCGGCGTCGGGATCAATACCCTGCCGCATGCGATCCGGGAGCTTGCCGAGCTCGGGCTGCTGCCGGCGCTGGACGAGGTCGGCATCCGCACGCGCGAGCTGCTCTATATGAACCGCTTCGGCCAGACGGTCTGGCGCGAGCCGCGCGGCCTTCATGCGGGCGCCCCGGTGCCGCAGTTCTCGATCCATCGCGGCCGGCTCCAGCGCGTCATCCGCGATGCGGCCGCGGCGCGCCTGGGCGAGGGCGCGATCCGCACCGGCCGCCGGCTGCAGGGCTTTCTGCAGGACGAAGGTGGCGTCACGGCCCATTTCAGCGATGCGCGCTTCGGCGAGTCCGGCGAGACGGTGCGTGGCGACATCCTGATCGGGGCCGACGGCATCCATTCGGCCGTGCGCGCCTTCTATTTCCCGAACCAGGGCCCGCCGCGCTGGCAGGGCGTCCAGATGTGGCGCGGCGCCTGCGACTGGCCGCTGTTTCTCGATGGCGAGAGCATGATCATTGCAGGCGGCATGGCCGGCAAGCTGGTGCTCTATCCGATCGGCAAGGGCAATACGGCCAAGACGCGCCTGCTCAACTGGGTCGTCAACATTCGCAACGGCGATCCGGAGCGCCCGCCGCCGAAGGAGGCGTGGTCGAAGCCCGGCCGGCTTGAGGACGTGCTGCCCTTCGCGCGCCGCTTCAGCGTGCCGGGCGTCGATATCCTGGGGCTGATCCGCGCCACCTCGATCTTCTGGGAGTATCCGATGTGCGACCGCGATCCGCTGCCGCGCTGGACCCATGGCCGGGTGACGCTGCTCGGCGATGCGGCGCACCCGATGTATCCGGTGGGCTCCAACGGCGCGTCGCAGGCGATCCTCGATGCGCGCTGCCTTGCCGACTGCCTGGCCAGATCCGAGCATCCGCGCCAGGCGCTTGCGGCCTATGAGGCGCAGCGCCTGCCGGCGACGGCGGAGGTGGTGGCGATGAACCGTGTCGGCGGGCCGGAGCGGGTCATCGATGCGGTGGAGGCTCTGGCGCCCAACGGCTTCGACGATGTCGAGCGCGTGCTCAACTATGCCAGGCGCGAGCAGATCGTGAAATCCTATGCCGGCAAGGCGGGCTTCTCGGCGGAGCAGCTGGCGGGGCGGAAGAGCTAGGACCCGCTATCGCACCATCATTCCGGGGGCGCCGCAAAACGACGAGCGCGGAACCTGTGAACGGGCTGCTCCCGTCATGGTCGGCCTTGTGCCGACCATCCACGTCTTCCTTCGCGCAACCCGGTGTTCAAGGCATGGATGCTCGCCACAAGGGCGAGCACGACGCCGTGGTTCCGGAAAAAGCCGTTGAAGCGTCCTGTCCTCAAGCCCCGTCGGGCGGCGGCGGCAGGAAATCGACCTCGTGCTTGGCCGAGAGCGCCACGACATCGGCGGGCTTCTGCTCGGCCATGGAATGGATGCCCCAGAACAGGTCGTAGAGACGCGCCGTCGGCGAGACCCAGAACAGGCACTTCACCGTCGCGTCGCTCTTGTTGAACAGGCCGTGCGGCACGTTGCGCGGCAGGCGGATCAGGTCGCCGGCCGTGGCGAAGCTCTCCTGGCCGTCGAGGACGAGGTCAAGCCGGCCTTCCAGCATGTAGATGAATTCGTCCTGCGTCGTGTGGATATGCGGCGGCACGAAGGTGCCGGGCGGGAAGGTGGCATGCCAGGAGAAGCTGTCCTCCGACAGCGTCTTCGGCACATAGGTCTGGCCGAGGATGCTCCAGGAAATCCCGTCGAGTCCTTCATTGGCGCGGGTCACGCCCGCGGTCAGCGGCTTCATGGTCTTGCTCTCCTCATCAGGCCGGCTCGCGGGCCGGAAGGCGGTTGGCACGAAGGCCGGGCAGGGAGCCTTCGTCAGAAATGCAGGAAACGATCCTTCACCGCGCTGTCGCTGCGCAGTTCGGCACTCGAGCCGCGCCAGACGACGCGCCCCTTCTCCAGCACGACATGGCGGTCGGCGATCCTGACCAGCGCATCGACGTTCTTGTCGATCACGAGGATCGATTCCCCCTCCGCCTTCAGCGCCGTCAGGCAGCTCCAGATCTCTTCGCGAATGAGAGGGGCGAGCCCTTCCGTCGCCTCGTCGAGGATGATCAGCCGGGGATTGGTCATCAGCGCCCGGCCGATCGCCAGCATCTGCTGTTCGCCGCCGGAAAGCTGGTTGCCGCGGTTCTCCCGCCGCTCCTTGAGGCGCGGGAAGAAGGCGTAGATCCGCTCCAGATTCCAGCGCTTCTTGCCGGAGCGGTCGGCCGCCGTGGCGATCAGGTTCTCCTCGACCGAGAGCGTCGGGAAGATCTGCCGGCCTTCCGGCACGAGGCCGATGCCGGCCTGCGCAATGCGGAAGGGCTGTGCGCCGGTCAGGTCGCGCCCGCCGAAGGCGATGCGCCCGGCCCGCGCCGGCAGCAGCCCCATGATCGCACGGACCGTCGTGGTCTTGCCCATGCCGTTGCGGCCGAGCAGCGTCACCACCTCGCCTTCGCCCACAGCGAGATCGACCCCGAACAGGATCTGCGCCTCGCCATAGCCGGCATCGAGCCCTTCGACGGTCAACATGGCAGGTGCCCAACCTTTGTCATTCCGGGGCGCGCAGCGAACCCGGAACCCACGGCGGGGCTCGACGATCCCAAGGCGGCGGGACGGGCTCGCCCGGTCGTGGGTTCCGGGTTCTTCGCCTTGCGAAGCCCCGGAATGACAAGATGAGAGCAAAGGGCCGACATCTCACCCCTCCTCGCCGAGATAGGCCTGGCGCACGGCCGGGTCGGCCCGCACCGCCACCGGATCGCCCGAGGCGATCACGCCGCCATAGACCAGCACCGTGACGCGATCGGCCAGCGCGAAGACGGCGCTCATGTCGTGCTCGACCATGAGCATGGCGAAGCGGCCCTTCAGGCTTTTCAGCAGGGCGATCAGCCGCTCGCCCTCCTCATGGCCGACGCCGGCCAGCGGCTCGTCGAGCAGGATCAGCTTTGGCTGCAGGGTCAGCGCCATCGCGATTTCCAGAGCGCGCTTCTCGCCATGGGAGAGGCTGCCGGCGGGCGCGTGGGCGCGTTCCGTCAGGCCGACGGCCTCCAGCGCCTCCCAGGCGGGTGCGTTGAGCGCCTCGTCGCGCGCCGCGTCCCGGAACATCGAGAGCGGGTGGGCGCTGCGCGCCTGCACGCCGAGCGCGACGTTCTCGAGGACCGAGAGCGAGGCGATGGTCGAGGTGATCTGGAATGTGCGGGCGAGCCCCGCACGCGCCCGCTTCTGCGGCGGCATATGCGTCACATCGGTGCCGCCGAACAGGATCACGCCGGAATCGGGCTGAAGCGTCCCGGAAATCTGGTGGACGAGCGTCGTCTTGCCGGCGCCGTTGGGGCCGATCAGGGCGTGCAGCTCGCCCGGCGCGATGGTCAGGTCGACTCCGTTGGTCACCTTGAGCGCGCCGAAGGATTTGGCGAGCCCCTTGAGTGCAAGCGCCGGCTCAGCCATTGCGAGGCCCTCCCAGCTTGGCGAGAAGGCCGGCGATGCCGCCTCGTGTAAACAGCACGAAGAGCACGATCATCGGGCCGAAGATCGCCTTCCAGTTCTGGGTCAGCCCGGAGAGCACATCCTCCACGGCCAGAAAGGCGATGGCGCCCACGATCGCGCCATAGAGCGAGCCGACGCCGCCGAGCACGACCATGAAGATCAGCTCGCCCGAGCGCGCCCAGGACATATAGGCCGGGCTGACGAAATCGGTCTGGTTGGCGAGGAGGAAGCCGGAGAGGCCCGCCATCATGCCGCTGATCACATAGGCACCGAGCCGGACATGGTCGACATCGTAGCCGGTGACCGTGATGCGCACCGCATTCTCGCGCGAAGCCCGCAGCACGCGGCCGAAACGCGAGGCGACCAGCCGCCGCGCCAGCCAGTAGCAGAAGGCCAGCGTGCCGAGCGCGATGTAGTAGAAGCCGGTGCGGCTGGCGAAGATCTCGCGGCCGAGCAGCGTGCTCTTCTCGTAGAGCGTCAGCCCGTCGTCGCCGCCATAGGCCGAGAGCGCCTGGGCGAAGTAATAGGCCATCTGCCCGAAGGCGAGCGTGATCATGATGAAGGCGACGCCGCGCGTGCGCAGCGAGACATAGCCGGTCACCGCCGCGAAGACGGCGCAGACGATCAGGATGACCGGCAGCGCGATCAGGAGTTCGGTCTGGCCCTCGGTGATCAGGATGCCGGCGCCATAGGCGCCGATCCCGATGAAGGCGGCATGGCCGAAGGAAACCAGGCCGCCGACGCCGAGGATCAGGTCGAGCGAGAGCGCGGCGATCGCGAAGATCATCGCCCGCGTCACCAGCGTCAGCCAATGGGCGGGCAGCCCGAGCGCGGTTGCGACCGGCAGAAAGGCCAGCAGGCCGAGGATGACGAGCGGCGCGAGCCGGCGCAGGGCGGGCGCGGCGGGCCGCGCGAGCGGGGCGGAGGTGCCGAGCGCGCTCATGAGCGCCCCTTTGCCGGGAGCAGGCCTTCGGGGCGGACGAACAGCACCGCGGCCATCACCAGATAGATCAGCATGGAGGACAGGGCCGCGCCGGTCGCACGGGCCGAGGCCGGCGCCATGAACAACCTGAGCAGGTCGTTCATGAAGGAGCGGCCGAGCGTGTCGACGAGCCCGACGATCAGCGCGCCGACGAAGGCGCCGCGGATCGAGCCGATGCCGCCGACGACGATGACGACGAAGGCGAGGATCAGCACGGTGTCGCCCATGCCGGGTTCGACCGAGAGGATCGGCGCCGCCATCACGCCGGCGAAGCCGGCGAGCATGGTGCCGAAGGCGAAGACCACCATGAACAGCTTGCGGATGTCGACGCCGAGCGCAGAGACCATCGGCGCATTGGAGGCACCGGCTCGCAGCAGCATGCCGGTCCGCGTCTTCTCGACGATGAACCAGAGCAGCGCTCCGACGCCGAGGCCCGCCCCGATTAGCGCGAAGCGATAGGTCGGATAGAGCACGCCGCCGAGCAACTGGACATTGCCGGAGAGGAATTCCGGCACCGGCACCGAGAGCGGCGCCGCGCCCCAGATCATCTTCACCGCCTGGTTGAGCAGCAGGATCAGCCCGAAGGTCGCCAGGACCTGATCGAGATGGTCGCGCTCATAGAGGTGGCGGAAGACCAGGAACTCGAAGGCGAGGCCAAGCAGCAGCGCGGCGGCGAGTGCGAGCACGAGCCCCAGCATGAACGAGCCGGTCAGGCCGACGAAAGTGACGGCGAGATAGGCGCCCAGCATGTACTGGACGCCATGGGCCAGGTTGATGAAGTCCATCACGCCGAAGACCAGCGTCAGCCCGGCCGCGACCAGAAACAGCAGGATGCCGAACTGGAGGCCGTTGAGGAGCTGGACGATCAGGAGGCTGGTTGTCATGGCTTTGCGCGGTCGCTCATTCGCAGAAGCGCGGGGAACCCTCTCCCGGAGGGAGAGGGCAGGGTGAGGGGTAGGCCATAGGACGCTTTAGCCGAGACCTGACCGCAGCAGCGATGGAGGCGTGCCAACTGGTCCAGCGGCCTACACCTCACCCCTGCCCCTCTCAACTCATCTCGGGCTCGCCCGAGATGAGCACCTGAAATGCCGAAGTCGACAACAGCCGACTTCGGTGCAGGAGAGGGGTTTCCCGCGGTTCTCGCGCCCTCACTTCAGCACGCAATCCTTGGCGTGCGGATCGGCGTAGTCGGCGAACACCTTCTCCGCGATCTCGGTCTGGAATTTGCCGTCGGGCCGCTTGGCGACCTTGACGAGGTAGAAGTCCTGGATCGGATAACCGTTGGTGTTGAACTTGAACTTGCCGCGCAGCGAGGTGAAGTCCGCCTTCTTGATCGCCCCGCGCAGCTTGTCCTTGTCGCCCGCACCGCCGGCTGCCTTCACGGCGGAATCGATCAGCATCGCGGCGTCATAGGCCTGCTGGGCATAGGAGCCGGGCACGATCTTGTAGGCCGCCTCATAGGCCTGGACGAACGCCTTGGTCTGCGGGTTGTCCATGTTGGGCGCCCAGGTCATGCCGCCATAGAGGCCGACCGCGGCGTCCTGCTGCGCCGGCAGGGTCGATTCATCGACCGTGAAGGCGGAGAGGAAGGGGATCTTGCCCTGCAGGCCGGCCTGCGACCATTGCTTGACGAAGTTGACGCCGAGGCCGCCGGGCAGGAAGGCGAAGACCACGTCCGGCTTCGCGGAGGCGATCTTGGCGAGGTCGGCCGAGAAATCCATCGCGTTCAGCGGCGCATAGACCTCGTCGACGATCTCGCCCTTGAAATAGCGCTTGAAGCCGGCGAGCGAGTCCTTACCGGCCTGGTAGTTCGGTGCGATGATGTAGGCGGTCTTGTACTTCTGGTCCTGCGCGTATTTGCCGAGGACCTCGTGCACCTGGTCGTTCTGGTAGGAGGTGACGAAGAAGTTCTTGTTGCAGGCCTTGCCCGCCATGGTCGACGGGCCGGCATTCGGGCTGATCAGGAAAGCGCCGGAATCGAGCACGGGCTTGGCGATGGCGCCGAGGATGTTCGAGAACACCGGGCCGACGACGAAGGCCGGCTTCTCGGTCTCGACATAGGTTCGCACCCGGTCGACCGCGACGTCGGGCTTGAGCTCGTCGTCGATCACGGTGATCTTAACCGGCACGCCGCCGAGCTTGCCGCCATTCTTGTCGACAGCGAGCTGGAAGCCGTCGCGGACCTGCTGGCCGAGCGCTGCTCCCGGCCCGGTCAGAACGCTGACCACGCCGATCTTCATCGGTTCCTGTGCCTGAGCGGATGCGATTGAAAGCGCCAGCGTGCCGCAGCCGAGCGCCAGAGCCAGTTTGAAAGTCGTCATCGATGCCCTCCCGGGGACGAACGAACGAAAATGATGCGCGGCCAGGTTCCCTCGGACTTCTGTGGCCCGCATGAGCCTATAATGTTTCAAGCTTAAAATATCTGCAAGGGGCTGCTCCGCGAAAATTTGTTGTCGCCTTCACCCATTGGTTCACACTCCGGCGAGGGATGCCAGAGGCGGCGCCGCCGCCGCCCTTGCGATTTTCGGTCCGGCAACGAATAATCCGTGCCATCCGTCGTCTGATCCGGGTGCCGTCGTGTCGTTCGTCACACAGCCGGTCGTCGCCCTCTTCCTGTCGCTCGCCATCGGCTACCTGATCGGACGGATCAGGGTTGGCCCCGTGCGGGTCGGCGGCGTCTGCGGAACCTTGTTCGTGGCCCTGGCGCTCGGGCAGCTCGGCGTGACCATCAGCCCCGATCTGAAGAACGTCGCCTTCGCGCTGTTCATCTATGCGCTCGGCTTCACGGCGGGGCCGCAGTTCTTCAACAATATTCGCGGCGGGCTTCGTTACGGCGTCCTGTCTTTCGTCGAAGTCGGCACGGTGCTGGTTCTCGTTGCGCTCGCGGTGTTGTTGTTCAAACTGGATGTCGGCACCGCATCGGGCCTGTTTGCCGGCGCCGCGACGGAATCCGCCGTCCTCGGCACCGCCTCGGATGCGATCGGCCGCCTGGCTCTGCCTGCCCAGGAGATATCGCGGCTGCAGGGCAACATGGCGACGGCCTACAGCGTGACCTATCTGTTCGGGCTCGTCGCCATCGTGGTCTTCACGACGCAGATCGCTCCGCTGCTCCTCGGCATCGATCTGCGCGAGGCCGCCGCCGCGCTGGCGCGGGAGCTCGGGGACGAGGGCGACAACGGCAAGGAGAACGGAGGGGTGCCGGAGATCGTCTCGCGGGCCTTCCGCGCCGGGCCGATCGGCGGCGGAACGGTGGGAGCCTTCGAGAACAGCGTCAATGGCGTCGTCACCATCGAACAGGTCGGCCGCGCCTCCGGTTTCAGCAAGGCGACGCCCGATACCCGGCTCGAAGCCGATGATGTCGTCCTTGTCATCGGGCGGCGCCGTTCGGTCATCGCGATCAGCGAGCGCCTCGGCGCGGAAGTGCCGATGCCGGCGGGGGACAACGTTCCGCTGGTCGAGCGCCAGGTCGTGCTGGTCCGCCGCGAGGTGACGGGCCTGCGCATCCGCGACCTGCGCCGGCTGGCCGGCGACGAGCAGCGGCGCGGCGTCTTCATCTCCCGCGTGCGCCGCCTTGGTCAGGGCATTCCGGCCCTGCCCGGCACGGTGCTGGAGCAGGGCGATATCCTCACGCTCTACGGATCGGAAGACGCGATCACCCGCGCCGCTTCCGAGCTCGGGCATCTGTTGCCGGTCGTCTCGGCGACCGATTTCGTCCTGCTCGGCTTCGGGGTGGTCGTGGGACTGGCGCTGGGTGAGCTCGCCATTCAGGTCGGGCCGCTCAATCTGACGCTGGGCACCGGGGGAGGCGCGCTCATCTCGGGGCTCGTCTTCGGTTGGCTGCATATGCACCGGCCCCAGTTTGGGGCCATCCCGCCCGCGGCGGCCGAGTTTATGAAGGATTTCGGCCTCGCGACCTTCATCGCGGCGATCGGGCTCTCGGTCGGGCCCGATGCCCTGGCTCTCCTCAAGCAATACGGCCTCATGCTGCCGGTTCTGGCGATCCTGGTTTCCGCGGTGCCGGGATTGATCTCCCTCTATATCGGCCACCACCTCCTGAAGATCGAGGCGCCGATCCTGCTCGGCGCCATCGCCGGCCAGCACTGCAGCACGCCCTCGATCAGTGCGCTGGTCTCCCTTGCGGGCAATTCGACGCCGGTCATCGGCTATACGGTGACCTATGCCATCTCGAACGTCCTGCTGCCGCTGATGGGCCCGGTGGTTGTCGGCATGGTCAAGCTGATCGGCTGAGGCGGGCCGGCTCCCGGGCGGGAGATCATGCCTTGACCTCGATTTCCGTCTTCCCCTTAAATCGGGGCGGGGGGCGCCGCAGGGACGATCATGCTACGCGCCATACTTCTCGCCGCCGGGCTTCTGACGCTTTCAGCGCCCGCGCAGGCCTATACCAATGCCTTCAGCCGCGGCCTCGCGGACTTCCTGAACATCTTCAGCGAGCAGCCGGTCCCCCGTCAGGTGGTGTCGTGGACCGGTTCGCAGGCCCCCGGCACCATCGTGATCTCGACGAGCCAGCGGCGGCTCTACTATGTCCTCGGTCGGGGGCAGGCGCTGCGTTACGGCGTCGGAGTTGGGCGGCAGGGCTTCAGCTGGTCCGGCACCAAGACGGTCACCATGAAGCGTGAATGGCCGGATTGGCGCCCGCCGGCCCAGATGCTGAAACGCCGGCCGGACCTGCCGCGCCACATGGCCGGCGGGATGGACAACCCGCTCGGTGCGCGCGCGCTCTATCTCGGGTCGAGCCTCTACCGCATCCACGGATCGAACGAGCCGGACACGATCGGCGCTGCGGTCTCGTCGGGCTGCATCCGGATGACCAATCGCGACGTCATCGATCTCTACGACCGGGCCCGGATCGGAACCAGGGTCGTCGTGTTGCGGTGAGGGCCGGCCCCCAAGCGTCGCGACGCCAAGGGCCGGCTCCTTAAGCCTGTCGCTGGCGCGGCGCGATCGGGGTCACGCGGCGCCGTGCCCGCCACCTGCCTCGGCGGGCTTCTCCACCGGCCGGGTGGATGGCCGCAGGCGCTCGCGCAGCGACTGGAACACCACATAGAGCGCCGGGATGACGAAGATCCCGATGAAGGCCGCAGCCAGCATGCCGCCGAAGACGGGCGTGCTGACATTGCGCCGCGCCAGCATCGCCGGCCCCTCGGCGATGACGAGCGGCAGCAGGCCGAGGATGAAGGCGAAGGAGGTCATCATCACCGGGCGGAAGCGCAGGCGCGCCCCCTCCGTGGCCGCGTGAAGCAGCGGGTGCCCCTTCTCGCGCATCTCCTTGGCGAACTCGACGATCAGGATGCCGTTCTTGGCCGCGAGGCCGATCAGCACCACGATGCCGATCTGGGCATAGAGATCGAGCGTCAGCCTGGCGACGACGATCGCCACGAAGGCGCCGAGCAGGCCGACCGCGACCGAGAGCAGAACCGGCACGGGGATCGTCCAGCTCTCATAGAGCGCGACGAGGAAGAGATAGGCGAAGAGCAGCGCGAAGGCGAGGATGATCCCGGTCTGTCCCTCGGCGCGCTTCTCCTGGAAGGACACGTCGGTCCAGGCACCGCGATAGTTGGACGGCAGGGTCTTGGCCGAGACGGCTTCCATCGCCGCCAGCGCCGCGCCGGAGGACACGCCTGGCGCCGGCGATCCCTGCAGTGTGACCGCAAGGCGGTTGTTGTAGCGGATCAGCGCCTGCGGCCCGACCACGACCTTCGCTTCGACGAAGCTGCGCAGCGGGATCATGTCGCCGGCGCGGCTGCGGACGTTGATGCGATAGATGTCGTCGACCGAGGCGCGATCGGCGCCGTCGGCCTGGACCTGGACCTGCCAGGTACGGCCGAACAGGTTCATGTCGTTGACGTAGTAGCCGCCCAGCGAGGCCTGCAGCGCCTGGAAGACGTTGCTGAGTTCGACGCCGAGAATCTGGACCTTGTCCCGGTCGATGTCGAGATAGATCGACGGCGCCGAATCCGAGAAGGTCGAGAAGACCCGCCGCAATTGCGGATCCTGATTGGCCGCGATGGTGAGGCCCCGCAGCGCCCGTCCGAGGGCCTTGGGGTCGGACGTGCCCATGTCCATCACGACATAGCTGAAGCCGCCGCCATTGCCGAGGCCGATGATCGGCGGCGGCGCGAGCGCCACCACATTGCCTTCGCGCACGGCACGCAGCTTCTGCGACAGGCGGGCGATGATGGCTTCGGCGGAATCCTCGCGGCCCGGCCGCTGGTCGAAGGGCTTCAGCGACACCATCACGAAGGCGGCGTTCGGCTGCGAGTAGTTGTCGAGGAAGTTGAGGCCGATGACGGTGGAATAGTCCGCGATCGCGCTTTCGGTCTTCAGGATGCCCTCGACCTGCATCATGGCGGTGGAGGTGCGGCCGATCGAGGCGCCGTCGGGCAATTGCGCGACGATGAAGAAGGCGCCCTGGTCGTCGTCGGGCAGGAAGCCGGTCGGCGTGATGCGGCTCATCCCATAGATTCCGGCACCGAAGGCCGCTGTCAGAATCAGGCTGATGAAGGAAATCCGCACCAGGCGTGCGACGGCGGAGCCGTAGCGGTCGCGCACCCAGTCGATCCCGCTCATCAGGCGGGCGATCGGCCCGTGCCGCTGCCCTTCATGGCGTTTGAGCAGCACGGCGCAGAGCGCCGGCGACAGCGTCAGCGCATTGATGGCGGACAGCACCATCGCCACCGCCACGGTGACGGCGAATTGCCGGAACAGCTCGCCCGAGATGCCGGGGATGAAGGCGACCGGAACGAAGACCGAGAGCAGCACCAGCGTGATCGCGATGATCGGCGCCACGATCTCGCTCATCGCCTTCTTGGTCGCCTCGGCCGGGGTGAGGTCCGGATGCTCCTCCATCACGCGCTCGACATTCTCGATCACCACGATCGCGTCGTCGACGACGATGCCGATCGCCAGCACCACGGCCAGCAGCGACACCGTATTGGCGGAATAGCCGATCGCATTGAGCACGACGAAGGCGCCGATCAGGCTGACCGGCACCGCGATGGTCGGGATCAGCGTCGCGCGGAAATTGCCCAGGAACAGGAAGACGACGAGGACGACCAAGACGAAGGCCTCGATCAGCGTCTTCTGTACCTCGTGGATCGTCGCCTCGACGAAGGCGGTCGGGTCGTAGGTGACCTTCCACTCCAGGCCTTCCGGGAAGGCTTTCGACAGATCGCCCACGGTCTTCTTCACCGCGTCGAGCGCGGCGATGGCATTGGCGCCGGGCGACTGGTAGACGCCGATCAGCACGGCGGGGCCTCCGTTCAGCCGCGTGTCGCGGTCGAGATTGGCTGCGCCGAGTTCGAGGCGCGCGACATCCGAGAGCCGCAGGATCGAGCCGTCCGGGTTGGTGCGCAGCACGATCTTGCCGAACTCCTCCGGCGAAGAGAGGCGGCCCTTGGTCTGGATGTTGAGCTGCAGCTGCTGGTCGTCCGCGATCGGGCGCGCGCCGATGCGTCCGACGGCGGCCTGCGTGTTCTGGGACTGGATGGCGTTGATGATGTCGCCGGTCGTCAGGTTGAGGCCGGTCAGGTTGTCGGTGCGGATCCAGGCCCGCATCGAATAATCCTGCGCCCCGAACAGTGCCGCGTCGCCGACGCCGGGCGTCGAGCGGATCGAGTCGAGCAGGTTGATGGTGACGTAGTTCGAGACGAACAGCGTGTCGTAATTGTTCTTGGGCGCGTAGACGGCGATCACACCAAGCAGCGCGGAGGACTTCTTCTTCACCGTCACGCCGTTGCGCTGCACCTCCTGCGGCAGCTTCGACAGCGCGACCTGCACCCGGTTGTTGACGTTGACGCTGTTGATGTCGGGGTTCGTACCGAGCTCGAACGAGACCAGCAGCGAGTAGCTGCCGTCATTGCCGCTGACGCTCTTCATGTAGAGCATCTTGTCCGTGCCGACGATCTGGGCCTCGAGCGGCTGGGCGACCGTCTGCTCGATCACCGCCGCCGAGGCGCCGGGATAGGACGCCGTCACCGAAACCTGGGGCGGGACGATATCGGGATACTGCGCGACGGGGATGGCGAGGAGCGACAGCAGGCCCGCGATCGTGGTGACGAGCGCGATGACGATGGCCAGGCGTGGCCGATCGACGAAGACGGAGGTGAACATCGGCTCAGCTCCGGCCGGCGGGCGGAGTGACGGGGGAGGCGAGGACCGGCGATCCCGGCCGCAGGTTCTGCAGGCCTTCGACGACGATCTGCTCGTTGCCGGCCAGGCCCTGTTCGACCACGACATAGGCGCCGATCTCGGCGCCGATCTTGACGCGCTTGACCACGGCCTTGCCGTCTTCCACCGCGAAGACGTAGCCGCCCTGCTGATCGGCGATCAGCGCCGATTGCGGGACGAGCACCTTTTCCTCGGGCTTGTCGGCCTGGACGGTGACGCGCACGAGCGTTCCGTCGATGAGGCGCCCGGCGGGATTGGGTATCTTGGCGCGTACCAGCACGGTGTCCGTCGCCCGGTCGACCGAGACATCGACGAAATCGACGCGGCCTCTCTGGTCGTAGGTCGAGCCGTCGGCGAACCTGATGCTGATGAAGGGCGCCTTGGTTTCGTCCGTCACCGCCGTCGCCTTCAGGTTCAGGAATTCGCGCTGGCTGACGGGGAAGGTGACATACATCGGGTCGCTGCTGACGATCTGCACCAGCACGCCGCTGTCGGGCCCGACGACATTGCCCTTGGTGAGCTTGGTCCGGCCGATTCGGCCGGCGATCGGCGCCGTGATCTCGGTATAGCCGAGATTGATCTGCGCGGTCTTGAGATTGGCTTCCGCGATGGTCTGGTTGCCCTCGGCGCTCTTCTCCTCCGCGACGCGCTGGTCGCGGACGGCGACCGAGCCGGCGCTGGTGCGCAGGAGTTCTTCGGCGCGCTGCCGCTGCACCGTGACGTTCTGCAGGGTGCCCTGCGCCCCTTCGAGCGCGCCTTGCGCCTGCTCGACCGCAGCCTCGAACGGCCCGCGCTCGATGCGGTAGAGCGGCATGCCCTCCTTCACGAACTGGCCGTCCTGGAACAGGACTTCCTCAAGATAGCCGGTCACACGGGCGCGGATATCGACCCGGTTGACCGCGTCGACACGGCCCACGAAGTCGGCGGTGCGATCGATGGAGCGTTTTTCGGCGGCGACCGTGCCCACGGGAATGCGCGCCGGCGCGGCCTGCTGGGCGAGAACGCCGATATCCGGCTTCAGCACCAGGCCGCAGGCCAGGGTCAGGGCCGCCAGGCAGATCGTTCCAGGGCGCAGCCCGCCATTCGAGCGCCGCCAAAATCCAGGCATCCGTAGTCCCTCGCCGTCTTGTCCTGCTGTCTCGACTCGACCCGAACAGGGGCGGCCGACCGCGCCGATACTGAGCGTTTTTTCCGGGAGGCGCTACCGCCTTGTTGCCGCGCACCGAGCCACTTGTTCAGTCCGAGCGGGCAGGCCGCTTGGCTTTCGATGCGTTCAGCGCCACGGCGGCGCGGATCAAGGCGATGAAGGCCTTCTCATCGACGGCGTCGCCCTGATGGAAGTCGATTGCGCGGCGCACATTGCCGTCGAGGCTGGCATTGAACAGGCCGGACGGGTCGTCGAGCGCGGCACCCTTGGCGAAGGTCATCTTCACGGCGTTCTTGTAGGTCTCGCCGGTGCAGATCATGCCGTCGCGGTACCAGACCGGGACGCCGCGCCATTTCCACTCCTCGACGACGTCCGGGATGGCTTGCCTGACCAGCGCGCGCAGCCGGGCGAGCATTTCGCCGCGCCAGTCGCCCAGCTCCCTGATCCGCGCGTCGATCCGTTCGGACGGCGATGCTCCGCCTTCGTTCTCGTTCCTGGCCATGGCCGCTCCTCCGGGTCGTCGTGTTCTGCGGTCGATGAGGTTTGGTGTCTAGACGACCCAGCCGGGCAGTTTCGCGGCCTGCTCGATCCAGCGCACCAGTGTCGCCTCGTCGGTCAGGCCGGCCTCGTCGATATGAAGATAGCGCGTGTTCTTGTCCTTCGAGGCAACCGGCGGCTGCGGTTCCAGGGCTGCGCCGTTGAAGAAGGCGATCTTGATGTAGCGCGTGAAGCAATGGATGCCGAGGAACCAGCCCTGCTCATGCGTTCCGTAAAGCGGGGAGTTCCATTTGACCGCCTTGCGCAGGCCGGGGACGCTGCGTTCGATCAGCGCGTCCAGTTGCAGCCCGACATCGCGCTTCCAGCCCGGCATCGCGGCGATATAGGCCTGCACGGCCGGGTGGCCCTCGCCCTTGGGGATTTGCGGATTGCCGCCCGAGAGCAGGACGGGCTTGGCGGGGCCGCCATCGTTCTCGGTCGCCTTCGGCCGTCGCGTCGTCTTCCGGACCAAGCTTCCCCTCCGCCGCACTGCTGTTCCCGAGAAGGGAACGACGCGCATGAAAGCGACATGTTCCCCGGCTGGGAAGGCTAGGCCGCTCGGAAGCGCGCCTGTGTCAGGAGACGAAGTCCTGCCGCATCGGCGTGAAGACGTCGACGAGCGTCCCGGCCTCGATATTGACGGCGCCGTGGATCGCGTCGGGCGGCACGGTGAAGCTGTCGCCGGCGACCAGGCGCTCGGTGCGGCCGGAGATGGTGATGTCGAAGACGCCGCTTTCGACCAGCGAGCACTGGATATGTGGGTGGCTGTGCGCCGGCCCGATGGCGCCGGCCTGGAAGCGCACGCGCACCATCATGACCTCGTCGCGATAGGTCAGGATCTTGCGCGTCACGCCTTCGCCGGCCGGCTCCCAGGCGAGATCGGCATCATGCGCGAAGGGCTCGTTCTTGCGGTCCATCTCGATCTCCCTTAGCGCGCGAGCCAGCCGCCATCGACGGGCAGCACGACGCCATGGATGTAAGCCGCGGCATCCGAGGCGAGGAACACGGCGGCCCCGCCCAGTTCCTGCGGATTGCCCCAGTGTCCGGCTGGGATGCGGGCGAGGATCGCGGCGTTGCGCTCGGGATCGGCGCGCAAGGCCTCGGTGTTGTTGGTGACGAAATAGCCCGGCGCGATCGCGTTGACGTTGATGCCCTTGCCAGCCCATTCGCAGGCGAGAAGCCGCGTCAGCCCGGCAAGCCCGCTCTTGGAGGCCGTATAGGAGGGGATGCGGATGCCGCCCTGGAAGGAAAGCAGCGAGGCGATGTTGATCACCTTGCCGCCCTTGCCGTCGGCCAGCATGCGCTTCGCCACGCCTTGGGTCAGGAAGAAGGTCGACTTCAGGTTGACGTCCATCACCGCATCCCAATCGGCCTCGGTGAAGTCGATCGCGTCGGCGCGGCGGATGATGCCGGCATTGTTGACGAGGATGTCGAGGCGCGAGCCGTCGGCCTTGGCGGCGGCTTCCGCTTGCTCGACGATCCCTGCGATCGGCTCCAGCGTCGCCAGATCGGCGGCGATCTCATGGAAGGGCTTGCCCGTCGCCGCGACCAGCGCCTTCGTCTCGGCCATGCTGGACCGGCCGACCGCGATGATGCCGGCCCCGGCCTGGGCGAGCGCGACCGCGATCGCCTGACCGAGGCCCGTATTGGCCCCGGTGACGATCGCGGTCCGCCCTCCCAAATCGAAAGGTGAAGGGGTTGCGCTCATGATGGACACCGTTCTGATCGGGCCAAAACGGTCGAGAGCAAGGAGGAGCCCGCCGCCCGATGCCTGTTGGCATCGGGCAAGGGATCGACACAGCTATCGGCCGTTTTCGCCCGACCCCTTTGGGGCGCGGGCCTTTTGATCGGCTGGTGTGTCGCGCGGCCTTGCAAGCCGGGCGGCTTGCGGCGGCCACGCTCCTGCCCGCCGATCAAAATGCCCTGCGTCAGAACGATGTCCATCATGAGTGCAACCCCTTAAGCATCAGCGCAGATCCCCGGTCGCGACCATGTCCATGTCGGTGTAGTCGACATTGTCGCCGCCCATGCCCCAGATGAAGGAATAGGCCTTGGTGCCGGCGCCGGAATGGATCGACCAGCCGGGCGAGAGGATCGCCTGCTCGTTGGCGACGACGAGGTGGCGGGTCTCCTGCGGCTCACCCATCAGGTGGAAGACGCGGGCGTCGCTGGGGACGTCGAAATAGAGATAGATCTCGCAGCGCCGGTCATGGACATGCGAGGGCATGGTGTTCCATATGCTGCCTTCCTCCAGCGTGGTCAGGCCCATCACCAGCTGGCAGGTGTCGCAGACGCCGGGGATGATGTACTGGCGAATGACGCGCTTGTTGGCCGTCGCCTGCTCGCCGAGCGCGATCGTCTTGGCGTCCGCCTCGGTTATGCGCTTGGTCGGATGCACGGCATGGGCCGGCGTCGAGAGCAGGTAGAACTTGGCGGGGTTGCCGGCATCGTCGCTGGCGAAGGTGACTTCGCCCGCTTCCTTGCCGACATAGAGCGCGTCGCGCTTGGCGAGCGCGTAGTCCTCGCCGCCGACGCTGACCGTGCCGGGACCGCCGACATTGACGATGCCGAGCTCGCGCCGCCTCAGGAAGGCGTCGGTGCCGACCGCTTTCGGCGTCGACAGCACGACCGGCTCGGCCGTCGGCATGGCGCCGCCCACCACGACGCGGTCGAGATGGCTGTAGGTCAGCTTGACCTTGCCGGGGACGAACAGCGTCTCGATCAGGAAGTGGCGCCGCAACTCCGCCGTGTCGAAGCCCTTGACGGCCTCGGGGTGGGAAACCTGGCGAATCTCGATGGTCATGATCGGTCCTTCAGTGGAACAGGCGCGGCAGCCAGAGCGACAGGCCGGGCACATAGGTGACGAGCAGGAGCACGGCGACGCTGGCGCCGTAGAACGGCCAGATCGTCTTCATCGACTCGCCGATGGAAATGCGGCCGATGGCGCAGGCGACGAACTGCACCGAGCCGACCGGCGGCGTGTTGAGGCCGATGCCGGCATTGAGGATCAGGATCACACCGAAATGGATCGGATCGACGCCGAAGGCCTTCACCACCGGCAGGAAGATCGGCGTGCAGATGATGATCATCGGCGCCATGTCCATGAAGGTGCCGAGCACCAGCAGGATCAGGTTGATCATCAGCAGGATGACGATCGGGTTGTCGGAGACCGCCTTCATCGCGGCGATGGTCGCCTGCGGCACCTGCAGGAAGGCCATCAGCCAGCCGAAGGCGCCGGCCGTGCCAATCACCAGCAGCACCATCGCCGTGGTGCGCACGGCCCCCAGCGTCGCCTCCAGGAAGGCGGTCCAGGTGAGCTGGCGATAGACGAAGATGGTCACGAGGATGGCGTAGACGACCGCGACGCAGGAGGATTCCGTCGCGGTGAAGACGCCGGAGCGGACGCCGCCGAAGATGATGCCGATCAGGAGGATGCCGGGCAGGGCCAGCACGACATAGCGGCCGACCGTAGCGAAGCCGGGGAAGGGCTCGCGCGGATAGCCGCGCTTTACCGCCACTGCCCAGGCCGCGAACATCAAGGCGGCGCAGAGCAGCAGGCCCGGCACGACGCCGGCTGTGAACAGATCCGCGATCGAGAGATTGCCGCCCGCCGAAAGCGAATAGATGATCATGTTGTGCGAGGGCGGGATCAGCAGCGCGATGATCGCCGCATTTGCGGTGACGTTGACGGCGTAGTCGGCGTCGTAGCCGCGCTTCTTCATCTGCGGGATCATCAGGCCGCCGACGGCGGAGGCATCGGCCACGGCCGAGCCGGAGATGCCGCCGAAGAGCGTGCAGGTCACGACATTGACCTGGCCGAGTCCGCCGCGCAGATGGCCGACGAGGCTCGCCGCCATCTGGATCAGGCGCTCGGCGATGCCGCCGCGGATCATCAGGTCGCCGGCATAGATGAAGAACGGGATCGCCATCATGGCGAAGGCGTTCATGCCGGAATTCATCTGCTGAAAGACGACGACCGGCGGCAGGCCCATATAGGCGACGGTCGCGACCGAGGCGATGCCGAGGCAGAAGGCGACGGGCACGCCGATCAGCAGCAGCAGCGAGAAGACGCCAAAGAGAATCCAGAGTTCCATGGCTCAGGCCTCCTGGCTTTCGCCGAAATGGACGAAGCCGAGCGGCGCCTGCTCCTCGCCGGTGATGAAGAGGAGCAGCTTCTCCAGCGCGAACAGCGCGATCAGCGCGCCGCCCGCCGCGATCGGCACATAGTCCCAGCCGCGGGATATGCCGATGATCGGCATGCGATCGGCCCATGTGCCGGCGGCCAGCTGCCAGCCATAGCCGAGCATGGCCAGCCCGAAGGCGCAGACCAGCCCTTCGCCGATGACGATCAGCGCTGCGCGCACCGGTGGCGGCGACATCACCAGCCCGACCTCGAAGCCGAGATGGTCGCTCTCGCGCACGCCGACGGCGGCGCCGAGCAGGATGAACCAGGACATCAGGAAGAGCGATCCGGCCTCGACCCAGATCGGCGTGTCGTTGAGCACATAGCGGCCGAACACGCCCCAGGCGACCATCACGGTCATCAGGACGAGGCCGGCGCCGGCGGCGATCAGCGCGAACAGGCTGAGCTTGGCGTCGATACGAGTCAGGAAGGCGGTGAAGGCGCGCATGAAATCTGCCCGGGCTGGCAAGGGGCCGGAAGCGGGGCGGCGGTCATGGGCCGCCCCGCCTTGACGAGGCTCAGTTCACCGCCTGGATGGCGGCGACCATGTCCTTCAGCTTCGGGTCGGTGACGAACTTGTCGTAGACCGGCTTCATCGCGTCGATGAAGGGCTTCTTGTCGACCTGGTTGATCTGGGCGCCGCCGGCCTTGACCTTGGCCTCGGAGGCCTTCTCGCGCGCATCCCAGAGCTCGCGCATCTTCGCGACCGATTCCTTCGCAGCCGCCTTGATGATCGCCTGGTCGGCGGCGTTGAACTTGTCGAAGCTCTTCTTCGACATCACCAGCGCTTCCGGGGAGAGCGAGTGCTCGGTCACCGAATAGAACTTGGAGACCTCGAAATGGCGGGTCGATTCATAGGACGGCCAGTTGTTCTCGGCGCCGTCGATCACGCCGGTCTGGAGCGCGGAATAGACCTCGCCGAAGGGCATCGGCGTCGCATTGGCGCCGAGCGCCGAGACCAGCGCGACGAACATGTCCGACTGCTGGACGCGGATCTTCATGCCCTTCATGTCGGCGGGCGTGTTGATCGGGCGCTTGGAATTATAGAAGGAGCGCGAGCCCGAATCGTAGAGCGCGAGACCGATCAGGTCGTGCTTCTCGAACTCCTTGAGCAGGTTGTCGCCGATCGGCCCATCCATCGCCTTCCGCATATGGTCGACCGAGCGGAAGATGAAGGGCAGGGAGGGGATGTTGGTCGCCGGGATCAGGTTGTTGAACGGCGCCATGTTGATGCGGTTGATGTCGATGACGCCGAAGCGGGTCTGATCGATCGTGTCCTTCTCCTGGCCGAGCTGGGCCGAGTGGAAGACGTTGATCTTGACGCGGCCCTGGGTGCGCTCCTCGAGCAGCTTGCCCATGTAGCGGACGGCCTCGACGGTCGGGTAGTCGGTCGGGTGGATATCGGCCGAGCGCAGCGTCACGCTCTGGGCCAAGGCTGAGGTCGCGGCGGCTGCCGAGAAGGCCAGCGCTGCGGTATAGGCAAGGAAGCTGCGGCGTGCGGTCATGGTGCGTTCTCCCGTGGGTTCGAAGGCCTCGCCGTTTCCCGGCTTGTTCGTCGGCCCGCCGAACGTAAGCTTGCTGCCCGCCTCCGTCCTCGGTTGCGGCAGTGATTGTATGGTAGTATGTTGCGGTATGGTACGCAACAGGCCTTGGAGATTTTTGACTTGAGCCTTTCGTTGGCCTCACCCGCCGCCTTTGCCGGCGTCTCCGCTGCCGGACGCGTCGAGGCTGAATTGCGCCGCGCCATCATCGCGCTGGAGCTGCCGCCCGGAACGCGCCTTTCGGAGCAGGAGATCGCGCTGAAATACGGCGTATCCCGGCAGCCGGTGCGCGAGGCGCTGATCGCGCTCGCCAGGACGCGGCTGGTGGATGTGCAGCCCCAGCGCGGCACGGTCGTGGTCAAGTTCTCCGTCCGCAAGATGATGGAGGCGCGCTTCGTGCGCGAGGCGGTCGAGGTCGCGATCGTGCGCGAGGCCTGCAGCTCTTTTTCGGCTCAGAGCCGGCAAAGGATTTCCGATCTCCTGGAGGTTCAGGAGAGTGCTGCGCAGCGGGACGACCACGCCGCCTTCCAGCGTTACGACGAGCTCTTCCATGTCGAGCTGACGGAGGGGGTCGGGATGCCGCTTGCCTGGGAGGCGATCCGGGACATCAAGGCGCATATGGACCGCGTCTGCCAGCTGACCCTGCCGGGGCGCGACGCGATGCTGCCGCTGGTCGCGCAGCATCGCGGGATCATGGCGGCGATCGATGCGGGCGATGCCGCTGCCGCCCAGGCCGCCATGCGTCACCACCTCACCGAGATCCTGCGCGCGTTGCCGAAGACCGAAGTCGCGCATCCGGACCTGTTCGAATAGCGCTGTTTCGCCGGGCAGCGGCATCGTGCCGCGCTCCCCTGCGCGGCCGAAACCGGCGCCATGCGGGCATGGGCCTCGCGGACGGCGTCTTGCATGGTATGAAAGCTGCCGAGCTGAACGTTCCAAGCTTGCTCCGTTGGAGACGCTCCATGCGATTCTTTCGACCGGCCCTCGCCGCTGCCGTCTCGGTGCTGCTGTTGTCATCGCCTCCGGTTCAGGCGCAATCGCGCCTCAAGGCGCTGATCGAGAGGCTGCGTGGCGACACGATGCCGGCAGGGATCATCAAGACCAACGGGCGCATCGAGGCGACGCAGATCGATGTCGCCTCGAAATATGCCGGGCGCCTGGCGGAGGTCACGGTCAAGGAAGGCGACGAGGTCACGGCCGGGCAGGTGATCGCCCGCATCGCCTCGCCCGAATACGAGGCGCAGCTGCGGGCCGCGCAGGCTCAGGTCCTCAGGGCGCGTCAGGCTCTGGCCGAAGCCGAGGCGCTGATCGCCCAGCGCAAGAGCGATCAGGTCCTCGCCCGCACCGATGCGGAGCGCGGCAAGGAGCTGGTTGCGAAGGGCTATCTCAGCAAGCAGGTCGACGACCAGCGCTCGGCCAAGGCCGATGCCGCCGACGCCGCCTTGCGGGCGGCCCAGGCGCAGCGCGACCAGGCCCAGTTCGCGATCCATGCCTCCGAGGCCGATGCCGAGCAGATCAAGGCGATCCTGGTCGATCTCGTGCTCCTCGCCCCGCGCAGCGGGCGCGTCCAGTACCAGCTCGCCCGCACCGGCGAGGTGGTCTCGGCCGGCACGAGGGTCATCACCATTCTCGACCTCTCGGACGTCTACATGACGATCTACCTGCCCGCCGCGCAGGCCGGGCAGCTCGCATTGGGCGACGAGGCGCGCATCATTCTCGATCCCGTGCCGCAATACGTCATCCCGGCGACGGTCAGCTTCGTCGCCGCCGATGCGCAGTTCACGCCCAAGGCGGTCGAGACCGCCGAGGAGCGCGAGAAGCTGGTCTTCCGCGCCAAGCTCCAGGTCGATCGCGAGCTGCTCGCCAAGTACCACCGGCAGGTGAAGACCGGCGTGCGCGGCCTCGGCTTCGTCCGCACCTCCTCCACCGCGAAATGGCCTGACTCGCTTGCTGTGAAGCTGCCATGACGGAGGCCGGCGCCGCCGCCAGCCTTGCGGGCGTGACGCACCGCTACGGCAAGGTCGTCGCCCTCGATGCCGTGACGCTGGACATCCCGTTGGGTCGGATGATCGGCGTGATCGGGCCGGACGGCGTCGGCAAGTCGACGCTGCTGGCGCTCGTCGCCGGCGTGCGCGCGATCCAGCAGGGCCGTGTCCACGCGCTCGGCGGCGATCTCGGCGACAAGGCCGAGCGCGAAGCCCGGCGCGGTCGCATCGCCTATATGCCGCAGGGGCTGGGCCGCAATCTCTATCCCACGCTCTCGGTCTTCGAGAACATCGATTTCCACGCCCGGCTCTTCGGGCAGGACGCGGCCGAACGCCGGAGCCGCATCGACGAGCTGCTCAGGGCCACGGGGCTCGACCCCTTCGAGGGCCGGCCGGCCGCCAAGCTCTCCGGCGGCATGAAGCAGAAGCTCTCACTCTGCTGCGCGCTGATCCACGACCCCGACCTGCTGATCCTCGACGAGCCGACGACCGGCGTCGACCCGCTCTCGCGCGGTCAGTTCTGGGATCTGATCGACACCATCCGCGCCCGCCGCCCCGGCATGAGCGTCATCGTCGCCACCGCCTATATGGAGGAGGCGGAGCGCTTCGACTGGCTCGTGGCGATGGATGACGGCAAGGCGATCGCCACCGGCACGCCAGCCGAGTTGCGCGAGAAGGCGGGTCAGCCGACGCTGGAGGCGGCCTTCGTCGCCCTGCTGCCCGAGGCGAAGCGTGCTCAGCATCAGGAGGTCGTGCTGCGGCCACGGGTCGTCAGCGACGATGCCATGCCGGCGATCGAGGCTGAGGGCCTGACGCGCCGCTTCGGCGATTTCGTCGCCGTCGACCATGTCAGCTTCCGCATCGGCCGCGGCGAGATCTTCGGCTTCCTCGGCTCGAACGGCTGCGGCAAGTCGACGACGATGAAGATGCTGACCGGCCTGCTGCCGGCCAGCGAAGGCACGGCCAAGCTCTTCGGCCAGCCGCTTGCCGCCGACGACATGGAGACGCGCCGCAATGTCGGCTACATGTCGCAGGCGTTTTCGCTCTACAGCGAGCTCACCGTCCGCCAGAACCTCGTGCTGCATGCCGAGCTCTATCATCTGCCCTCGGCCGAGATCCCCGGCCGGATCGCCGAGCTCCTGGCCCGCTTCGACCTCGCGGCGGTTGCCGACGAGCGGCCCGACAGCCTCCCGCTCGGCATCCGCCAGCGCCTGCAGCTCGCCGTCGCCGTGCTTCACCGTCCGGCCATGCTGATCCTCGACGAGCCGACCTCCGGCGTCGATCCGATCGCGCGCGACGCTTTCTGGCGCACGCTGATCGATCTCTCGCGCGACGACGGCGTCACCATCTTCCTCTCGACCCATTTCATGAACGAGGCGGAGCGCTGCGACCGCATCTCCTTCATGCATGCCGGCAAAGTGCTCGCGGTCGGGACGCCAGACGAGCTGGTGCAAAGGCGCGGCGTCGAGACGCTGGAAGAAGCTTTCATCGTCTATCTGAAGGAAGCTGCCGGCATCGAGGACGCTCCCCCCGTGGAACCGGCTGCGGCCGCCGCGGTGACGGCACACCAGCCGGCCGCGCCGGCCCGTCGCTTCGATCCGCGCCGGCTCTGGGCCTGCACGCGACGCGAAACGATGGAGCTGCTGCGGGACCCGATCCGGCTGAGCTTCGCCTTCTTCGGCCCGCTGCTGCTGATGCTGGCCTTCGGTTTCGGCATTTCCTTCGACGTCGAAAACCTGAAATTCGCGGCCTATGATCAGGACAACACGATGGAAAGCCGCCAGCTGGTCGAGGCTTTCTCCAGCTCGCGCTATTTCGACGAACGGCCGCCGATCCGCTCGGAGGCCGAGCTTGACCAGCGCCTCCGGAGCGGCGAGCTCCAGCTCGCGATCGAGATTCCCCCCTCTTTCGGCCGCGACCTGATGGCCAGCCGCGTGCCGGAGCTGTCGGTCTGGCTCGACGGCGCCATGCCCTTCCGCGCCGAGACGACGCGCGGCTACGTCACCGGCCTGGCGACGCAATATGCCCAGAGCTTCATCGCCGCCAACGCCGCGTCGAGCCATGCGCCGGCGGCCGTCGCGATCGAAACCCGCTTCCGCTACAATCAGGACTTCAAGAGCGCCAATGCGATGGTGCCGAGCGTGATCATGCTGATGCTGATCCTCATCCCGGCGATCATGTCGGCGATCGGCGTCGTCCGTGAGAAGGAAACCGGCTCGATCGCCAATTTCCGCTCGACGCCGATCAGCCGCTTCGAGTTCCTGTTCGGCAAGCAGCTGCCCTATATTGCCATCGCCATGGTCAGCTTCGTGCTGCTGGTTCTGATCGCGCTGTTCGTCTTCCAGGTGCCGATCAAGGGCTCCGCCTGGCTGCTGGTGCTGGCGACGCTGTTCTACGTTTCGGCGACGACCGGCTTCGGCCAGCTCATCTCCAGCTTCACGCGCACGCAGGTTTCGGCCGTGTTCGCGACCGCGATCCTGTCGATCATCCCGGCGGTCAATTTCTCCGGCCTGATGGTGCCGGTCGCCTCGCTCTCGGGCGGAGGCCGTCTCATCGGCATGAGCCTGCCGCCGGCCTGGTATCAGCCGGTGAGCGTCGGCGTCTTCACCAAGGGGCTCGGGCCAGCCGAGCTCTGGCCCAATCTCGTGATGCTGGCCTTCTTTTTCCTGCTGTTCCTCGTCGTCGCGCAACTCGCCTTGCGCAAGCAGGAGACCTGAGATGGCCGCGCTCGTCATCCACCTCCAGAACATCCTGCGCCTTGTCGTGAAGGAGCTGCGCAGCCTGCGGGCCGACCCGATCATGCTGGTGCTGGTGATCTACACCTTCACCATCGCCGTCTACACCGTGGCGACCGGCGTGAAACTTGAGGCGCGCGACCTGACGATCGGCATCGTCGACGAGGATCAGTCGGAGCTCTCACGCTCCCTGCTCGATGTCTTCAACCCGCCCCTGTTCAAGCTGTCGAAGCAGATCGCCGCGAACCAGATCAATGCCGAGATGGATTCCGGCCGCCTCGTCTTCGTGCTGGAGATCCCGCCCAAGTTCCAGGCGGATCTGCAGGCCGGGCGCCAGACGGCGCTGCAGCTCAACATCGACGCCACCGCCATGACCCAGGCCGGCAACGGCGCGGTCTACATCCAGCAGATCATCGCGCAGGAGATCGCCAACCGGCAGGCCGGGCGCGAGACGACCACCCAGCTACCGATCAACCTCGTGGTGCGGGCGCGCTTTAATCCCAATCTCGACTCCGGCTGGTTCAGCTCGGTGATGCAGGTGCTCAACAACGTCACCCTTCTGACCATCATCCTGACCGGCGCTGCGCTGATCCGCGAGCGCGAGCAGGGCACGGTCGAGCATCTGCTGGTGATGCCGGTCACACCGATCGAGATCATGCTCGCCAAGATGGTGGCGAACGCGCTGGTCATCCTGGTCGCGGCGGTCGCCTCGCTTATCCTCGTCGTCGAATGGGCGCTGGGCGTACCGATCGCCGGCTCGATCCCGCTCTTCGTGTTCGGGACGGCTATCTATGCCTTCTCGGTCGCGGCGCTGGGCATCCTGCTCGGCACATTGGCGACGACGATGGGGCAGTTCGGCCTGCTCGCGATCCCGGTCTTCGTGGTCACGCAGCTTCTGTCGGGCGCGACGACCCCGATGGAAAGCATGCCGATCTGGCTGCAATGGCTCATGCGGATCTTCAGCCCGACGCCGCATTTCGTCGCCTTCTCGCAAGGCGTGCTCTATCGCGGGGCCGGTCTCGACGTCGTCTGGCCCGAGATCGCCAAGATCATCGCGATCGGCACGGCCTATTTCGCCTTCGCCCTCGCGCGCTTCCGCAAGGTGATCTTCGCTTGAGGCACCTCGGCCAAGGGCGGGGCGGGAGCCGCGCCGATGCGTGAAATGGCCGTCCATCTGGGCCTGTTCGCCATCGCGTTGGCAGGTGCCGCCGCCGGACTTGTCGCCGGCCGTTTCGGCGGGCCGCTGTCGCCGGACCTGATCTGGACCCTTGCCACCATCCCTGTCGCTGTGGCGCTCGCCGTCTCGATGATCCGCGACATGCTGAGCGGACGGCTGGGTGTCGATGCGATCGCGCTCGTCGCCATGGTCGCCTCGATCGCGATGGGCGAACCGCTCGCCGGCGCGGTTGTCGCGATGATGTATTCCGGCGGCAACCTGCTGGAGGACTATGCGCGCGGCAGGGCCGAGCGCGAGCTGAGATCGCTGCGGGACAGGACGCCGCGCATCGCCCACAGGCAGGGCGCCGACGGGCTTGTCGATATCGCGGCGGAGGAGGTGGTCGCCGGCGACGAACTGCTGGTGCGGGCCGGCGAGATGCTGCCCGTCGACGGTGAGCTGATCGACACCGAGGCCCGGCTCGACGAATCCGCCGTGACCGGCGAGCCGCTGCCCGAGGCGAAGGCGAAGGGCGCCTCGCTGCGCAGCGGCACGGTCAATGCCGGCGAGGCCTTCCGCTATCGCGCCTCGGCGGCGGCGCATGAGAGCACCTATGCCGGCATCGTCCGCATGGTCGAGGCCGCTCAGACGGCAAAGGCCCCGTTCATCCGCATGGCCGACCGCTTCGCGCTGCTGCTGCTCCCCGCGACCCTGATCGTCGCCGGCCTCGCCTGGTGGTTGTCGGGCGATCCGATCCGCGCGCTCGCCGTGCTCGTCGTCGCCACGCCCTGCCCGTTGATCCTCGCCGCCCCCGTCGCCTTCATCGGCGGCGTCTCGCGCGCCGCGCGCGGCGGCATCCTGATGAAGGGCAGTTCGGCGATCGAGGCGCTCGGGCAGGTCCGCACGGCGATCTTCGACAAGACCGGAACCCTGACCGAGGGTGGGGCGCGGCTCGTTGCGCTGGACACGGCCCCCGGTATCGATGCGGAGGAGAGCCTTCGCGTGGTGGCTTCCCTCGAACAGGCTTCACACCATGTGCTGGCGGAAACGCTGGTCGCGCTGGCCCGGCAAAAGGCTCTGCCTCTGTCCCAGCCTGCGGCGGTGCGGGAATTCCGGGGCTCGGGCCTCGAAGGCGTCGTCGATGGCAGGCATGTCCGGGCCGGATCGCGCAGCCTCGTGCTGGGCGACAGGCCGTTGCCGGACTGGGCTAGGGCGGCGCAGGCTGGTCTCAGCGATGCTGCGGCCTTGTCCGTCTTCGTCGCGGTCGATGGCGAGCTCGTCGCCTTCCTCGCCATGGCGGATGCCGTGCGCCCCGACGCGCCGGAGACGCTAAGGCGCCTGCATGCGAGCGGCGTCGGCCGCATCCTCATGGTGACCGGGGACGATGCGGGCACGGCCGCCGAAGTCGCCGCGCGCCTCGTCATCGACGAGGTCCGGGCCGATTGCAGCCCGGCCGAGAAGGTCGCGGCCATCGCGGCCGAGAAGGCCCGCCAGCCGACGATGATGGTCGGTGACGGCCTCAACGATGCACCGGCGCTGGCCGCCGCCGATGTCGGCGTCGCGATGGGCGCGCGCGGCGCGACCGCATCCTCCGAGGCGGCCGACGTGGTGATCCTGGTCGACCGGATCGACCGGGTCGCGGAAGCCGTCGCGATCGCGCAGCGGACGCGGATGATCGCGCTGCAGAGCATCGTCGTCGGGCTCGGCCTGTCGGGGATCGCGATGGTCCTCGCCGCTTTCGGCCATATTCCGCCCGTCGTCGGAGCCTTCCTGCAGCAGGGCATCGACATCGCCGTCATCGTCAACGCCCTGCGCACGCTGGTCGGACCGGCGGAGTCGGGACGCTCCGCAGCGGCTGCTTCGGCGCCACGCGTCGCGGCCGGGCTTTGACCTGTCGCAAGCCTGTCGCGGTTGCCTCGGCAGGATCGGCTGACTACCTTCCGGCCCGATCAACCAGGCGAGCGTTGCGACCATGACCACGAGCAGGAACGCGGCAAAGAGCTCCCGCCAGCCGGCGAGCGGTGCCGATGAACTCTGCCTGCCCTGGTTCTGGCCGGTCGACGCGGCGCTGCGCCTGACCGAGCGCAATTTGGATTTCCTGTCCGAGGCGGTGAAGATCACCCGGCCGCCGCCGCCGGACTGGGCGACCCCCAACACGGTGCGGCTCGACCTGCCGACCATGCGCCTGCGCGAATTCGGCAAGGCCGGCGCCGACGCCATTCCCGTCCTGATCGACGCGCCCTATGCCGGGCACGGCGCGACCATCGCCGATTACGACAAGGGCCAGAGCCTCGTCGAGACGATGCTCGCGAACGGACACGGCCATGTCCTCGTCACCGACTGGAAGCCGGCGACGCAGGAGATGCGCTATTTCAGTATCGACACCTATCTGGCCGAGCTCAACGCCGCGATCGACGATCTCGGCGGCGTCGTGCATCTCGTGGGCTTGTGTCAGGGTGGCTGGCTGAGCGCGATGCTGGCCTCCCGCTTCCCGCGCAAGGTCAGGTCGCTGGTCCTCGCGGGCTCGCCGATCGATGCCGATGCCGGCGACGGGCCGATCAAGCGGATGGCGAAGACCATGCCGCTGAAGAGCTACCGCGCCATGGTCCGGAGCGGCCGCGGGCTGATGCCGGGGCGCTTCATGCTTGCCGGCTGGAAGAACATGCATCCGGCCGAGCACTACGTCGACAAATTCGTCCGGCTCTATCAGAACATCGCCGACAGGAACTATCTCGACCGCACAGAGACCTTCGCGGCCTGGTACGAGAATCCGCTCGACCTGCCCGGTGTCTACTACCTTCAGGCCATCGAGCAGATCTTCAAGGACAACCGCTTTGCCAAGGGCGAGTTCGTCGGGCTCGGCCGGCGCCTCAGCCTGAAGGACATCACCTGCCCGGTCTATCTCCTCGCCGGCGCCGAAGACGACATCACCACCAGCGAGCAGGTCTTCGCAGCCGAGGACCTCGTCGGCACGCCCAGGAAGAAGATCGAGAAGAAGCTGGTGCCCGGCGGCCATATCGGCCTGTTCATGGGCCGCAAGACGCTCGGCGAAACCTGGCCCGGCATCGCCCGCTGGATCGCAGCGCAAGGCTGAAGTGCCCGCACATTCCGCTTCCTGAAACGTCCGCCTGCCCCGGAGCTCGCCGCGCCATGACGACGCTAACTTCCTCCGAGTATTTCCAACTCGCGCTCGGCCGCTGCGAGGATCTTCCGGCGGTGCGGACCGGGGTGGTTCACCCGGTCAAGGCCAATGTGATCGAGGCGGTGGCCGACGCGGTGAGCGAACAATTGATTGAGCCTGTCCTCATCGGCCCGGCCGCGCGCATCCGGGCCGCGGCGCGGGAGGCCAATATCGACATCTCGCCCTGGGAGGTCATCGACACCGAACACAGCCACGAGGCGGCGGCGAAGGCGGTTTCGCTCGCGGCCGCCGGCGAGCTGGATGCCCTGATGAAAGGCTCGCTGCATACCGACGAATTGCTGGGGGCCGTCGTGCATGCGGCCTCCGGCCTGCGCACCGAGCGGCGGATCTCCCATGCCTTCGTGATGCATATCGAGAGCTATCCCAAGCCCTTCATCATCACCGATGCCGCGGTCAACATCGCACCCGATCTCGCGACCAAAGCCGATATCGTCCAGAACGCCGTCAATCTCTGGCATGTCGCCCTGAACGGCTCCGACGAACTGCCCAAGGTCGCGATCCTGGCGGCCGTCGAAACGGTCAATCCGCGGATGGCCGCGACACTCGATGCGGCCGCGCTGTCGAAGATGGCCGATCGCGGCCAGATCACCGGAGCGCTGGTCGACGGTCCTCTGGCATTCGACAACGCGATCAGCGCGGCGGCCGCGAAGGAGAAGGGCATCGTCTCGCCCGTGGCGGGGCATGCCGACATCCTGGTCGTGCCCGAGATCGAGGCCGGCAACATGCTGGCCAAGCAGCTCACCTTCCTGGGCGGGGCCGATGCCGCCGGCATCGTGCTCGGCGCGCGGGTGCCGATCATCCTGACGAGCCGCGCCGACAATCTGCGCGCGCGTCTGCTCTCCTGCGTTCTGGCGGTCCTTCTGGCCGATGCGCGCCGCACGGGGCGTCTCAAGTGATCGACACCATTCTCGTCCTCAACGCAGGCTCGTCGAGCCTCAAGTTCCAGGTCTTCCGCAGCGACGATCTCAGCGTGCTGGCGCGCGGCAAGGCAGTCCGCCTGGGTGAGCCTGAGCCGGCGATGGATGGGAGCCTGGCGGACGGCGCGCGTGAGAGGATAGCGCTGCCGCAGGCCTGCGACCACGACACGGCGCTTTCCGCCGTCCTCGGCTTCGTCGACCGCAACGACGATGGCTGGCGGATGCGGGCAGTGGCCCATCGCATCGTCCATGGCGGCGAACGCTACGCCGATCCGGTGATCGTGACGCCCGAGGTCTTCGCCGCGCTGGAGGCGCTGGCGCCGTTGGCGCCGCTGCATCAGCCGCATAATCTCGCCGCGGTCGCGGCGGCGGGGCGCCTGATGGGCAATATTCCCAACATCGCCTGCTTCGACACGGCCTTCCACGCCGGGCACGACGCGTTGACCCACAACTTCGCCCTCGAGCAAGGGCTGCGCGACAAGGGCATCCGCCGCTACGGCTTCCACGGCCTGTCCTATCAATGGCTGGAGATGGTTCTGGCCGAACAGCATCCCGCTCTCCATGCCGGGCGCGTCGTCGCCGCGCATCTCGGCAACGGTGCGAGCCTCTGCGCCATCCGGGGCGGGCGCAGCATCGACACGACCATGGGCATGACCGCGCTCGACGGCTTGCCGATGGGCACGCGCTGCGGCGCGCTCGATGTCGGCGCCGTGCTCTACATGTTCCAGAGCCTCGGCATGAACGCCGAAGAGGTTTCGAACGCGCTCTACGAGCGCTCCGGCCTGCTCGGCCTGTCGGGCCTCTCGAACGACGTGGAGACGCTGCTGAACAGCAGCGATCCCCGCGCGCGCTTCGCGCTGGACTTCTTCGCGCTGAAGGTCGCGCAGTTCAGTGCCGCGATGGCGGCGGCCATGGGCGGCATCGATGGGCTCGTCTTCACCGGCGGAATCGGCGAGCATGCTGCGCCGGTGCGCACCGCGATCCTCGACCGCCTGGGTTTTCTCGGCGATTTCAAGGTCCTGGTGATTCCGGCCAATGAAGAGCGCGTCATGGCGGTGCAGGCAAAGGCGCTGATCGCCTGATCGAGACAATGAGAGAGGCTGCTGCAATGAACAGCGTCCAGACGGGTTTCATGCGGCGGGTGAATCTGCCAGCCGGCGTTGCCGGCACGCTCTGGCTCGGGCCGATGCCGGGCCGCTTGCGGCCTCTGGCGGATGATCTGGCCGATCTGAACCGGCAGAGCGTCGCCCGCGTCATCTGCCTGACGCCGATGGATGAGATTGCGTCGAAAGCGCCGGACTATGCCGCAAGGCAGGCCGAGCTCGGCTTTCCGGTAACCCGCTTTCCGATCGGCGACTTCGGCGTGCCGGAGGATCACGGGGGGCTGAAGGCTCTCGCCGAAGCGGCTGCGCGCGATCTGGAGGCCGGGCGGGCGCTGTTCGTGCATTGCGCCGCCGGGATCGGACGGACGGGCATGGTCGCGACCTGCATTCTCGTCGCGCTCGGCCTGAGTGGGGAGGCCGCGACCGCAACCATCGCCGCCGCCGGTTCGGGCCCCGAGACGGATGTGCAGAAGCAGCTTGTCGCGCGCTATGCCGAAGCCGCCTTGCAATCCGGCCCCGGCACAAGGCGGGACGGCTGATCGCCACCGCCGCCGGCCGGGCCTGCCTTCAGCCGCTGTACTGCTCGTCGGAGACCTTCTCGAGCCAGTCCACGGCTTTACCGTCCTCGACCTCCTGAACCGCGATATGGTTCATCGCGGTGGTCGGCGCCGCGCCGTGCCAGTGCTTTTCGCCGGGCGGGAACCAGACCACGTCGCCCGGCCGGATCTCCTCGATCGGTCCGCCCCAGCGCTGCACGCGGCCGACCCCGCTGACCACGATCAGCGTCTGACCGCGCGGATGGGTATGCCAGGCGGTGCGCGCGCCCGGCTCGAAGGTGACGCTGGCGCCCTGCACGCGTTCCGGCGCGTGCGGATTGAACAGCGGGTCGATCCTGACCGTTCCGCTGAACCAGTCGGCCGGCCCTTTCCCGGAGGGCCGCGAACCCGCGCGCATGATGTCCATGACGATCTCCTCATGCCGGTCGGCTTTGGCCGGCGCCCGCTTCTGCTTTAGCCGCTGGCTCGCAGATTCGCACGATCCTTGCCGAAACATGGCCCGGAAGCCGCGGCGGTCAATCCCCGCCCTCAGGCGGTCGCGTTCATGCAAAAGGGAGATCGCGGCTGAGCGCATGCGGAACGAGACGCGATGATGCCGATCGCAGCGCGCCCTCCGGCAGGGCTTGCATCTCCTGAAACAAAGAGGGAACATAAGGCCATGTCCCTTCCGGATACCGCCCTCGACCAGCCGCCGGCGCGGCCTGACATCACACGCATGGTCTGTCGTGGTGCGGCCCGGCATCTGCGCGAGCGCGGCTATGCCATCGTCAAGGAGATGACTTTCGCCAACGGCCGGCGCGGCGACATCGTCGCGCTCTCGCACACGGGCGAGCTGTGGGTCGTCGAGGTCAAGTCCGGCATCGCGGATTACCGCGTCGATGGCAAATGGCCGGACTATCGCGATTATTGCGACGGTTTTCTCTTCGCGGTCGCACCGGAGTTTCCGCGCGAGATCCTGCCGGACGATGTCGGGCTGATCGTCGCGGATGCTTATGGCGGCGAGATGCTGCGCGCCCCGCCGCGGCATCCCCTGAGCCCGGCCCGCCGGAAGATGCTGACCATAGCCTTGGCCCGGCTGGCATCGAGCCGGCTGGCGGACATCGAGGACCCGGTCGTTCCGGGCTGAGCAGCTTCGACGGCCCGCGCGCGAACGATCCGGGACGCCGGATCAGCGCGGGGCGCGCTTGGCGAGGATCCGTTGAAGCGTGCGCCGGTGCATGCCCAGACGGCGCGCCGTTTCCGAAACATTGCGGCTGCACAATTCGTAGACGCGCTGGATATGCTCCCACCGGACCCGGTCGGCCGACATCGGGTTCTCAGGCGGCTGCGGCCTGGCATCGCGCGCGGCGGCGAGCGCCGCGTGAATCTCGTCGGCATCGGCCGGCTTGGCGAGGAAGTCGAAGGCGCCGAGCTTCACGGCGCTGACGGCGGTGGCAATGTTGCCGTAGCCGGTGAGGACCACACCGCGCGCTTCCGGCCGGCGCTCCTTCAGGCGGGCGATGACGTCGAGGCCGTTGCCGTCGCCGAGGCGCAGGTCGATCACGGCGAAAGCCGGCGCAGCCTCCTCGACCGCGGCGAGCCCGGCCGCCACCGTATCGGCGGTGCGGACCGCATAGCCGCGGCCTTCCATGGCCCGGGCGAGACGGGTGAGGAACGGCTTGTCGTCATCGACCAGCAATAGCGACATGTCCGCATTGGCGGCGTTGCCGGTCTCGCTCGAATTGTCCTGCATCATGGTCTCCTGCCGCTTGTCCATGCGCGCTGCGGCGGCGCGAAGTTTTATGTCGAAACGCCGGTTGCGAACCGTCCTGGTTCGCTCTCAGCCCAATTCATGTAATGCCGATGCCCCCGGCTGGGTAGTCCCGCCGGTCGGCAGGTTGGCTTCGAACACCTCGCGGGGCCAGGTGATTCGGATCGAGGCGCCGCTTGCCGGGGCGGGGAGGTTCGAGAATGTCAGCGTCGCACCGCCGCGTTCGAGCAGCGTCTTGGCGATGAAGAGGCCGAGCCCGAGGCCGCCGCCGGCCCGGCCTTCGCCGCTGCCGCGCGAGAGATAGGGCTCGCCGGCGCGCATCAGCACGTCGGATGGGAAGCCCGGCCCGTCATCCGCGATGGTCAGCACGACGCGGCTCGGCGTCCACTCGGCCGCGATCGTCACGGTCGAGCGGGCGAAGTCGACCGCGTTGTCGACGATATTGCCGAGGCCGTAGATCATGCCGGGATTGCGGCGGCAGACCGGCTCCGGCTTGTCGCCGGTCATGGCGATCTCGAAGGGTACGCCGAAAGGCCGTTGCGGCCCGGCCGCCTCTTCGATGAGCAACCGGAGCGTCAGCTGGTCGAGCGGCCCGGCATCGTCGTCCTGCAGGCTGGAGAGCTTGCCGAGGATGCCGCGGCAGCGCTCGACCTGCTCGCGCAGCAGGGCGATGTCCTCCGCCATCTCGCCGTCCGGCGGGGCGAGGCGGGTGAGTTCGCGCGCGACCAGCGCGATCGTGCCGAGCGGGGTGCCGAGCTCGTGGGCGGCGGCCGCCGCCAGCCCGTCGAGCTGGGAGAGGTGCTGCTCGCGCGCCAGGACGAGTTCCGTCGCGGCGAGCGCGTCGGAAAGATCGCGCGCCTCCTTGGCGACGCGCCAGGCATAGATGCCGGTGAAGGCGAGGCCGAGCACCAGCGCCACCCAGTTGCCGAGCTGGTAGAAGGGGGGCAGCACCGGCCGGTCGTCGCCTGCCCAGGGCAGGGGCAGGTGATAGCGGCTGAGCAGCGTGGCCAGACCCATCGCCAGCAGGCCCAGCACCAGTGTGCGCTGCGGCGGCAGCGCCGTCGCCGAAATCATCACGGGCGCCAGGAACAGGATCGAGAATGGATTCTGCAGCCCGCCGGTCATGAAGAGCAGCGCCGCGAGCTGGACGATGTCGAAGCCGAGCAGGGCCGTCGCTGGCCGGTCGTTCAGCCGATGACTCAACGGAAAGCGGATGCGCAGCGCGATGTTGAGCCAGGCCGAGACGGCGATGACGATGAAGCACCAGCCGAAGGGCAGGGGGAAGCCGAGGCCGAAATGCACGCCGGCCACGGCGACGCTCTGGCCCGCGATGGCGAGCCAGCGCAGCCTGACCAGCGTATCGAGCCGCAAATGACGGCCCGAATGCGTGAGCAGGGGGGCAGAAAGATCCGGGGCGCTCACGGCTGGCGGGCTCCCTTTCGGGCGCCGGCCGAGGCCGGAAATGACGGGTTCATCCACATGGCAGGAAATTCTTAGTCATTAGCCGGGTTGAATGAGAAGAAAATCAACGTAAGGTGCGTTATTGCGACGCATCATTATTTGTTGCGCCGCCGGAAGGACACTCGATCGCATGTACGGGGCCCCCATGTCGTTTGCCTACCATGCCTACGAAGCGGTGCACATGATGGTGAGTCCCGTGCGGGGCATCTCCGATGCGATGCATCTGGCGTTCAAGAATCCGGCGAATCCGCTGACCTACACGCCGCTCGGCCGCACGCTCGCCGCGTCCTGCGAGTTGTTCGAACGTGTGACGCGCCGTTACGGCAAGCCGGCCTTCGGGCTCGACGAGACGACGATCAACGGCGTCAAGGTGCCGGTCGAGGAGCGTGTCGTCTGGGAGCGCCCCTTCTGCAAGCTCGTCTATTTCGATCGCAAGATCGCCGGCCGGCGCAAGCCGCAGCCCAAGGTGCTGATGGTGGCGCCGATGTCGGGCCACTACGCCACGCTGCTGCGCGGCACGGTCGAGGCCTTCCTGCCTGGCCATGAGGTCTACATCACCGACTGGACAGATGCGCGCCTCGTGCCGCTCACCGAGGGCCGTTTCGACCTCGACGACTATATCGACTACGTCATCGGCATGCTGCAGATGCTCGGGCCGGACACCCATGTCATGGCGATCTGCCAGCCCTCCGTGCCTGTCCTCGCCGCGATCGCGCGGATGGAGGCCGAGCTCGATCCCTGCGCGCCCCGCTCGATGACGCTGATGGGCGGCCCGATCGATACGCGCCGCTCGCCGACCGCGGTGAATCAGGTTGCGATGGAGCGCGGCACGGACTGGTTCCGCCGCAACTGCATCACGGTCGTGCCCTTCCCGCATATGGGCGCGTTCCGGCAGGTCTATCCGGGCTTCATGCAGCTTTCGGGCTTCATGGCGATGAATCTCGACCGCCATGTCACCGCCCATTACGACATGTTCAAGCACCTCGTCGGCGGCGACGGCGATTCCGCCGAGAAACATCGCGAGTTCTACGACGAGTACCTCGCGGTGATGGATCTGACTGCCGAGTTCTATCTGCAGACCGTCGACACCGTCTTCGTCCAGCATGCCCTGCCCAAGGGCGAGATGATGCACCGCGACAAGCCGGTCGATCTCACCGCGGTTCGGCGCGTCGCGCTCATGACGGTCGAAGGCGAGATGGACGACATCTCCGGCGTCGGCCAGACGCAAGCCGCGCATGATCTCTGCGTCAACATCCCAGCCGAAAAGCGCGTCCATTACCTCCAGCCGAAGGTCGGCCATTACGGCGTCTTCAACGGCTCGCGCTTCCGGTCGGAAATCCAGCCGCGCATCTCCGACTTCATGGTCAGCCTCGACATGGAGGCCGCCAAGGAGCGCCGCGTCGACAGCGCGGGCGAACAGCGCAAGGCCCTGAAGGTCGTCGGCTGAGGAAGCCCGACGGCCTCTCTTCCCCATCGCCCGCGAATCCAGCACAATCGCGGGCGATGCGCATTTCCCTGTTCAGGCGCCAGCCGGACCCCGACCGGATCGAGGTCGTGCATGCCGGCACGCGCTATCCCGTCCTGATCAAGCGGCGCGCCAATGCGCGGCGGATGACGTTGCGCGTCTCGCAGGCGACAGGCGAGACGACCCTGACCTTGCCCGAGCGGGCCGATTTCGCGGCCGGCCGGACCTTCGCCGAGAACCATGGCGGCTGGATCGCGGCACGCATCGCGAAGCGCCCCTTGGCGGTGCCCTTCGAACCCGGCCAACTCGTGCCGCTGCGCGGCGAGCCGCACCGCATCGTCCACTGGTCGAAGGCGCGGGGAGTAACCCAGGCCACGCAGGACAAGGATGGCGCTCCGATCATCGCAGTTGCGGGCGAGACCGCCCATGTGCCGCGCCGGGTCAGGGATTTCCTGCGGCGGCTCGCGCTCGAGGATCTGGAGAAGGCCGTGCGCCGCCACACTACGGCGCTTGGCATCCCGGCCCGCAAGATCACGATCCGCGACACCACGAGCCGCTGGGGCTCCTGCTCCTCGCAGGGCCATCTCAGCTTCTCCTGGCGGCTGATTCTCGCGCCGGCCTCGGTGCTCGACTATCTCGCGGCCCATGAGGTCGCGCATCTCAAGGAGATGAACCATTCGCATCGCTTCTGGGCCCTGACCCACAAGCTGTGCCCGCATACCGAGCAGGCGGAAGCCTGGCTGAAGCGCCACGGCGCCAGCCTTCACGGTTATGGTTGACGCAAGTCGCCTGCCGCAATTTCGCCGTTAACCACTTTCTGAAACCTCGCCCCGCACACTGAAGGTCGATTCGCCGTCAGTGTGAGTATGCCTATGGGTCAGGTCATCGCGTTCCGCCGCCCGCAACAGTCCCCCGCCATGCCCGAGCCCGCGCTCGGCCTGCTGTCGGCCGTGGATTTTGCGCTCCGCGATCTCGCGGAAATCATGCCTCATATCGCGCTCGACAGCGCTCGCGAGCAGGCGGAAGCCTGCCGGGTGATGCTGGCGCGCGCTTTCGACGCCGAGGTTGAGGCCGAACTCGGCAACTGATCTCGCGCCCGCGCATGCCGGCCCCGGCGACGATGCGGGTTGCCGAAGCGGATGAATTGTCGAACCTCTGCGGGCAACAAGACTGTGCCCCGGGAGGCTCATCCGTGTTCCTGACCAACAGCGATATGGTCGATCTCGTCGATCTGCGGCATCGGCTGCATCGGAGGCCCGAGATTTCGGGCGAGGAGCGCGAGACCGCCGCCACGATCGTCGAATTCCTTGAGCCGACCCAGCCGGACCGCATCGTCACCGGGCTCGGCGGCCATGGCGTCGCGGTCATCTATGAAGGTTCGGAGCCCGGCCCCACCGTCCTGATCCGCGCCGAGCTCGATGCGCTGCCGATCGAGGAGCTCTCCGTGAGCGATCATCGCTCCGAAATACCCGGCAAGGGGCATCTCTGCGGCCATGACGGCCACATGACCATCCTCGCCGGGCTGGGGCGCGGGCTTTATCGCAATCCACCCAGGCGCGGCCGCGCCATCCTGCTGTTCCAGCCGGCCGAGGAGACTGGCGCGGGTGCGGCCGCCGTCATGGCCGATCCGAAATTCGAGGAGATCGTGCCGGATTACGCCTTCTCCCTGCATAATCGCCCGGGCGTGCCCGTAGGCCATGCCCGCATTTCGGAAGGCGCGGCCAACTGCGCCTCGCGCGGCATCAAGATCGTCCTCACCGGCGAGACCTCGCATGCCTCCACCCCCGAGCACGGCCGTTCGCCGGCGCCGGCCATCGCGACGCTGATCCCCGCCCTGACCGCGCTCGGGCCCGGCGGGCCGCTCGATGCGAATTTCCGGCTGGTCACGGTGACCCATGTCGAGATCGGCGAGCAGGCTTTCGGCATCACGCCGGGCCATGGCGAGCTCTGGGCGACGCTGCGCACCGTGAACGACGCGCAGATGGGCGCGCTCTGCGAAGCCGCCGAGAAGCTGGCGCGTGAGGCCGCCGAAGCCGGTCGGCTGACCGTCGAGATCAGCTATCACGACGTCTTCCACCACTGCGAGAACGAATCCGAGGCCGTCGCGATGCTGCGCCGGGCGATGGACGAGGAGAAGGTGCCGCATGGCCCGACGCCGCCCTCGCGCGGCTCGGAGGATTTCGGTCTGTTCGGGCGCCGCTCGAAATCCGCGATGTTCCTGCTGGGCTCCGGCGACACCGCCCATCTCCACAACCCTGATTTCGACTTCCCCGACGACGCGATCGGCACCGGAGCGCGCGTCTTCATGCGGGCGCTGCGCAATCTGGTCGGCGAAGCCCCGCGAGGCTGAGGACAAGGCGGATGCTCCTGGACTGGACGCGCGCCGCAGCGCGCGCGAGCGAGATTGCGGCGGGCTGGCAGCGCGAGGCCGGCCCGGGCGGCGCCGTGGTGCTGTTCGATCGGGACGGGGTGCGCGAGGCCTTTGCCGGCGGCCTCGCCAGCATCGACCACCAGCTTCCCTTCACGCCGCAGACGCCGAGCCGCTTCGCCTCGATCAGCAAGCATGTGCTGGCGATCGCATTGCTGCGTGCGGGCGTGCCGCTCGATGCGCCGCTCGGCCGCTGGCTGCCCGAGCTGCCGGGGCCGCTCGCCGCGGTCGAGCTCGGCCGCGCGCTCGACATGACCGGCGGCCTGCCGGACATGATGGAAGCCTTCTGGCAACAGGGTGTGCCCTTCACGGCGACGCTGAGCGCCGACGAGATTTTCGCGCTCGCCTGCCGCTTCCCGTCGCTGAGCGCCGCGCCCGGCGCGGAGATGGCCTATTCCAACACCGGCTGGCGCCTCGGCCAGCGCATTCTGGAACAGGTCGCGGGGCGGCCCTATGCCGACATCGTCGCGGAACTCTCCGGCGAGCTCGGCCTCGCCTTCCGGCTGCCTTATGACGCGGCCGAGATCCTGCCCGGCCTCGCCACCGGTTATTGGCGCGATGGCGCGGCCTGGCGGCGCGGCCATTACGGTTTCCATTTCTCCGCCTCGGGCGGCATCGCCGGCTCTGCAGCGGACCTCGCCGGCTGGGCCTCCGCCCTGCTCGCCGGGCGCGGGCCGCTCGCCGGCATGCTTGAGCGCCTGACGGCGCCGCGCCATTTCGCGGATGGCAGCGAGAGTGTCTATCGGCTTGGGCTCGTCTGCAGCCGCCTCGGCGAGACCGGCATCGTTGGCCATGGCGGCTCGCTCACCGGCTACCGCAACCATTTCCTGATGGCGCCGGCCCATGGCGCCGGCGTGGTCGTGCTGACCAATCGCGAGGAAGAGGCGCTCTGGCCGGCTATGACGGTGCTCGCGGCGCTGCTCGGGCAGCAACTGCCCCAACCTGCCGATGCGCCCGCTGGGCTGTTCTCGACGGAAGAGGGACCGTTCTGGGCCGAGCTCACTCCAGATTCGATCAGCTTCATGGGCGGCTACGAGCGCCTCGTTTCGGATGGTGGGGGAGGGCTGCGCAGCCTGCCGGCCTATCTCGACATCCGGCTGCGGCAGGATGGGCGGGATCGCCTGTCCGGCGCGATCGGCGGTGTCCAGCGTTCGCTGCGGCGCGTGCCGGCCGACACGAAATTGGATGCCCGCCTCGTCGGTCGCTGGCGCGATCCGCATTTCGGCACCGAGATCGAGATCAGGGCAGATGGCAACGCGCTGATGCCCTGGCCGTCTGGCGGCACGGTTTCGCGGCTGACGCCGCTGCCGAACGGTCGCGCGCTGGCCGATCTGCTGCATGGCCCCTGGCGCTCGCGCCCCTGTCTCTGGCTCGATGGCGATGGCTTGCGCGTCGCCGGCCACAGGGCAAGGATCTTGCGATTGAAGCAGGTCGGCTGACGCCGCCCTGCGGTGGCTCACGCCGACGCGGCCGTCGGGATGAAATGCGGCGTGGCGCGCCAGACGAAATCGCGGCTCTCGCCCGGCGCCAGCTTGAGAATGCCGGGCTTCTGCGCGAATTCGCCCTGCCATCCCACCGGGCTTGCCATGCTGAACCAGGGCTCGATGCAGAGGAAGGGCGCGCCGGTCGGCTTCGACCAGATGCCGAGATCCTTGTAGCCCTCCCAGCTCACGGTGAGGGCGCGGATTTCGCGCCCGGCCGCGTCGAGCGCCGCAAACCGCACCGCGTGGTTGGCCACGTCCGGGATCACGACCGCGTCGTTGGCGAACAGCGCCTCCGCGAGCGGCAGCTCGGTGCCGACGAAGGGCAGCGGGATCGCCGGCCCGAGCAGGCCGCCGGCCACGCCGAGGCCCGGCCCGGGCTCGGCCTGGAGAAAGCGGAGCCGATGGGCTTCCTTCGCGGCGCCTTCCGCCAAGGGCCAGAGGAAGGCCGGATGGGCGCCGACGCCGCAGATCAGCACCGTCTCGGCCGGGTTTGTCACCCGTGTCGTCACCGAAACCGCGTCGTCGGCAAGTTCGTAGATCATCTGCAGCACGAAGCGGAACGGATAGCGCGCCAGCGTCTCCGCGCTCTCCCGCAATGCGAGCACGGCACGATTCGTCCCCCGCTCGACCCATTGGAACAGGCTGTCGCGGGCGAAGCCGTGCTGCGTGAGGCGATAGGGCCGGCCATCGTGGATCAGCGTATCGTCGGTCAGCCGCCCGACGATCGGGAAGAGCACGGGCGTATGGCGGGGCCATTCCGGCCCGCCATGCCAGAGCAGCGGCCCGTTGGCGTCGGACAGCGCGATCATCTCGCCGCCCTGCGCCCGGATCGTCGCCCGCAGCCGGCCGGAGGCAATCTCATGGGTGTCCGTCATCGTCGTCTCCGCAGGCTGTCGACCCTGGATAGAGGATTTGTCCGCCCGGGTGAAACGCGGATCGGCGGGATCGGCCGCGCAGCGGCCTTGCCCGCAGAAGGGTTGTCGTCGATATCCGTGTCAGGCGATCTGCCCGAGGGAGGTTCGAGTTCGACCATGCTGACGACACGCCGTCGCTTCGCCGCAGGTATCATCGCCGCGCCTGCGCTTCTGCGAGCGGGCCTTGCGGGGGCAGCCGGCCGGCCGGTCACCGTTGCCTCGCTGCTTGGCGAGGACAAGCCTGAGACCAAGATCTGGCGGCGCGTCGCCGAGATTCTGGCGCGCACGGCGCCGGGGCGTTTCGATCTGCGCATCGTGCCCAATGCCGCGCTCGGCGGCGAGAAGGAGGTCGCCGAAGGCTTGCGCCTCGGCTCGATCCAGGCAGCGCTCTCGACGGTCTCGTCGCTGTCCGGCTGGGTTCCGGAAGGGCAGATCCTCGATCTGCCCTTCCTCTTCCGCGACCGCGACCATCTGGCCCGGGTTCTGGCCGGCCCGCTCGGGAGCGAGCTCAAGGTACGCTACGAGGCGCAGGGCTTCGTCGTGCCGGGCTTCATCAATTACGGCGCCCGCCATTTGCTGGCCAAGGGGCCGCTGACGACGCCGGCATCCGTCAAGGGCAAGCGCATCCGCGTCATCCAGAGTCCTCTCCATACGGCCCTCTGGTCCGGCTTCGGCGCCTATCCGACGCCGATCCCGATTCCCGAGACCTACAACGCGCTGAAGACCGGCGTGGTCGACTGCATGGACCTGACCAAATCCGCCTATGTCGGCTTCCGCCTGCATGAAGTCGTGCCGGTCCTGATCGAGACCGGCCACATCTGGGCGACTGGCGTGGTGATGTTCGCGGCGCCGTTCTGGAAGGCCCTGACACCGGCAGACCGGGAGGCGTTGTCCGCTGCCATAGCCGAGGGAACCGCCTATTTCGATGAGCTGATGCTCGCCGACGAAGCGGCCTCGATGGCCAAGGCCGCTTCCGAAGGCGGCAGGACCGTGCCGGCCGAGGATCGCGCCGGCTGGCAGGAGGGCGCCCGCAAGGTCTGGGCGAGCTTCGCCCCCCAGCTCGGCGGCATGGCAAGGATCGAAGCCATCGCACAGAGCGCCTGATCGCGAAGCGCCTGAAAATCGCTCGCGACCTCGGGGCGGACGGCGTCATGATGCGGTCACGCTTGCGGGCGAGAGTGGCACGTTACCTTTGAATAGTTATATTTATGTATTAATAACAAAGGCTTGCATCGAATCTCGGTCCTGCCTATCTCTCCCGTCGATCAGTGAATCAACCGACGGAGAAACCGGGATGGGTGGGGTCACCGAGGTCGATGTCGCGGCCGCGATCGGCCGGATCGACGAAATCATCATTCGCGAGATCGTCCGCACCGGCGCGAGCCGCCCGGAGCTGCGCCGCGCGCTCGCGCTCGCCAAGGGGCCGGGCGACCTCGCCGCCGATGCGGCTTTGCCGCCGCGCATGCAGCGTCTCGTGGAGCTGCTGGCGGTCACGCTGCCCGAACAGGGGCCGAAGCCCTTGCAGGGGCCGCAGCGCCGCCTCCGTGCCGCCATGAAGGGCATCGAACGTGCAGCCTGATCAGGGGAGCACCGAATCGCTGGAGACCGCCCGCGCCGAGATCCGGCAGGCGGTGCTGACGGCTTTTTGCGCAGCGCTCCACGATACTCGGCTGCCGCCTCTCACCCTGATCGAGTTGGCGGCGCAGGCGGTCGGCTCGGTCTATAGAGAGGTGGCGGATGCTCATTGCGGTGATCAGCCATGCCCTTGCGGCTGGCGGCCGCGCCTCGCGGCGGATCTGGCGGCGCTTCAGGAGGCGCTGGCGCTGAGCGCGACGCCGGCCTCGCAGGGCGATCTCGCGCGCATGGCCGTGCTCGGCCGGGCCTGATCTCGCATTCCGCCGATGGGCCGTGCTAGAGCATTTTCGAGCGAAGTGGACTCCGGTTCGCGTGAAGAAAATGCGGCGGAATGGCTCCAAGCCGCTGCGAACCTTCGGAGCGGCATGCGCAATATCCTCATCATCGGCATCGGGGCCGGCAATCCCGACCACATGACGATCGAGGCGATCGAGGCGCTGAACCGTGCCGATGTCCTGTTCATCCCCGACAAAGGGGAGGAGAAGGCAGCGTTACGCGCACTGCGTGAAGCCATCTGCGCGCGCTTCATCAGAGCGCCGGGCTACCGCAGCGTTCCCGTCGACATCCCGCGCCGCGCCGAGGCCGGCAGCGACTATCACGGCGTGGTCGACGACTGGCATGAGCGCATCGCCACACGCTACCGCGCGCTCTTCGAAGCGGAGCTGGCCGAGGGCCGGACCGGCGCGCTGCTGGTCTGGGGCGATCCCGCGCTCTACGACTCGACGCTGCGCATCATGGAGCGCGTCGCCGCCTCCGGGCTCGCCATCGACTGGCAGGTCTATCCCGGCATCAGCAGCGTCCAGGTGCTGGCCGCCCGCCACCGCATCCCGCTCAACACGATCGGCGCACCGATCCTGATCACCACCGGGCGCCGGCTGGCGGCGGGCTTCCCGGCCGATCAGGACAGCGTCGTCGTCATGCTCGACGGCGAGCAGGCCTTTGCCAAGCTCGATCCGGATCGGCTGGATATCTATTGGGGCGCCTATCTCGGCACGCCCGACGAGATCCTGCGCGCCGGGCCGCTTGCCGAACTCGCGGCCGAGATCGCGCAGGTCCGGGCCGAGGCCCGCACCCGCCATGGTTGGATCATGGACACCTATCTGCTCCGCCGGCGCTCTGCGGCTTGACGCAGGCGCCTGCATCCGCCATCGCTCCCGCGACCATTTAAGCGCTGGAGCTGTCCGATGTCCCTCGCCGATCTCGCCGCCACCATCGATGCCGCCTGGGAGAACCGGGCCGAGATCGGCGTCCAGACCAAAGGTGCCGTGCGCGAAGCCGTCGAGCAGGCGATCGAGATGCTCGATGCCGGCGAGGCCCGCGTCGCCGAGAAGCAGGGCGCCGACTGGATCGTCCACCAGTGGCTGAAGAAGGCGGTGCTGCTCTCCTTCCGCCTCACCGACAATGTGATCATGGCCAATGGTCCGGGCGAGGGCGTGTTCTGGGACAAGGTGCCGTCGAAGTTCGAGGGCTGGGGCGAGAACCGCTTCCGCGCCGCCGGCTTCCGCGTCGTGCCGCCGGCCGCTGCGCGCAAGGGCTCCTTCATCGCCTCGGGCGTCGTGCTGATGCCGTCCTTCGTCAATATCGGCGCCTATGTCGATTCCGGCACCATGGTCGACACCTGGGCGACGGTCGGCTCCTGCGCCCAGATCGGCAAGAACGTGCACCTTTCGGGCGGCGTCGGCATCGGCGGCGTGCTCGAGCCGCTGCAGGCCAACCCGACCATCATCGAGGACAATTGCTTCATCGGCGCCCGCTCCGAGGTGGTCGAGGGCGTGATCGTCGGCGAGGGTTCGGTGCTCTCGATGGGCGTCTTCATCTCGGCTTCGACCAAGATCGTCGACCGCGCCACCGGCCAGGTCCATGTCGGCAAGGTGCCGCCCTATTCGGTGGTGGTGCCGGGCTCGCTGCCGGGCAAGCCCTTCCCGGACGGCACGCCGGGCCCGGCGCTGTCCTGCGCCGTCATCGTCAAGACGGTCGATGCGCAGACGCGCTCCAAGACCGGCATCAACGAGCTGCTCAGGGACTGACGCCCTAGCCACGAAGCGTCATGCTAGGGCTTGACCCGAGCATCCCATGCAGAAAAAGGCGCATCTTCCGGAAGGAGATTCTCGGGTCGAAGCTTTGCTTCGCCCGAGAATGACGAGGCAGGGACGCCTCAGCCCACTGGCGAGGGCGCTCCTGTGCCCTGCGGATAGGGCTCCGGCGGTGCGTGGGGCGCGGGCGCCGCACCATGGGCGTCAGCCAGCGCATCGCGCAGCTTCTGCTCCTGCGTATGGTCGAGCGAGGTCTTGAGCACCGTGCCGCCGCTGCCGCGGATCGCCTCGAGCACCTTGTCGCCGGTCACCTTCTTGACCAGCACGAACAGCGCGGCGTTACCGGGCTGCAGGCTGCCCGACAGATCCTTCATGAACTTGTCGTCGACGCCGTAATCGGTCAGCGCGCCGCCGAGCGCGCCCGAGGCCGCCCCGAGCGCCGCCCCGAAGATCGGCATCAGGAAGATCGCGCCGATCAGCAGGCCCCAGAACGAGCCGGAGACCGCGCCCATCGCCGTGGTGTTGAGCAGCTGGTTCAGCTTCACCTTGCCGCCCTCCTGCATGACCGCGATGGCGGCGTCGCCGATCTCGATCAGATATTCCTTCTGCAGGCCGATGAGCTTCTGGCGCATCTCCTCGGCGCGGGCCTCGGTCGGATATACGATGACGACGAGATCGGACATGACGGGGATCTCCTGCTGCGGATGCTGGCATGCTGGCCCGTTCGGATAATGGGCACAAGGCAACGCGCGGTCGCGGTTCGCGGTTCCGCTACTCGCCGCCGATCGCCTGGGCCGTCTCGATCGCCCGGCCGCGCAGCGGCAATTGCTTCATCAGCGCAAGCGCGACGAACGCGCAGCCGAAGCCGAGGCTTGCTGCGCCGAAGACGTAGCGGAACAGCGTTACCATCGTCTCGCGATCGACGGTGCCGAGCTTGAGCGCCTCGGGCGAGAGCTGCGTGGCGGCTCCGCCGACACCGCCGAGCACGATCGCCCCGAACGCAGCGACGATCAGCGCTCCGCCGATCTGGCGGAAGAAATTGGCGACCGCCGTCGCGGTGCCGAGCTGGTGCGCATTGACGGCGTTCTGGACCGAGACGGTCGCGACCGGCAGCAGCGTGCCGAAGCCGATGCTGACGACGGCGAGGAGCGCGCTTATCGGCAGCAGCGTCAGCTGCCCCGAGAAGACCGCCAGCGCAGCCGTGGCGGCGAGGGCGACGAAGAGGCCGGCCAGCGGCACGCGCTTGTAGTGGGTGAGCTGCGACATCGCCCGGCCGGAGCTGGTCGCGCCCACTACTGCGCCGCAGGTGAGCGGCAGCAGGCCGAGCCCGGACTGGGTGGCGCTCATCCCCATCACCGTCTCGAAATAGAGCGGCAGATAGATCGTGAGGCCGATGAAGGTGCCCATGCCGAAGCCGCCGGCAAACGTGCCCAGGCGCACGACCTGGTTGCCGAGCAGATCCAGCGGGATCAGCGGTTCGGAGGCCGCCCGCAGCCGCCAGGCGAACAGCGCCCAGAGCGACAGCGAGGCGCCGAACAGCGTCAGAATAGGCAGGGAGCGCCAGGGATAGGCGGTTCCTCCCCATGACAGGGCGAGGAGCAGCGACACCGTCGCCAGCGTCATCAGCACGGCGCCGAGCACGTCGAGCCGATGGGGACGCTCGTGGCGCGGCAACCGTTTCAGTGCCCCGTTCGTCATCCAGTAGGCGACGAGCCCGAGCGGCAGGTTGATCCAGAAGATCACCGACCAGTGCAGCCGCTCCGCCATCACGCCGCCAAGCACTGGGCCGAGCAGCGAGGACGACAGGAAGACGGTGGCGAAATAGACCTGATAGCGGCCGCGCTCCTTGGGCGGCACCATGTCGCCGACGATGGTCTGCCCAAGGGCGACCAATCCGCCGCCGCCGAGCCCCTGGGTGAAGCGGGCGGCGACCAGTAGCCAGAGCGACGGCGCCAGCGCGCAGGCGATCGAGCCGATCAGGAAGACGATGATGCCGGCGAGAAGCGTGACGCGTCGGCCGTGGATATCGGCCAGCTTGCCGTAGAGCGGGGTGACCGCCGTCGAGGCCAGCAGGTAGGTCGTCACGATCCAGGAGAGATGCGTCACGTCGTTGAGGTCGCGGCCGATGGTCGGAAGCGCTGTCGCGACGATGGTCTGGTCGAGCGCCGCCAGGAACATCGCCAGCATCACGCCGATCAGGATCGAGCGGATATCCGCAGGCGCCAGCGGCGCGGCCGAGATCTGCGTGTCGAGCCGCTTGTCCATGGAATCCGTATTCGCATCTGCGTTTTGAGAATGGCGAACCTTAATGTCGGCTCGCGCCATGCGCCAGCGGCGGAGTGTTGGGGCCGCCCTGCGGCGAAGGCGGAGCGGATCCGCGCTCCCATTGCTCCCGCGCAGGTTCGCCCCTGAGACCCGGGAGCGCCGTCCGGCTTGATGCGGACCGAACCGCAGCGCGCTATGACGGCAAGCGGGAAAGAACAATAAGGGGAGGTTTGCGATGCCGCTGCTGACTGCCAAGAGCGCGATGCTCGTCGTGATCGACTTTCAGGCGCGGCTGATGCCGGCGATCCATGCCGGCGACACGGTGCTGCTCAATGCGGGCCGGCTTGTCGAGGCGGCGCGCCTGCTCGATATCCCCGCCATCCTGACGGAGCAAAATCCGCGCGGCCTGGGCGCGACGGTGCCGGAACTGGCCGGCGCCGGGCCCGTCGTCACCAAGATGAGCTTCGACGCTTGCGGGGAGCCGGCCTTCCTCGACGCGGTTGCGGGCGATCGCGAACTGGTGATCTGCGGCTGCGAGGCGCATGTCTGCGTCGGCCAGACGGTGTTGAGCCTGCTCGAGCACCGCCGGCGGGTGATCGTCGCGGCCGATGCGATCGGCTCGCGCGTGCCGGAGTCCCGAGAGATCGCCTTGAAGCGCATGGCGAGCCACGGCGCCGAGATCGTCACCACGGAGATGGTGCTGTTCGAATGGCTGCGGAGCGCCGAGCATCCGCAATTCCGGCCCGTCTCGAAGCTGATCCGCTGAGGCCGTTCTGATCAGACTACAACCGTCATTGCGAGAAGCGAAGCGACGAAGCAATCCAGGGAGACTGGGTGAAATGTCTCACCCGATCTCTCCGGATTTCGGCGCTGTGCTCGCAATGACGGCTTCTGCGTTTAGCCTCGTCGAAAGAGGGGCTTCCAATCGAGCCGCTTACAGCGGCTTCTTGATGGCCTTTGCAATGACGCCGACGATGCCTTCGCGGAAGAGCAGAACGCAGAGCACGAAGATCACGCCCTGGACGACGGTGACCCAGGCGCCGAGGGTGGCGAGGTAGTTCTGCATGGCGACGATGACCAGCGCCCCGGCGATCGGGCCGAAGACGGTGCCGAGCCCGCCGACCAGCGTCATCAGCACGACCTCACCCGACATCGACCAGTAGACGTCGGTGAGCGAGGCGAGCTGGAAGACGATCGCCTTGGTCGCGCCGGCAAGGCCTGCCAGCGTGGCCGAAAGCACGAAGACGGCGAGCTTGTACTGGTTGGCACGATAGCCGAGCGAGATGGCGCGGGGCTCGTTGTCGCGGATCGCCTTGCAGACCTGGCCGAAGGGCGAGTGGATGATGCGGTAGATCAGCAGAAGCCCACCCAGGAAGATGGCGGCGACGAGCCAGTAGAGGGCGCGGTCGTCGGCGAGGCTGATCAGGCCGAGGAACTTGCCGCGCGGCACCGCCTGGATGCCGTCCTCGCCGCCGGTGAAGCGCGGCGTCTGCAGCGAGAAGAAGAACACCATCTGGGCGAGCGCCAGCGTGATCATCGCGAAATAGATGCCCTGGCGGCGGATGGCGAGCGCGCCGAAGACGGTGCCGAGCACGGCGGCGATGGCGGTGCCGAGCAGGATCGCGAGCTCCGGCGTCAGGCCCCAGTGCTTGGCGGTATAGGCCGAGACATAGCTCGCCATGCCGAAATAGGCGGCATGGCCGAAGGAGAGCAGGCCGCCATATCCAAGGAGAAGATTGAAGGCGAGCGCGAACAGCGCGAAGCACAAAACCTTCATCACGAAGACGGGGTAGGCGACGAAGGGAGCGATCGCCAGCAGCACCGCGATGGCGATGAAGATGTTGCGGTGCAGGCGCGCGGTGCTGTCGTCGGTCTCGGTGAGGACGGCGGCGGCGGGAGCGTCGGTCGAAGCAAGGTTGGTCATGTCTTTGTCCTCGCTTGCGTCAGGCCGAGCGGCCGAACAGGCCGGCGGGCTTCACCAGCAGCACCAGCACCATGATGATGAAGATCACGGTCGCGGCCGCTTCGGGGTAGAACACCTTGGTCAGGCCCTCAATCAGCCCGAGCGAGAAGCCGGTGACGATGGCACCCATGATCGAGCCCATCCCGCCGATCACGACGACGGCGAAGACGACGATGATCAGGTCGCCACCCATGTTCGGGTTGACCGAGTAGATCGGCGCCGCGAGCACGCCGGCAAAGGCGGCGAGCGCCACGCCGAAGCCGTAGGTCAACGTCACCAGGAGCGGCACATTGATGCCGAAGGCCTGGGTCAGGGTCGGGTTTTCGGTCGCGGCGCGCAGATAGGCGCCGAGCTTGGTCTTCTCGATCAGGAACCAGGTGCCGAGGCAGACCACCAGCGAGGCGACGATCACCCAGGCGCGATAGTTCGGCAGGAACATGAAGCCGAGATTCTGGCCGCCCGAGAGCTGCGGCGGGATGGCGTAGGGCAGCCCCGACGAGCCGTAGTAGTTGCGAAACAGGCCCTGGATGATCAGCGCCAGGCCGAAGGTCAGCAGCAGGCCGTAGAGATGGTCGAGATGGGCGATGCGCTTCAGCAGTAATCGCTCGACCGCGACGCCGGTCGCGCCGACGATGATCGGCGCCAGCAGCAGCGCCACCCAGTAGTTCAGCCCGAGATAGTTCAGGCACATCCAGGCGACGAAGGCGCCCATCATATACTGGGCGCCATGGGTGAAGTTGATGATGTTCAGGAGCCCGAAGATCACCGCCAGCCCGAGGCTGAGGATCGCGTAGAACGAGCCGTTGATCAGGCCCAAAAGAACCTGGCCGAACAGCGCCTGGGGCGGGACTCCGAGAAGTTCGAACATGATGGGCTCAACGAATGGCGAAATCGAAAGGTTTTGCGAAATCCGGCGTCCCGGGCCATGCGGCCCGGGATCGTTGTCGCGCTCGTCATGGTCGGGCTTGGCCTGACCATCTTGGAAACCAGCGTCCTCTGGTCACGAGATTCTCGGGTCGGCGCTTTGCTCCGCCCGAGAAGGACGCTCGTGGTTTTCGCGTTCCTTACTTGACGAGCGAGCAGCCGGTCTCGGCCAGCGGCTGGAAGGCCTGGTCACCCGGCAGCACGGCGATCTGCTTGTAGTAGTCCCACGGGCCCTTCGACTCGGACGGCTTCTTGACCTCGTAGAGATACATGTCGTGGACCTTGCGGCCGTTGACGCGGATCGTGCCCTTGCCGAAGAGCGGATCGTCGGTCGGGGTCTCCTTCATCTTGGCCATGACGACGGCGCTGTCCTTGCTCTTCGCGGCCTCGACGGCCTTGAGATAGTGCAGCATGCCTGAATAGACGCCGGCATGGACCATGGTCGGCTTCTTGCCGCCGTTGAGCTTGGCGAAGCGCTCCGACCAGGCACGGGTCTGGTCGTCCTTGTCCCAGTAGAACGACTCCGTCAGCACCAGCCCCTGCGCCGCCTGCAGGCCGAGCGCATGGACGTCTGTGATGAAGACCAGCAGGCCCGCGAGCTTCTGGCCGCCGGCGACGATGCCGAACTCGCCCGCCTGCTTGATCGCGTTGGTGGTGTCGCTGCCGGCATTGGCCAGCCCGATGACCTTCGCCTTGGAAGCCTGCGCCTGCAGCAGGAAGGAGGAGAAGTCGGTGCCGGGGAAGGGGGTGCGAACCGCGCCGACGACCTTGCCGCCGTTCTTGGTGACGGTGGCGCTGGCGTCGCGCTCCAGCGCATGGCCGAAGGCATAATCGGCGGTCAGGAAGAACCAGCTGTCGCCGCCGGCCTTCACCATGGCGCCGCCCGTGCCCTGGGCCAGCGCATAGGTGTCGTAGGTCCAGTGGACGGTGTTGGGGCTGCAGGCCTTGCCGGTCAAGTCCGAGCTGCCGGCGCCGGAGTTGATGTGGATCTTGTTCTTCTCCTTGGTGATCTGGCTCACCGCCAGCGCGACCGAGGAGGTCGGCACGTCGAGGATCAGGTCGACGCCGTCCTGATCGTACCATTGCCGGGCGATGGTCGAGCCGACATCCGGCTTGTTCTGGTGGTCGGCCGAGACGATCTCGACCTTGATGCCCTTGTCGGCGGCCTTGAAGTCCTCGACCGCCAGGCGCGCGGCGATCACCGAGCCTTCGCCCGAAAGGTCGGCATAGAGGCCGGAGCGGTCGTTGAGGACGCCGGCCTTGATCGAGATCTGCTGGGCGAGCGCCGGGCTCGCCATCAGGGCGGCGAGCGCCGTCGTCGCGAGAATCGTCTTGAGCTTCATCGATATTCTCCCTGCTGTTGGTTGGCGGCGTTTCGCCGTGTTCTTGGCCGCGCGATGCCGGTGTCCGGGCGTGATGCCGGTCAAACCCCGAGATAGCGGTGCAGCTTGTCGATATTGGCGTCGAGTTCGGCATTGGGGATCATGTCGATGACCTTGCCCTGTTCGACGACGTAATGCCGGTCCGCGACCGTCTGGGCGAAGCGGAAGTTCTGCTCGACCAGGATGATGGTGAAGCCCTTTTGCTTGAGCATGCGGATGGTGGCACCGATCTGGTCGATGATGACGGGCGCGAGGCCCTCGGTCGGCTCGTCGAGCAGCAGCAGGTTGGCGCCGGTGCGCAGGATGCGGCCGATCGCCAGCATCTGCTGCTCGCCGCCCGAGAGCTTGGTGCCCTGGCTCTTCAGCCGCTCCTTGAGGTTGGGGAAGAGCGTGAAGATCTGCTCGACCGGCAGGCCGCCCGGCTTCACCTGCGGCGGCAGCATCAAATTCTCCTCGACCGAGAGGGTCGAGTAGATGCCGCGCTCCTCCGGCACGAAGCCGATGCCGAGCCTTGCGATGGCGCGCGAGGGCAGGGAGATCGTCTCCTTGCCCTCCAGCATCACCGAGCCCTTGCGTTTGCCGATCACGCCCATGATCGACTTCAGCGTCGTGGTCTTGCCGGCGCCGTTGCGGCCGAGCAGCGTCACCACCTCGCCCGGCGCGACGTCGAAGTCGATGCCGTGCAGGACATGGCTCTCGCCATACCAGGCCTCGAGCCCGCGCACCTTGAGCAGCGGGGCGGTGCCGGCCGCGGCAGCGGTGGGCTTCAGGGTTTCAGTGGTGGCCATGGCCGACTCCCGAGCCGATATAGGCTTCGACCACGCGCGGATCCTTCGAGACGGTGGCGTAGTCGCCCTCGGCCAGCACCTGGCCGCGCGCGAGCACGGTGATGCGGTCGGAGAGCGAGGCGACGACCGAGAGATTGTGCTCGACCATCAGGATGGTGCGGTTCTTCGAGACCTTGCGGATCAGCGCCTCGATGCGCTCGACATCCTCGCGGCCCATGCCGGCCATCGGCTCGTCGAGCAGCAGCATCTCGGGATCGAGGGCCAGCGTGGTGGCGATTTCGAGCGCGCGCTTGCGGCCATAGCTGAGCTCGCCCGCCGTGAGGCCGAGGAACGGCGTGAGACCGACCGCGTCGACGAGGCTCTTGGCTTCGTCGTCGAGCGTCTTCAGCACGCGCTCCGAGCGCCAGAAATCGAAGGAATCGCCGCGCTTGCGCTGCAGGGCGATGCGGACATTGGTCAGCACCGAGAGCTGCGGGAAGACGGCGGAGATCTGGAAGGACCGCACCAGCCCGAGCCGTGCGATCTCGGCCGGCTTCTCGCGCGTGATGTCGCGGCCGTTATAGACGATGGTGCCGCGCGTCGGCGGCAGGAATTTGGTCAGCAGGTTGAAGCAGGTCGTCTTGCCGGCGCCGTTGGGCCCGATCAAGGCATGAATCGAGCCGCGGCGGACATTGAGATCCACGCCGTTCACAGCTGTAAAGCCGGCAAATTCTTTGGTTAGACCTGATGTCGAAAGAATATTGTCCTCAGGCATGCCCGTTGCCAGCCCTCATCAGCTTTGTCTTTCTTGTTTGCGCGGTTCCCCTTGCATGGCATGCTGCACCGCGCCGGGAACATAAGTCAACGCTTCCGGGGTCGGAAGAGGCGCCTGGCGCGCGCGCCTTATCCCTTGGTCGTATTGTCTCTCCCTTATCCTGCAAGTGAGGGATGTCCGCGCGGGCGAGCGCATGCGATGCGGCATGGTGGCGAGTTTCCGGAAACCCGTTTGAACCCCGCGCGAAATGGGCGCGACTAAGCGGTATTCCGATTTGCTGTCGGAGCGTGTTGCGGTAAAATGTCGATGGGCCTTCGTCTATCGTCGCTCGTCGTTTATGACGCGATGCCCCTTGCGGGGATATTCGCGACGATGGGACATGGGCCGCTGGATCGGGGGAGATTGTGGTGAGCTTCGCATCTCTGGTTTCGGTGTTCCAGGTTCGGGCGACGGCGGCGATTGCGTTCGCGCTTTGGGTCGTAGCCCTGGCCGCGCCCGTGCAGGCGGCCTTGCCCGAACGCCGCGTCGCCCTCGTCATCGGCAACAGCGCCTATACAGCCGTGCCGCCGCTCGCCAATCCGGAGCGCGATGCCAAGGGCGTCTCGGCCGCGCTCAAGCGTCTCGGCTTCGAGGTCGTCGAGGGCTACGACCTCAAGATGGCGGAGATGACGGGCGTCGTGCGCGAATTCGCGCAGAAGCTCGACGGCGCCAAGGCCGGCCTCGTCTATTATGCCGGTCACGGCATCGCCGTCGGCGACGAGAACTACCTCATCCCGGTCGATGCCTCGCTGCGGTCCGAAGCGGATCTCGATTTCCGGGCCGTGAACGTGCAGCTGGTTCTGCGCCAGATGCAGCGCGACGAGCGCGTCAACATCGTCATCCTCGACGCCTGCCGCGACAATCCCTTCGCCGCTCAGCTCGCCGCGAAATCCCGTGCCGTCACGCGCGGCCTGACGCCGATCGAGACCCAGACGGCGTCCGGCATCCTGATCGCCTTCGCGACCGATCCGCGCGCCACCGCGCTCGACGGCGACAAGGACGGCAACAGCCCCTTCACCGCCGCGCTGCTCAAGCATATCGAGACGCCCGAGGTTTCGATCACTACGGTGATGGATCGCGTGCGCGCCGATGTCTGGGAGGCGACCGGCAAGAAGCAGAAGCCGTGGACGAACTCCTCGATCATCGGCGAATTCAAGCTCAACCCGACGCTGAAGCTCGCTTCGGTCGATCCTGCTCAGGCCGCGACCAAGGCGATCGATGCCGCGGTGCCGGTTCCGGCCCTGCCGGTCGCGCCGACCTTCGATCGCGCTCAGCTCGACGTCAAAACCTGGGAAGTCGCCGAGCGCGGCAACTCGGTCGCCGATTACCGCGCCTATCTCGACGCTTTCCCCACCGGCCAGTTCGCCAGCTTCGCGCGCAATCGCCTGGCGAGCCTGGAGGCGGCAAAGCCTGCGGTCAACGCTGTCGCGACCCCGCCGGCCGTCGTCGACGAGGCGCTCAAGCAGGATATCGGCACGCTGCAGACCGAGGCGGCGATGAAGCTTTCCGCCAAGGACTTCCGCGAGCTGCAGACCCGCCTGCGCCTGAGCGGCTTCCAGCCGGGCAAGCCGGCGGCCAGTTTCGGGCCGGCGCAGCGCAAGGCGATCCAGGCCTGGCAGAAGTCGCGCGGCATCCCGGAAACCGGGTTCCTGACGGCGATGCAGGCGACGGCGCTGAATGCCCAGAGCGAGCCCGCCTATCGGCGCCTCCTTGCCGAAGAGCAGAAGGCCGCGGCGGCGAAGAAGACGCGGAAGGCCGTCGTCGATCAGCCGGAAGGGCAAGGCAGCCGCTCCGCCGCGCGCACCAAGACCGTCGACGAGGGCGAGGAGATGTACCGGCGTGATCTCGCCCGCGAGCGCGGCACGGCCTATGAGGGCTCGGGCACGCAGCAGCGCGGCACGGCGGGTGCCTATCGCGGTCAGGTTCGTACGCACGACACCAACACGGCCGATACGTCCGGCGCGGCGGCCTTCGGCTCGATCGTCGGCGGCGCCATCATGGGTGGCATCCTGCGCGGCCGCTAAGCACAGGCGCCCAGAAGCACGAGAGCCGGCCAATGGCCGGCTCTTTTCGTTTTGGAAGGCTTGTCTCGACGGAGAGGCCGTCGTCATGATGGGTAGCGCGTTTTCTAGAGCATTTTCGAGCGAAGTGGATACCGGTTCGCGTGAAGAAAATGCGACAAAACAAGGGACTGGAGCAATTCCGCGATTCGGAGAATTGCGGAATTGCTCTAGCGCTGCTCCCAGCCGGCCCTGACCAGTTCCGGTTCGTCGCATTCCTGCTCCGGCCAGCCCACGCAGAGATAGGCGATCAACTTCCAGTCGGCAGGCGCCGCAAGCGCCGCCGCGGTCTCGGCCGGCTCGAGGATCGAGACCCAGCCGACGCCGAGCCCGTGAATGCGGGCGGCCAGCCAGAACTGTACGACCGCCGCGACGACCGAATAGTCGAGCATCTCCGGCATGGTTCGCCGGCCGAGGCCGTGGCCGCGCTCGGTGCCCTGGTCGCAGAAGACGGCGAACTGCACGGGCGCTTCCTGCAGGCCTTCCAGCTTGAGGCGCGCATAGAGCGCGGCGCGCTCTCCCTCATAGGATGACAATGCCTCGGCGTTGCAGCGCCGGAAGCTGGCCTGCACCGCTTCGCGCTGGGCTGGTTCCTCGACGGCGAGCCAGCGCCAGGGCTGCGAATGTCCCACCGAAGGCGAGAGCCGGGTCTGGGCAAGAAGGCTCTCGATCAGCACCGCCGGGACCGGATCGCGCCGGAAGCGTCGCACATCGCGCCGCCAGCGCAGCAGCTCCTCGAATTGACGGGCGAAGGCCTCGTCGAAGGCCGGCGCTTGGCTCACGCTGGTCCCGCCGTGGCGATGGCATGGAAGAACGAGCCCGTCACCAGCCCGCGCCGGCTCCCAGCCGGGGCAGGGGCTGAACCGTGCGGGTCCGTGACCATGGCGAAGGGCGGATCGTCGCCCTGAGCGACGATGCTGGCATAGTGGAATTCGTGCCCGGTCAGCACGGTGCCGGCCGCTCCGAGCGGGCCGTTCGCCTCCAGCGCGGCGCGGCGATAGCCGAGATTCATCTTCCGCTTGGCGAAGGAGGTTTCGACGGAGAGCAGGCCGGCCATGGCATGCGAAACCCCATCGGCGTCGATCAGGCCGCGGCCGAGAACCATGTAGCCCCCGCATTCGCCATGCACGGGTCGGTCCTCGGCGAAGGCGCGCAGGCCATCGAGGAAGTGCCTTGCCGCCGCGATCGTGCCGGCATGGAGCTCGGGATAGCCCCCCGGCAACCAGCAGGCATCGCAATCCGGGGGCGGAGTCTCGTCCCGCAGCGGCGAGAACGGGATCAACTCGGCCCCCGCCGCGCGCCAGCCCGCCTCGACATGGGGGTAGACGAATGAGAAGGCCGCATCGCGGGCGATGGCGATCCGCCGTCCGGGCGCGGGCAAGGGTGGGGCGTCACCATCGGAGATGGTCGGGAGTGCCGTAATGTCAGCCGCCGCCATGACTGCATCGAGATCGACTGCAGTCGAGACGGCTTCGGCAAGAGCATCCAGCCGCGCATGCAGGTCCGCCGTCTCGCCGGCCTGGACCAGCCCGAGATGGCGCTCCGGCAGGATCAGGCTCGCCTCGCGCGGCAAGGCTCCCAACACGGCTAAGCCGATGCGCTCCATGCCCTGCCGCACCAATCGTTCGTGGCGGGCGCTCGCGACCTTGTTGAGGATCACGCCGGCGACCCGGATGCGCGGATCGTAGAGCTTGCAGCCGAGCGCGACCGCCGCTGCCGATTGCGCCGCCCCGGAGACGTCGACGACGAGCACGACCGGCCAGCCCGTCAGCGCGGCGATGTCGGCGCTGGCGCCGGTGTGCCCTGCCGCGCCCGGCACGGCGTCGAACAGCCCCATCGAGCCCTCGGCGATGACGATGTCGGCTGCCCGCGTCGCCTCGCTCGCGATCCGGGCGAGCAGGCCGTCCGGCATGGCGTAGCTGTCGAGATTGGCGCTCGGGGCTCCGGTCGCGGCGGCGTGGAAGGCCGGATCGATATAGTCCGGCCCGCATTTCAGCCCGCGCACGGTCAGGCCGCGACGCGCCAGTGCACGCTGCAATCCGAGCGTGATCGTGGTCTTGCCGGAGCCGGAGCGTGGTGCGGCGATGAGCAGGCCGCGCGCGGTCATTCACCACCCCGCGGACGGAAGCGGCGGTCGTAGTCGAACGAATAGAGCGCGCTCTCGCCGAAATCCTCGGCTGCCAGCGCCGGCCCGACCAGGATCAGCGCGGTGCGTTCCAGCGCGCTCGCCCGGACCTTGCCGGCGATATCGGCAAGCGCGCCTCGAAGCACCGTCTCGTCCGGCCATGTCGCGCGAAACACGACCGCAACCGGGCAATCGGCGCCGTAGAAGGGCGTCAGCTCCGCCACGACCTGCTCGACCACATGAATCGACAGATGGATGGCGAGCGTCGAGCCGGAAGCGGCGAAGGTCGCGAGGTTCTCCTTCGCGGGCATGGCCGAGGCGCGGCCGGAGGTGCGTGTCAGCACCAGCGATTGCGCCACGCCCGGCAGGGTGAGCTCGCGCTTGAGCGCTGCTGCTGCGGCGGCGAAGGCCGGCACGCCCGGCGTCACCGTGTAGGGAATGCCGAGCCTGTCCAATCGGCGCATCTGTTCGCCGCAGGCGCTCCAGATCGAGAGATCGCCCGAATGCAGCCGCGCTACGTCCTGTCCGGCGCGATGGGTGGCCTCCATCTCCGCGATGATCGCGTCGAGATCAAGCGGAGCGGTGTCGACGATGCGGGCCCCCGGGGGGCACCAATCGAGCATGGCCTTGGGGATCAGCGACCCCGCATAGAGGCAGACGGGGCAGGCCGCGATCAGGTCGCGCCCGCGCAGGGTGATGAGGTCTGGCGCGCCGGGGCCGGCACCGATGAAATGGATGGTCATGCTTGGCTTCTGGCGAGGGCGCAGGTGACGCGCGCGGTTGCAATGCGCGGCTGCACCAGTTCGCCGCCGGGGCCAGCGGCAGCCAGCGCCGCAGCTTCCGCCACCGAGCCGACGCCATAGAGCGAAGCGATCCGGGTCGAGCGCGTGGCACAGGCGGCCTCGAAGCCCTTCAGGGCCTCGTCGGGGATGGCGACGAGTTCGGCCGCGCGATCGGCGGCGGCGGCCACCATCCCGGCTTCCGTGGCACGGCTCGCCAGTGTGGCGAAGCGCGGAGTCGCAACACCGCTCAATCCGGCGATCGCCAATGCCTCGTCGAGGCAGGCGAGGATATCGGCGGCCTCCGTGCCGGGGCGAATGCCGATACCGGCGACGAGGCGGCCCGTGCTCAAGGCTTCTCGACCCGCCATTGCGTCACCGGCATCGCCGGGCGCCAGCCGTGCTTGCCGCCGACGGGGGCGAGCCGGTCGATCGAGATACGCCGGAGCGAGCCGCCATGCTCGGAATGAAGCGCGGCGAGCTTCGCCTCGCCCTCGATGGTGACGACGTTGGCGACAAGCCGTCCACCCGGCTTCAGTGCCGTCCAGGCCGCCTCGAACAGCCCGTCTTCCGTCAGCCCGCCGCCGATGAAGACCGCATCCGGCGCCTCGCGCCCGACGAAGCCGGCCGGCGCCTCGCCGACCACCTCGACCGAGAGCCCGCCGAGTTCGAGCTTGTTGCGCACGATCCGCTCGGCCCGGTCCGGCTTGGCCTCGAAGGCGACGGCGTGGTTGCGGACATGCCGCTGGCACCATTCGACCGCGACCGAGCCCGAGCCGGCGCCGACATCCCAGAGCAGCTCGCCGCCGCGCGGGGCCAGGGCCGAGAGGGTGATGGCCCGGATCTCCGACTTGGTGATCTGCCCGTCATGGGCGAACCATTCCTCGTCGAGACCGGGGGCGAGCGGCAGGATGCGCGAGTCGCGGGTCGCCGCGACCTCGACCGCGATCAGGTTGAGCGGCACGATCTCGTCGAGCGCGAAGGCATCGGCGCGGGTCTCGCGGATGCGCTCCTGCGGCCCGCCGAGCGATTCCATCACGACGATGCGGCTGGCGCCGAGGCCGCGCGCGGTCATCAGCTCGGCCACGGCGCGCGGCGTGCTCTCGTCCCAGGAAAGGGCAAGGATGCGGGCGTCGGGCTGGAGATGCGGGACGATGCGGTAGAGCGTGCGGCCATGCAGCGAGACCAGCGCGCATTCCTCCTGTGGCCAGCGCATGCGCGTGCAGGCCATCGAGAAGGAGGAGAGCTGCGGGATGATCCGCATTTCGGCGGCGGGGATCGCGCGGCTCAGGCTGTTGCCGATGCCGTAATGGAACGGGTCGCTGGTCGCGAGCACGCAAACCTTGCGGCCGCGCTCCTTGAGGATCTGCGGCAGGGCGTTGCGGAAGGGCTGCGGCCAGGGCCGAAGCTCCCCCGGCACGGAGCCGACCAGCGCGATATGTCGCTCGCCGCCGAAGACGATCTCGGCTTCGTTCAGCGCGGCAAGCGCCTCGCGGCAGAGGCCTGAGGCCCCGTCTTCGCCGAGACCGATCAGGGAGAGCCACGGCGCCGGCGCCTCATGGCTCGACAGAAACCCCGATTCACGCAAAACTGTCGACATGACCGTCCTCATCCTTGGCGGAACGAGCGAAGCTGCTGCGCTTGACCAGCTTTTGGCTGATCAGGCTCCCGAAATCCGCGCCATTATCTCGCTGGCGGGCCACACCGTCGATCCCCGCCCGACCAATCTGCCGGTGCGTGTCGGCGGCTTCGGTGGCGTCGAGGGTTTGAGGCGCTATCTGCTCGACGAGGGCATCGTCGCCGTCGTCGATGCCACCCACCCCTTTGCCGCCGTCATGCCCTTCAACGCCGAGCATGCCTGCAAGGCGGAGGGCGTGCCGCTGCTCGCGATCCGCCGTGAATCCTGGAAGCCGCGCGACGGCGACCGCTGGAAATCCGTGCCGGACATCGACACGGCCGTCCAGGCGCTCGGAGACAAGCCCCGGCGCGTCTTCCTGACCGTCGGCCGGCTCGAACTGCCCGCCTTCGCGGATGCTCCGCATCATCGCTATCTGGTGCGGGCCATCGAGCCGATCGGCGACCGGCTGCCCGTCCCGCATGCCGACGTCATCCTCGCGCGCGGACCCTTCGATACCGATGACGAGGAGGATCTGATGCGTCGCGAGGGCGTCGAGATCCTGGTCAGCAAGAATTCCGGCGGGCCGGCGACGGTCGGCAAGCTCGTGGCGGCGCGCCGGCTCTCCCTGCCGGTGGTGATGGTGGAGCGCCCGCCCAAGCCCGATGTCGAGACCGTCGATCATATTGATCAGGTCCTGCCCTGGCTGGTGGCGCAGGGTATCTTCGCCACCGAACGTGGCGTGTAGACGTAAAGAGCGCCGCCTTCGCGCGCGATCAGCCGCGTGCTCGAAGCCCCGATCATCACCAGCGTCGCCATGTCCGCCGTGTCCGCGACCGCGACGGCTTCCGCCAGCGTCGTGATGCGCAAAGCCTCGTCCGGCCGCCCGACCGCCCGGGCGAACAGGACGGGTGTGCTCGCGTCGCGATGCTTCGCCGCCAGTTCCAGCGCCTTGCCGAGTTGCCAGGGCCGGGCCTTCGAGATCGGGTTGTAGAGGCAGATCACGAAATCGGCGGTAAGCACCGCTTCGAGCCGCGCGGTCACGACGTCCCAGGGCTTCAGGTTGTCCGAGAGCGAGATCGCGCAGAAATCCCCGCCGAGCGGGGCACCGGCCCGTGCCGCCGCCGCCAGCATGGCGGTGATGCCGGGCTCGACCGTGATCGTGATGCCCAGCCATGCTGCCGGCCCGGCCTCCAGCGCCTCGAAGACCGCCGCCGCCATGGCGAAGACGCCGGGATCGCCGCCCGAGACCACTGCGACCGTTCGGCCTTCCTCCGCCAGTTGCAGCGCATGGGAGGCACGCTCGACCTCGACGCGATTGTCGGAAGCGTGCTTGGTCAGCCCCGCCCGCTCGGGCACCCGGTCGACATAGGGGCCGTAGCCGACGATATCGGTGGCAGCATCCAAAGCGGCCTGCGCCGCCGGCGTGATCCAGTCCGCCGTGCCGGGGCCGAGGCCGACGATGGTGAGGGAGCCGGTCACAGCCGCCGCCCTTCGCCGGGCACCAGCACCATCGCGAAATAGGGCGCCTCGTCATCGGCCTTGTCGGCGAGCCTTGCCACCACCTGCCGCGCCATGGTCGCGCGCTCGACATAGATCGCGCGTCCTTCCAGCCCGGCAGCCACAAGCGCGCGACGCACCTTCGGCAGGTTGCGGCCGAGCTTCATGATGACGGCCGCATCCGTATCGGCAAGCCGTCGCGCCAGCTCCGCTTCGGGCAGCGTGCCGGGCAACACGGTCATGACGTCGTCGCCCCAGGTGATCGGCGCACCAGCCTCTCCCCAGGCGCCGGTCATGCCGGTGACGCCGGGCACCACCTCGGTCGGGAAGCGCGGAGAAAGACGCCGCCACAGATGCATGAAGGAGCCGTAGAAGAACGGGTCGCCGTCGCAAAGCACGGCGAGCGTCCGCCCGGCTTGCATTTCGGCGGCGAGCCGTTCGGCGGCCTCCTCGTAGAAGGCCGCGATCGGCCCGTCGTAATCGGGCTCGCCGACGCTGGCCTCGACCGTCACCGGGAAGGCGAGCTCGATCTCGCGGGCCGGATCGGGCGCGATGATGGCGTCGGCCGTGCTGCGGGCATTGCCGCGCCGGCCGCGCTTGCAGAAATGCACCAGCCGGTCGGCCATGGTGATGATCTCCCGCGCCCTGACCGTCATCAGGTCCGGCGCGCCGGGGCCGAGCCCGACGCCGTAGAGCAGGGTCTTCCGCGTCCCGCTCATCGCCTATTCCTTGTCCTGCGCCAGCGCATTGACGGCGGCCGCCGCCATGGCCGAGCCGCCGCGCCGTCCATGCACGACGACGAAAGGCACGCGCCCGTCCCGAGCCAGCGCCTCCTTCGATTCGGCCGCGCCGACGAAACCGACGGGAATGCCGATCACCGCAGCCGGCTTTGGCGCGTAGGCATCGAGCATTTCGAGCAGGCGGAAGAGCGAGGTCGGTGCATTGCCGATCACGACGATGGAGCCGGCGAGGCGTGGCTTCCACAGTTCCATCGCGGCAGCAGAGCGGGTCGTGCCCATCTGTGCCGCGAGCGCCGGAACCTGCGGGTCGTCCAGCGTGCAGATCACCCCGTTGCCGGCCGGCAGGCGGGCGCGGGTCACGCCGTTGGCGACCATCTTGGCGTCGCAAAGGAGCGGCGCGCCGTTCCTGAGCGCGCCCTGCGCCGCCTCGGCAAAGCCGGCGGACATCTCCACATCCTTCGGCAGGTCGGTCATGCCGCAGGCATGGATCATGCGCACCACGACGCGCTCGGCCGCGCCGCTGAACCGCGCGAGATCGGCTTCTGCGCGGATGATGGCGAAGGAGCGCTGATAGATCGCCGCGCCGTCCCGGATATAGTCGTATGCCTTGCTCAACCGTGCGATCCCGTCGAACGCGCGGCCTTCAGCCGGGCGTGAATATCTTGTCCGGGCTGCAATCGCGTGAGCAGCGCGGAAAGGTCAAGCGTCGCGATCGGCTTGTCCCGCGTCGAGCCGTTGACCACGACGTCGTAACGCTCCTCTCGCCCGGTCAGGGTGAGGTCGGCTGCCGCGGGATGGGCGCAGGATTTCACGCAGCCGGAGACATGCAGCGTCACCCCCTGCGAGAGCAGGCTGGAGGCGGCTTCGGCGAGCACGGCCGCATCCGCCATGGTCGACGCCTCGGCGCGCGAGCAGGCGGGGCTGCCGGCACAGGCTTGCACGGAGAGGCGTGGATCGTCGTCTCGCGTGATCAGCCCGAGCTCGTCTGCCAGCGCCAGCAGCCTGCCCGCTTCGGTCTGGTCGAGATTGCGGAAGGCGAGCCCCCGCCAGGGCGAAAGCCGGATGTCGGCTGCGCTCGTGTCGATCACGGCGCCGAGCCTGTCGAGGACCGCCCGGTCGCATCGCCCGAAAGGCAGGCCGATGAGAACAGCAAGCCGCCCGCCGTCCAGGGCGAAAAGGCCAGCGCGTCGAGGCGCCGGGCGCGGCGTCGGTGCGGAGGTTTCAGGCAGCGTGGAAAGACCGGCCAGCGTTTCAGGAGGCAGGTCGCGCAGGCGGCGGATGCGGTCGGGCGCTGCAGCCCGCAGCGTCGAAAAACCGCGCAGGGCGGCTTCCACTGCTGCGGTGGCTTCGTCTTCGGTGAGCGGCCCGCGCCAGAGCCGGTCCGCGAGGCAAAGGGCCACAAGTCCGGCGCCGATTCCGACGAGTCGGATGTCGCCCGCAAATCCGTCCAACGCCTGCCGGCCGCCGTCATCGACGATCACGCAGAGCTTGGCGGGCAAGCCGGGGATGGTGCGGGCCCTCGCTTCGATGGCATCCGATAGGGCGACGGCGTCGATGAATCCGCCCCTGCCGAAAGCGGCGCCTTCTCGTCCTGAGATGCTCGGGTCAAGCCCGAGCATGACGCCCGTGCCGACGGCCGCCAGCGGCGAGACCAGCGTCAGCCGCTGCGGTCCGTCGCCGTCATGTTCGCCGACGAGCTGTTCTGCCAGCAGGCGCTCGACCAGCTTCGGATGACTCTCGGCCGTCACGCCGCGAATCTGCAGATTGCCACGGGCCGAGATCTCGATCAGCCCGTTGCCATGCTCGGCTGCCAGCGCCGCGATCCGTCGCAGTTGCAGCGGCGTCAGCGTTGCGCCGGGCGGATGCAGTCGCACCAGCCAGCCATCGCCAGTTTCCATCGGCTTGAGCGTGCTCGGACACCAGCCGCGCCGCAGTTTTTCCTTTGGCAGCGCGCTCATTCCGCCGCTTCCCGCGCCAGGAAGGCGCCGACGGAGTTGCGGCGGCTGGTCCAGAGCCCGCGCCGCGCGGCCTCCGTCAGTCGCGAGCGGATCGCGGCGGCGGCCGGCGCATTGGCGGCTTCGAGGGCGCTCCACACCGATGGGTCGGCGCAATAGGCCTGGAACACGGCATCGAACAGCCCGTCCGCAACCGCCTCGGTGCTCGCGGCGAAGACGAAGAGGGTATCGACCGCCTCGGCCAACTCCGCCGCGCCGCGCCAGCCATGGGCAAGCTGGGATGCAATCCAGCGCGGATGCGTCAATCGGCCATGGACGATGCGGGCGATATCCTCGGCCAGCGTGCGCGCCTTCGGCGCCTCCGGATTGGAGCTGTCGAGGCTGTAGAGTGCCGGCTCGGCACCGAGCGCCTTCGCTGCCGCTGCCAGCCCACCGATCACGTCGGCCGCGCTGGTCGCTTCGAGAATGTCGCGCCCGGCCGTGTCGCTGACATGGATGAAGGCGTTGGAGGCGCGGATGCGCTCGGCGAAGCCGGCATCGGCGCTGCCTGCGCCTTCCGGGCCGCCATAGGCATGGTCCGACGCCGCGAGATAGGCGGCGCCGAGGTCCTCGCGCCCCGTCCAGTCGCCATCCAGCGCCCGGTCGGCCATCGCCGCGCCGTAGCGGCCGGGCGCGGCGCCGAAGATGCGCGCGCCGTGCTCGCCACGACGCCGGGCGGCGGCGGGTTCGTTCCAGTCGTCGGGCTCGTCCAGCGCGGCGACGGCCCGCGCCGCCTGATCGATCAGCCCGATCTGGCCCGGAAACGTGTCGCGGAAGGTGCCGGAGATGCGGATGGTCACGTCGAGGCGCGGATAGGCCAGTTTCGGCTGCGGAACGATGGTGAAGCCGGTCACGCGGGTCGAGGCGTTGTCCCAGAGCGGTTCGACACCCATCAGCGCCAGCGCATGGGCGATATCCTCGCCGCCGGAGCGCAGGGTGGGGGAAGCCCACAAATCCATCACGATCCGGCGCGGATAGTCGCCATGGTCCTGCAGATGGCGGGATACCACCGCCTGCGCCGCCAGTCGGCCGAGCCGGGTTGCGGCGCGCGTCGGGATCGCGCGCGGATCGAGCGTGGAGAGATTGCGCCCGGTCGGCAGCACGTCGGGCCGGCCGCGATGTGGCGAGCCGGCGGGGCCGGGCGCGACGAAGCGGCCATCGAGGGCGGCGAGCAGGTTCTCGCGTTCGTTGCGGGCGGAAACCGCGTCGATCTCCGAGCGCCCGAAGATATGCAAGCCGTCACGGAAGGGCAGTTCGGCGATGTCGCAAAGATGGGCGTCGAGTCGCGTCAGCGCCTCGTTCATCTCGGTATCAGCCGCGACGCCACAGGAGGCAGCGAGCCCGCTCGCCTCGGCCCGCGCCCGGATTTCGGCGGCGACGATGTCGGCCCGGCGCGGATCGAGCACCTGCGCCTGCGAGAACTCCTCGACGAGATCGCGCAAGAGGGCGGTCTCGCCGGCCGCTTCCGTCTCCGCCAGCGGTGGCGGTAGATGGCCGAGCGTCACCGCCGAGAGCCGGCGCTTGGCCGGCGCCGCCTCGCCGGGATCGTCGACGACATAGGGGTAGATGACCGGCAGGGAGCCGACGGCGAGCCGCGGCCAGCAGCCGGGCGAGAGCGCGACGGCCTTGCCCGGCAGCCATTCCATGGTGCCGTGCGTGCCGAGATGGATCAGCGCGTCGATGGCCTCGATCTGGCGCAGCGCGAGATAGAAGGCGAGATAGCTGTGTCCTGGTGGCGCGTCGGGATCGTGATAGCGCGCCTTGCGGTCGGGCGTCGCATCGCGCGGCGGTTGCAGGGCGACGGTGAGGTGGCCGTAGCGCACGGCGCAGAAATGGAAGGCGCCATCGCGGCAGGCCGGGTCGGCTTCGGGCGCGCCATGGCTGGCGAGAAGGGTTTCGCGTGCAACGGAGGGGATGGTCACGAGCCAGTCGCGATAGGTTGCGAGCGGTATGCTCAGATTGGTCGGGCCGGCGGTGAGAGCGGCCATGAGCCGCGCTTCCTCATCCACATCTGCGCGGTCATCCCGGACAAGCCGCGTTAGCCGCGCCGATCCGGGATCCATGCCGGAGCGCCGGTCGGTAAGACTCAGGCATGGATCCCGGGTCTCCCTGCGGTCGCCCGGGATGACCGCGTTCGGGGTGGCGGGAGAGGCGATGCCGACCTCATACCCCGCTCCCGCGAGCAGTTCGCGGATCGCCGTGACGCTTGCCGGCGTGTCGAGACCGACCGCGAAACCGGCCCGTCCCCCGCGCGCGGGATAGTCCGACATCACCAGCGCCAGCCGTCGCTCGGCAGCGGGCTTCCGAGCCAGCGCGATCCACCCGGCCGCGAAATCGGCCAGCGCGGCGATGCCGTCCGTATCGGGCATGAGTCGGCGGATGGCGAAACCGGTCGCCGGATCGGTCTCCTCGGCCTTGAAAGCCACCGGAATGGCGCCGATGCGCCCGTCGAACTCCGGCAATGCCACCTGCATGGCGAGATCGGCGGCCGAGAGCCCGCGCGGCGAGGCTTCCCAGGCTTCGCGCGGACTGCCGACCGGGACCGCTTGCAGGATTGGGCAGGTGACGCCGTCGAGCACGAAATCTGCGCCCTCGCGGGCGGAGAAGGCGGTGGTGGTGACGATCAGGGCAGGCTTGTGCGTCGCGATGAGCGCGGCGAGTTCTGCGGTGACGGTCGGATCCTTGAGACTGGTCAGGGCCAGCGGAAGCGGTGCGAGGCCGCGTGTTGTCAATGCGGCGGCGATAGCTTCACCCATCGCCGTGTCGCCGGCCGCGACGCCGGAGCGGTAGAGCAGGATCGGGACGAGTGGTTTGTCGGCGGGCAGGGTGGCGAGCGCCTCGCGCCAGGGCAGGGGCGTGCCGCTACCGCCGAGAGCGAAGCAGGCCGGCAGTGGGAGCGGGGCAAGGTCGGATGAGGGGCCAAGCTCTGCCGGGTATCGTTCGATCCGCTCCAGCAACCGCCGCATGTTCTCGGCGCCGCCGCCTGCCTGGAAGTAGGCCAGCAGTTCGGCCGCGAGTTCCTCAGGCACGGTCGCATGTTCGCCAAGCCTGGGATCGTCGCGCTCGTCGCCGGGCAGGATTGCGAGCGGAATGCCACGCACGCGGCATACGTTGCTCAATTGTTCGATGCCGTAGTGCCAGTAATCCAGCCCGCCGAGGCAGCGCAGCAGCACGAAGCGGCACTGCGCTGCCGTCTTCTCGATCAGAAAATCGACCGAGAGCGGGTGCTTCAATCGTCGGAGCGGCGCGAGCCGCACCGACAGGCTGCTGTCACCTGCCGCCACCGCCAGCGCGGACAGGTCGCTATCCGTGAACGAGAGGACGAGCACATCTCCCGGCGGCAGGGCGAGATCGACGGCGTCCTCGCCGTCGTCGAGCCTGATCTCGCTGGTCGGGAGAAGGTGCATCGGCCGATGTTACGCCCCCGCGAGAGCCGCTTCCACGGCCTTCAGGTCGAAGCCCTTCAGGCCGATCACGGTGAGGCGGCCGTCGCGCGGCTCGCTCGCACCCCAAGGCCGGTCGAAATGATGTCCGACGCGCCGACCGACGCCCTGCACGACGAGGCGCATCGGCTTGCCCGGGACGGCGGTGAAGCCCTTGAGCCGCAGCACGCCCTCGGCCTCGGCCGCCTTGGCGACGCGTGCCGAGAGTTCTTCGGGGGAGAGCCCCGCCGGCAGAGGCATGGCGACGGAGTCGAAATCGTCATGGTCGTGATCGTGCTCGCCCTCGCCATGATGCGAGGGGCGGGCGGCGAGGTCGCTCTCGGCGGCGGCGCCGAGGCCCACGATCAGCGCCGGCTCGACCTTGCCATGGGCGGTCTCGACGATCTTGGTCGCCTTGGGCAGGTGCTCGGCGATCTCGGCCTTGACCCGCGCCCGGCCGGCTGCGTCGACGAGGTCGCTTTTGTTGAGCAGGATGAGATCCGCGCAGAGGATCTGGTCCTCGAACACCTCCTCCAGCGGGTTGTCGTGCTCGACCGAGGCGTCGGCAGCCTTCTGTGCGGCGAGCGCCTCGGGATCATCCGCGAACTGGCCCTCGGCCACCGCCGGGCCGTCGACCACGGCGATGACGCCGTCGACGGTGACGCGCGAGCGGATCGCCGGCCAGTTGAAGGCCGTGACGAGCGGCTTCGGCAAAGCGAGGCCGGAGGTCTCGATCAGGATGTGTTCGGGCGGATTGGGGCGGTTGAGCAGCTTTTCCAGCGCCGGCACGAAATCATCGGCGACGGTGCAGCAGATGCAGCCGTTCGGCAGCTCGACCACATCCTCGTCGCTGCAACCGGCAATGCCGCAGCCCTTCAGGAACTCGCCGTCGAAGCCGAGATCGCCGAATTCGTTGACGAGCACGGCGAGCTTCTTGCCCTGCGCATTCTCGAGGAGATGGCGCACCAGCGTCGTCTTTCCGGCGCCGAGGAAGCCGGTGATGATCGTGCAGGGCGTCTTGCCGAGATTTGCGGTCTGCGGAGCGTTCATGATGTCATCCTTGCTGGCGCGCCGGCAAAGGCGGCACGCGCGCGACCACGCCCTTGCGGAAGGACTGCGGCCGCTCTTTCCAGGGAACGATGCCGTTGGCGCTGGCGGCATAGGCCTCCGCCGCGCCGACGATCTCGTCGAGATGGGTATCGGTGTCGAGATCGCCGATCAGATAGGTCCATTTGCCGTCGGCCGCGAAGGCGACGGTGCAGGGCCGCTTGCAGACGGCGAGGCATTCGACGGGCAGCACGGGGATCGTGCTGCCCTTTGCGGCGAGCAGCGCCGCGAGACGCTCGGCGAGCGCCAGCCCCGGCTGGTCGTATCCCTCCGGGAGATCGGCGCGCGCGCGTCTGCAGACCGTGCAGACATGGATGGTGAGGTCGCCCTCGGACATGGCTTGCCTTTCGCGCGGAGCCTGAGGCTCCGCCGTCCTCAAGCCGCGGCGGTGCGGCGGCTTGCCCAAGGCCAGAGCACGCCGACCATGAAGGCGGTTGCAAGCCAGAGGGCAGCCTGGATGCCGAGCGACAGCGCCGCGAAATGGGCGGCGACCTCGGCCGGAACCTTGCTCTCCGGCGCCGCCGGATGCGGGGCGCCGACGACATGCGGCAGCAGGATCACGACGACGGCGAGCAGTTTCAGCCAGGGCTGCTCGAAGCGCAGGAACAGGAAGAGGCCGAGCGCCGTGGCGATCACGGTCGCGAGCCACCAGAGCTGCCGCTGTTCCAGCGCGGCGGAGGCCGCGCCCGGCAATTCAGGCGCGAGCCCCATCGCCGGGGCAAGCCCGAGCGCGAGGAAGCCGCAGGCGCCCCAAACCAGGGCGCTGCGCTGATCGATCCTGTCACCGACCGCGATCATGCCCGCCAGCAGCAGGGCTGCGAAGCCGATCGCGGTCGCGATCGTCACCGCGCTGGTGAAGAGCGTGCGCTGGAGGCCGTCCTGGGGCTTCCATTCGGCATGGTCGTGGCCGGGGGCATCACCGGCCGGGCCGTGGGCGAGAATGATCCGGGCCTCGCCGTCGAAACTGGCGAGCGTCGGCGCCTTCAGGGCGAGCGCCGCCTCATAGGTCTCGGCCTTGAGGATCAGCGGGGTGGTGGTGACATGCTGGAGGGCGGCGACGATCAGCCCAGCCAGAAGCCCGGCCAGAATGCTGACCGTGAGAACACGCGTAACCATGGATGCTTTCCCTCAGTGGCAGGGGAAGGCGAGGCCGTGGCGGGTATCGTGCGCGGCATTGTGGACGTTCGTCGAGGCCGCGAAGCCGGTCGTGTAGATCAGCGCGACGCCGACGATCAGCGCGGCCGCGACTGCCTTGACGCGTTCCGAGACGCTGAGCTGGGTGGTGGAAACCGAAACGGTGTTCATAAGGCTCTCCGTGGCCGCCCCGCCGGCAGCCGGTTGGATCTCTGCGGGTCGACGGCAGGTCTCCTGGCTCACGGGTTCGACATCCCCCACCGCCTTCCCGGAGCGAACTCCAGTGGCCGATGGCGAGGGACACCCGCTTACAGTTGCGGGGGCAGCCGCGGCATTGGGCAGGCAAGCCCGCACCGCGTTCCCTTTTCACCTCCTTGCGGAGGCACCGTCAGCGACGATCATTAGCCTTAGGCGTGCCGCTGTGCAATGCAATGCGCGCCGCAGGCGCGTCATTCTCGGGCTTGACCCGAGAATCTCTGGCAGCAAGAGGCTCATGCCCCTTCTTCGGGTAGAGATGCCCGGGCCAGGCCCGGGCATGACGGCGGGAGAACGGCACGAAGGACTCGGCTATGGAAATCCCCCATCTCACCCTCGTCCTCGGTGGCGCGCGCTCGGGCAAGAGCCGCCATGCCGAAGCATTGATCGAGGCCCTGCCGGCGCCCTGGACCTATATCGCCACCGCGCAGGCCTATGACGAAGAGATGCGGCAGCGCATCGCCGAACATCGCATCCGCCGGCCGATGGGTTGGCAGACGGTCGACGCGCCTCTCGACCTTGCGGAGGCCATCGCCGCACAACCGGCCGGCCGGCCGATCCTGGTGGATTGCCTGACGCTTTGGCTGACCAACCTCATCCTTGCGGAGCGTGACACGGCCGCCGCGCGCGCCGCCCTGATCGCGGCTTGCGAGCGCGCCTCCGCGCCGCTCGTTCTGGTCGGCAACGAGGTGGGTCTCGGCATCGTGCCGGAGAATGCGCTCGCCCGCCGCTTCCGCGACGAGGCCGGACGGCTGCATCAGGCGCTTGCGGCGCGGGCGGCCAGCGTGGTCTTCATGGTCGCCGGATTGCCGATGCAAGTAAAATGATACGAGTGACGTGATGACCGACTCCGAAGATGCCGCCCGCCACAAGGCGAAGATGGAGAAGCGCAAGGCGGTGCAGGACGCCGAGGTCGCCTCCAAGACGCTGGAGAAGGGACTGCTCATCGTCAACACCGGCCCCGGCAAGGGCAAGTCGACGGCGGCCTTCGGGCTGATCCTGCGCGCGCTCGGCCATGGCTGGCGCATTGGCGTGGTGCAGTTCATCAAAGGCGCCTGGTCGACCGGCGAGCGCAAGGCGCTGGAGGCCTTCGGCGATCAGGTCTCCTGGCACAGCATGGGCGAGGGCTTCACCTGGGAGACGCAGGACAAGGCCCGCGACATTGCCGCGGCCGAGCGCGCCTTCGCCAAGGCGCGGGAGCTGATGGCCGATCCGGAGATCAGGTTGCTGGTGCTCGACGAGCTCAACATCGCCCTGCGCTACGACTACCTGCCGCTCGCCGATGTGGTGGCGACGCTGGCCGCGCGGCGGCCGGGCCTGCACATCGTTGTCACCGGACGCAACGCCAAGCCGGAGCTGATCGAGGCCGCCGACCTCGTCACCGAGATGACGCTGGTGAAGCACCATTTCGCCGCGGGCGTGAAGGCGCAGCAGGGCATCGAGTTCTAGCGGCCGCCTGGCTCTGAACGCAGGCGATTGGCAGGCATGTTTCAACTGGACCCGGCCGCGCGGCGGCCTTTTTTCGCCGGCACGCTGCCGTCGCCCATCGACACGCCCTCGTCCCTGATCCTGCCGTCCAGCACGCGCGACAGCACCCGGCGCGCATTGGCGGCGCAGTCCATGTCGTCCGGCTTTGCCTCGATGTCGGCGATGAGCGCGACGAGCTGCGCCTTGCTCTGCTTCAGCCGCGTTTCCAGCGACTCGATATCCGTAACCTTTCGGCGAAGCGCCTCGATCAGCGCAGCGTGATCCCAACGGTCGAGGCCGGGCGGCAACAGCATGCGGATCTCGTCGAGGCTGAAGCCCGCTTTCTGCGCGGTCGTGATCACCTCGAGCACCAGCACTGCTTCCATCGGATAGGTGCGGTAGCCGTTCGGGCGGCGATCGACGGTCTCCAGCAGGCCGGCGCGCTCGTAGAAGCGGATGCGCGAATTCGTCAGTCCGGTGCGCTTCGACAGCTCTCCGATGTTCATGGTCCACGCCTTGGCAAACACGCTTGACCTTAAACTTAACTCAAAGGTTACGGTCCGTTCAACATCCTTGCTGGAGACCTCCGATGTCCCTGTTTTCGCCGCTAACGCTGCCCAATGGCGCCGTCATCCCCAACCGCATCGCCAAGGCCGCGATGGAGGAGAACATGGCCGATGCCGACCATGCGCCCTCTGCCGGGCTCGTCAATCTCTACCGGGCCTGGGCGGAGGGTGGCGCCGGGCTGATCGTCACCGGCAATGTGATGGTCGATGCGCGCGCCTTGACAGGCCACGGCGGCGTGGTGCTGGAAGACGACCGCCATCTCGACCGCTTCAAGGCCTGGGCCGATGCCTCGCGCTCGGGCGGAGCGCAGGTCTGGATGCAGATCAACCATCCCGGGCGGCAGATGCCGGCGGGGCTCGGCCAGGAGACCTTGGCGCCCTCGGCGATCGCGCTCGATCTCGGGGCGCAGTCGAAGCGTTTTCCGGTGCCGCGCGCGATGACGGAGGCCGATATCGCCGAGGTCGAGCGCCGCTTCGTCGAGACGGCGCGCCTGGCCGAGCGCGCCGGCTTCACCGGCGTCGAGATCCATGCGGCGCATGGCTATCTCCTCAGCCAGTTCCTCTCGCCGCTGTCCAACCGCCGGGAGGACCGATGGGGCGGGAGCCTGGAGAACCGCGCGCGCCTGCTCGTCGACATCGTGCGCGGCGTCCGCGCCGCGGTCGCGCCCGGCTTCGCCGTCGCGGTCAAGCTCAATTCGGCCGACTTCCAGCGCGGCGGCTTCTCGCCCGAGGATGCGCAGGCCGTGGTCGTGATGCTGGCTCCCCTCGGCGCCGATCTCGTCGAATTGTCCGGCGGCAGCTACGAAGCGCCGGCGATGATGGGCGCCGCGCGCGACGAGCAGACCCTGGCGCGCGAGGCTTACTTCCTCGAATTCGCCCGCGACATCGCCAAGGTCGCGACGATGCCGCTCATGGTCACCGGCGGCATCAGGCGGCGCGAGGTCGCGGAGAAGGTCATCGCGAGCGGCGTCGCCATGGCCGGGATCGCGACCGCGCTTGCGATCGTGCCCGAGCTGCCGCGCCGCTGGTGGAACGGCAAAGTGGACGCGCCCTCTCTCAGGCCGATCACCTGGAAGAACAAGCCGCTCGCCTCCTCGGCCCATATGGCGGCGGCGCGCTATCAGCTGGCGCGCCTGAGCCGCCGGCGACGCACGGCGCCGAAGGTCTCGCCGCTCTGGGCCCTGCTCTGTGCGCAGTTCGAGGCGGTGCGCCGCGCTCGCCAGTACTGCCGCTGGATCGGACAGCGGAAGGCCATTGGCTGAGCGCGAAGGGCCGAACCGGCCTGGCTGCCGGGATGGCCCGGCCGGCTGACCATGGAGCACGGTTCAACGTTACGGTTTCAGACAATGAGGCTGGCGGCCAGCATGGCACGCGCGGGCAGATGCGCGGTTCGGCTCAGAAAGGATGACGCAGATGGAGATCGATCGGTCTTTCACCGAGGTCGAGTTCGGCGGACAGACAGTCGCGATACCTACCAGGGGCTATTACGACCGCTTCTGGATGAATCCCGATCTCGACGTCGTGGCGCGCGACCCGGCCGCGGGGAAAATCGACTTCTGCCGCCGCATCCCCAAGCAGCAGATCGCGACGCGGGTCGGCCCGAGCTGGGCGCCGAATTTCTATTACCGCAGCAGCAGCGTCCAGCTTCTGTTCCCTCGATCCGCTCGAGGGTAAGCGGCGTGGAGAGACGGGGCGACGGAATGGCTCCCTTAAAAGCGGCAGCCAGCGGCACCTGCTTGACGGGTTGCGGATTCGCTCTCAGATTAAATTTGAATTCAGATTCAATTTCTCGAAAGAGCCGATGCCTGAGACGGTCCCGAGGCAACCACGCAAGGCCGGCAAGCGCCAAGCGATCCTCTCTGCGGCGCGCAGCATTGTCTCGGAGGTCGGCTTCCATGAGACCTCGATTGCAGCGGTGGCTTCCGCCAGCGGCGTCTCGACCGGCAGCATCTATTCCTACTTCTCGTCCAAGGCCGAGCTGATGGCCGAGATCGTCGCCACCGTCTCGGCGCGCGAGCTCAAGGTGTTACGAGAGATCGCCCTGAGCGAAGCCCCTGTCGCGGAACGCCTGGCCGCGGCGGTCGAGGTTTTTGCCCGGCGCGCCTTCGCCAACCGCCGTCTGGCGTGGTCGATGATCGCCGAACCCGCCGATCCGGCTGTCGATGCGACGCGACTCGCCTACCGCCGCGAGATCGCCGGCATCTTCCGCTCGCTGGTGCTCGAGGGCGGAAAGGAAGGGGCGTTCCGGCCGGTCGATCCCGATGCCGCGGCGGCGATGATCGTCGGGGGCTTCATGGAAGCCCTGATCGGCCCGCTTTCGCCCGAACGCCCGATCACGCCCGAGCGCGGGCGCGAGATCGCCGCTGCCCTGGCCGATCTCTCCCTCGCCGCTTTGATAGACTCGGAAGGACAAGCCGCATGACCGCTCTCGATGCTTACGGCTACGACACGCATGAAGTGCTGAACCAGGCGCCGGCACTGGCGGATTTCGACGCCTTCGCGGCCGATCCGGCGTTGGGGCCGATCCTCGACGCCTTCGGCGCCGGCTGGTTCCGCGAGCAGGCGAGCGTGGTCGGCGGTCATGTCGGCTCTCAACGCGTGCAGGATTTGGCGCGGCAGGCCAATCGCAGCCTGCCGGAACTGCGCACGCATGACCGCTGGGGCCGGCGCGTCGATCAGATCGAGTTCCATCCGGCCTGGCACGAATTGATGGGGCTCGCCATGCGCGACGAGTTCCATTCGCTGTGCTGGACGAAGCCGCGCCAAGGCGCGCAAGTGGCGCGCGCGGCGGTCTCCTATCTCTGGAACCAGGGCGAGAACGGCATCTGCTGCCCGCTCGGCATGACCTATTCGGCGATTCCCGTCCTGCAACGCGATCCCGCGCGCTGGGCCGAGTTCGGTCGCCTGATCACCTCCTCCGACTACGATGGACGCCCGTTGCCGGCGGCGCAGAAGCGCGGCGGCACGGTCGGCATGGCGATGACCGAGAAGCAGGGAGGCTCGGACCTACGCCAGACCCAGACGGTCGCGACGCGCAATGCCGACGGCACCTATTCCCTCACGGGCCACAAATGGTTCTTCTCCGTCCCGCATTCCGACGTCTTCCTGACGCTGGCGCGCACGGAGGAGGGCGTCTCCTGCTTCGTCGTGCCGGGCTGGTTGCCGGACGGCTCGCGTAACCGCCTGCAGATCCAGCGGCTCAAGGACAAGTGCGGCAACAAGTCGAACGCCTCGTCCGAGGTCGAATTCCGCGGTGTGATCGCCCATCTGATCGGCGAGCCCGGCCATGGCATCCGCGCCGGGCTGGAGATGAACCACTATACGCGGCTGGATTTCGCCGTGGGGTCGGCCGGGCTGATGCGTCATGCTGTGGCGCAGGCCGCGCATCACACCGCTCACCGCCGCGCTTTCCAGAAGGCGCTGATCGACCAGCCGATCATGACGAATGTGATCGCCGACCTCGCGCTCGAGGTCGAGGCTTCGGCCTGGCTCGCCTTCCGCTTCGTCCATGCGCTCGACCGCGAAGGCGGGAGCGAAGCCGAGAAGCTGATCGGCCGCATCGGTGCGCCCATCGCGAAATATTGGAACTGCAAGCGCGCCACGCCGGTCGTGGTCGAGGCGCTCGAATGCCATGGTGGTAACGGCTTCATCGAGGACCATCTGATGGCGCGGCTCTATCGCGAGGCGCCGCTCAACGGCATCTGGGAGGGCACGGGCAATGTCGTCTGCCTCGACGTGCTCCGCTCGATCCGCCGCTATCCCGATTGCGTGCCGGCTTTGCTCGACGAGTTGCGTGCCGCCCGTGGCAGCGATCCGCGCTACGACGCCTTCCTGACCGGGCTGGAGACCGATCTGGTCGATGTGCTCAGGCATGAGCATCTGGCCCGGCGCTTCGTCGAGCGCATGGCGCTTGGCCTGTCGGCCTCGCTGTTGATCCGCCACGCGCCGCATGCGGTCGCGGACGCTTATGTCGCCTCGCGACTGGCCGGCGGCTGGTCCGGCCATTTCGGCTCGCTGCCGCAGGGCGCCGATCTTCAGGCGATCGCCCTGCGCGCCGTGCCGGTGTCGCACTGAGCCTCAGAGCAGCGTCGTGCCCGCGAGCAGCGCCGCCAGCGCCCAGAGCAGGCCGCAGGCGTGCCGATAGAGCGTGAGCGCGCGGCGAATGTCGGCCGCGGTCGCCTCGGCCCGGCCGTCGCCCATCCAGTGGTCCTCGATGCGGGTTTCGCCATAGGTGCGCGGCCCGGCCAGGCGCAGGCCGAGCGCTCCGGCCATGGCCGCCTCCGGCCAGCCGGCATTGGGCGAGCGATGCCGTCCAGCGTCGCGCCGTACCGCGCGGCAGGCCCCGCCCGCATCGGCCGTCTGGTCGAGAGCCGCCGAGACGACCAGCAACAGCGCGGTCAGCCGCGAGGCCGGCAGGTTGACGAGATCGTCGAGGCGGGCGGCTGCCCAGCCGAAGGCGAGATAGCGAGGGCTGCGATGACCGATCATCGAATCGGCCGTGTTGATCGCCTTGTAGGCGGCTATGCCCGGCAGCCCGCCCGCACCCAGCCAGAAGGCGGGCGCGACGATGCCGTCGGAAAAATTTTCCGCAAGGCTCTCGATCGCTGCGCGTGCCACCCCGGCCTCATCGAGCGTCTGCGGATTGCGCCCGACGATCATCGAGACCGCCTGCCGCCCGCCTTCGAGTCCGGTCTGCTCCAGCCCTGCGGCGACGCGGGCGACATGTTCGTGAAGGCTGCGCTGGGCGATCAGCGTGGAGGCGGCCAGCGCCAGCGGGATCAGGCCCAGCGGCCCCAGGGACAGGAACAGGCGCTGCACCAGCGTCGAAAGCGCGATCGTGACGACGAGCAGCAGCGCCAGCGCCAGCACCCCCATCGCCTTGCGCGTGATGAAGGACGAAGTCTCGCGATTGAGCACGCGGTCGAGCGCGCCGATCAAGCGCCCGATCCAGGTGACGGGATGGCCGATTGCGGCATAGAAGCGCTGCGGATAGCCGAAGCACGCCTCGAATGCGAGGGCGAGGACGAGCAGCGGCAGGCTGGCGGACAGGTTCATGCAAGGCGCGCGCGTGGGGGTGGGATCGTGGCTGAGGACGACATCTGGCATGGTGGCGACCTCGCCACGGCCCGTACGCTCTTTCCGGAGGCGCCGGAACCCTGGATCGATCTCTCCACCGGGATCAATCCGATCCCCTATCCGCTTCCGGCACTGCCGTTAAGTCTCTGGACGCGCCTGCCCGGTGCAGAGGACGAGGCGGCGCTGATCGCCGCCGCCCGCGTCGCCTATCGCCTGCCCGCTCACGCCGGCATCGTCGCCGCGCCCGGCACGCAGATCCTGATCGAATTGCTGCCGCGCCTGGCGCCGGCCGGCCCCGTCGCCATTCTCGGCCCGACCTATGCCGAGCATGGCCACTCCTGGCGCAAGGCGGGGTTCGCGGTCGGCGAGACGGCTGCGCATCTGGAGGCGGCCGCCACCGTCGTCGTGGTCAACCCCAACAATCCCGACGGGCGCGTATTGGCGCAGGACGAGCTTGTGAGCCTTGCCGCGCGCTGCGCCGCTTGCGGCGGCCTGCTGGTCGTCGACGAGGCCTTTGCCGATTTCACGCCTGAAACCAGCATCGTGCCGGATCTGCCGCCGGGCGCGATCGTGCTGCGCTCCTTCGGCAAGACCTATGGCCTTGCCGGGCTGCGGCTCGGCTTCGCCATCGGCGCGCCCGAGCTGATGGCGCGGCTCAAGGCGATGCTTGGGCCATGGTCGGTCGCCGGTCCCGCCCTCCATGTCGGCGCGCTCGCATTGTCCGATGCCGATTGGCTCGCCGGGACCGGCCGGGATCGCGCGCGAGACGCCGCGCGCTTCGATGCCTTGCTGGCGCCCCATGGCCGGATCGTCGGCGGCACCTGCTTGTTCCGACTGCTCGAAACGCCGCAAGCCGCAGCGCTCTTCGCCCGTCTCGGCCGGTGCGGCATCTATGCCCGCCGCTTCCAGAACACACCGGATCGCCTGCGCTTCGGCCTGCCTGCGGACGAGATCGGCTGGTCGCGCCTGCGCGCGGCGCTGACCCCCGATGCCCGGGAAGCATCGTCATCAGCGTGAAGCTTGCATGCGGCCAGTGCGGGGACAGGAGCCGGCGTGGCGGCTAGAGTATTTCCGCGTTTCTCCGAACCGCAGAAATTCTCTAGCTCTTTGTTTTATCGCATTTTCTTCACGCGAACCGGTGCCCACTTCGCTCGAAAATGCTCTAACGTCGACCGAACGAGGAATCGGGGAGAGAGAACGCATGGCATTCCTGCCGCCGGAAGGCGACCTGACGATCGGCTTCGCCCATGCCGCTTACCAGCTCCGTGACGAGTTCCTCACGCGCGGCCGCGCGGCCAGCAGCTTCGAAGTCCGCAGCCTCGAAGAATTGCGCGAGCGCGCGCCGGAAGCGGACGTGCTCGTGGCTTCCGGCCTGTGGCGCAACGATCTGCTGCCGCATCTGCCGAAGCTGCGCTTCATCCAGTCGATCAGCGCCGGCACCGACCAGTTCGACAAGGCGGCGATCGACGCGGCCGGCATTCGCCTCGCCAGCGCGCAGGGCGGCAATGAGCGGGCGGTGGCGGAGCACGCGATGTCGCTGATCCTCGGCCTCACCCGCCAGATCCATTTCGCCCGCGACAATCAGGCGAAGCCGTACTGGCGCCCGATGATCGGGGATCGGGCTCGCCGCGAGGACGAGCTCGGCGGCAAGACGCTGGTCGTCGTCGGGCTCGGCCGCATCGGCCTCAGGCTGGCGAAGCTGGCGAGCGCCTTCGACATGCGCGTCATCGGCGTGCGCCGCAGCGCCGAACCGCAGCCGCATGTCGCGGCCGTCATGCATCCCGACAAGCTCGTCGAGGCCGTGGCCGAGGCCGATTTCGTCGCGTTGACCTGCCCGTTGACGCCCGAAACCGAAGGGCTGATCGACGCCCGCATCCTCGCGGCGATGAAGCCTTCCGCCTTCCTGATCAACGTCGCGCGCGGCCGTGTCGTCGACGAGGCGGCGCTGATCGCCGCCCTCACAGCCCATTCGATCGCCGGCGCCGGGCTTGATTGCGTCGCGGAGGAGCCGCTGCCGGCCGCCTCGCCGCTCTGGCGCCTGCCACAGGTCATCGTCACGCCGCACAGCGCCGGCGAGACCCGCGCCTACGAGACCAATGTGATCGACATCCTCCTCGACAATCTGGATCGCCTCGGACGCGGCGAGGCCGGCCTGCGCAACCAGATCGTCTGACGCGGCGGGTCGCGGCCATGTCCTGGTTCAGGTCGTTCCGGCCCGGCGGGCCGTCCCTGATCTACGCGCTGGGCGTCACGCAGGTCTTCGGCTACGGCGCGCTTTATTATGCCTTCACGGTTCTGGCCCCGCGCATCACCGCGAGCTTCGGCTGGGCGCCCGAATGGACCTATGGCGGCTTCGCCATCGGCCTTTTTCTCGGCGGGGCGGTCGCGCCCGTCACGGGCAGCCTGATCGACCGTTACGGCACGCGGCTGGTCATGACGGTCGGCTCCGCCTTGGCGGGGCTGGCCTTGCTGGCGCTGGCCGAGGCGCGGGGCATCGTGAGCTACGTCCTGGCGATGATCGCGTTGCAGGCCGTCACGACCGCGGTCTTCTACGATGCCGCCTTCGCGGCGCTGACGCAGGCGCGCGGAAGCCAGGCGCGCCGCGCCATCAGCCAGCTCACCCTGATCGGCGGCTTTGCCTCGACGCTGTTCTGGCCGCTGACCTCGAGCCTGCTCGCCGTTCTCGACTGGCGCGGCGTCTACCGGCTCTATGGCCTCGCGCAGATCCTGGTCTGCGTGCCGCTGCATCTGGTCTTCCTGCCGGGGCGGGTGAAGCGGCCGGTCGTCGCGCAAGCCGCTTCCGCGGTGCCGCCGCCGCACCAGGAAACGGACACCGCCTATCTGACGGGCAATGCCCGTCGCCGGTCCTTCCTGTTGCTGGCATTGGCCTTCTCGCTGCAAGGCTTCGTCGTCTCGGCCATGGCGGTGCACATGCTGGCGCTGCTGCAGGGCTTCGGGCTCGATGCCACTGTCGCGGTCGGCATCGGAGCGATGCTCGGGCCGTCGCAGGTGGCGGGGCGTCTGGCAGAGATGGTCTTCGGTCGCGCCGTCTCGCCGGTCACCACCGCATGGGTGTCCGCCTGGTTGATGCCGCTGGGCCTTCTGCTCCTGCTCGCCGGAGGAGCGCTGCCGGTTGTCGCCGGGCTCTTCGCGGTCGCCTTCGGCATCAGTATGGGGCTGAGCTCGATCGTGCGCGGCACCGTTCCGCTCCAGCTCTTCGGCCCGGTCGGTTTCGGTGCGACGATGGGCAAGCTCTCGGCGCCCGGCCTCGTCATCAAGGCGGCGGCGCCGCTCGCCTTCGCGGTCGCGTTGGAACGCGGCGGCGTGACGGTCTCGACGCTGCTGCTGGTCGCGTTCTCGGCGCTCGCAGCCGGAGCGCTCGTGCTCCTGGCGCGCAGCCACCGGGCCTGAGCCGAAGTCTCAGGCCTGCATGGTGCGCCACCAGCGCAGCGCTGCGTCTCGCGTCCGCATGGCGAAGCCATAGGCGGGCGTCGCCCGGACCCAGCCGAGCACCTTGTCGCGGACGCGCACGACCTGGCCCATGATCCAGGCGAACCAGCGATAGCTCAGCAGCTTCTCGCGTCCGGCCTGATAGACGCGCTCGACGAAGACGAAGCTCATCAGATGCGCGAAGGCCGTCACGACGAGCCCGGCCCAGAACTGGCCGCGCGCGAACAGCAGCAGGCCGAAGAGCTTCAGCGGCTCGGCGATGGCGAAGGGGATCGCCAGCGCCAGCAGGACGAGCGGACGCGGCAGGGCGGCGACCGTTTCTTCGAGCTTGTGCATGATCCGCAAGCCGGCAAGCCAGCGCAGCAGCGGCCGGTAGAGCGGTCGCAGCAACTCGTCGAGGACGATGAAGACGGTGAGGACGGCGCGCAATGCCGCCAGCAGCCCGCGCTTGAGGAGGCCGGACTCGGGCATGGGCGAGGGCGGAAGGTCGTCGGACATCGCAGCCGGATTCATAAGCCCGGATTTGCGGCAATTCGATGCCGCGGCATTGCCGTCATGGCGAGGCGCGAAGCGACGAAGCAATGACGCCAGGTTCGGCCGTTCAGCCGCGCGCATCCTCCTTCAGCATCGCCACGCCCTTCTCGGCGATCATCATCGTCGGGTTGGCGGTGTTGCCCGAGGTGATGGCCGGCATCACCGAGGCGTCGATGACGCGCAGGCCCGAGACGCCGCGTACCCGCAGCCGCCCGTCCAGCACCGCGCCCGGATCGTCGTCACGGCCCATCCTCGCCGTGCCGACGGGGTGGAAGATCGTGGTGCCGAGCCTGGCGGCGGCCTCAAGCAGGGCTTCGTCGGATTGGGCGGCGTCGCCCGGCATGTATTCTTCCGGCCGGAAGCGGGCGAGCGGCGTCTGCGCCACGATCCGGCGCGTCAGCTTCATCGCGTCGATCGCGACCTGCCGATCCTCCTCCGTGTCGAAATAGTTCGGAGAGATCACAGGCGTATCGCGTACGTCGGCCGAGCGCAGATGCACGCTGCCGCGGCTGGTCGGCCTGAGATTGCAGACGCTGGCGGTGAAGGCGTCGAAGGGGTGGAGGCCCGAGCCCCAGCTGTCGAGCGAGAGCGGCTGGAAGTGATATTGCAGGTTCGCCGTCGCATAATGCGGCGAGGATTTGGCAAAGGCGCCGACCTGCGAGGGCGCCATCGTCAGCGGGCCGGAGCGCAGCGCGGCCCATTGCAGCGCCATCAGCGGCCGGCGCCAGACCTTGGCGTAATCGCTGTTCAGCGTCTTGACGCCATGGACCTTGTAGACCGGCCGGATCTGTAGATGGTCCTGCAGGTTCTCCCCGACGCCGGGCGCATCGACCAGCGTCTCGATGCCGAGGCCCTGCAGCCGCGCGCCGCCGCCGATGCCGGAGCGTTCGAGCAGCAGCGGCGAGGCGATGGCGCCGGCCGACAGCACGACCTCCCCGCTGACTTTGACCTTCAGCTTCTCCTCGCTGGGCGTGCCCAGGCCATGGGTGAACTCGATGGCTTTCGCCCGGCCGTCCTCGAAGACGATGCGTTCGACATGGACCCGCGTCTCGAGCCGGAGATTGCTGCGCTCCTTCTGGTCGAGCAGCGGCTTCAGGAAGGCCCGAAAGGCGCTCAAGCGCCGGCCGCGTCGTTGGTTTACCTGGAAATAGGACGAGCCTTCGTTGTCGCCGGTGTTGAAGTCCGGGATCTTGGCGATGCCGGCGGCCTCGGCCGCGTCGCGGATGGCGTCGAGAATCGCCCAGCGCACGCGCGGATGCTCGACGCGCCATTCCCCGCCGGCCTTGTGCAATCCGCCCGGCGGCGGCGCCATATGGTCTTCGTGCTTGAGGAAATAGGGCAGGACGTCGTCCCAGCCCCAGCCGGTGAGGCCGCGCTGGCGCCAGCCGTCATAGTCGGCCGCCTGGCCGCGCATATAGACCATCGCGTTGATCGCCGAGGAGCCGCCGACGACCTTGCCGCGCGGATAGTCCAGAGCCCGCCCGCCGAGGCCGGGTTGCGGTTCGGTCCGGAACAGCCAGTCGGCGCGGGGATTGCCGATGGCGAAGAGATAGCCGACCGGGATGTGGAACCAGATCCAGTCGTCATTGCCGCCCGCCTCCAGCACCAGGACCTTGGTCTCCGGATCGGCCGCGAGCCGGTTGGCGACGACGCAGCCGGCCGAGCCCGCGCCGACGACTACATAGTCGAATGTGCCGATCATGCGGCGGTCGGAAGAAGCGGCGTCGGACATGGCGTTTCCCGGTCAGGCGGCGGCTGTGACATCCGCTCTTCGATCTCTTGAGGGATACCGCTTGCGCCCCGGCCGGGCAATCGCGCGGCCCTGCGACGTTCGCCCAACTGCGGATGGGACAGAGCGCGCCATGGCGGCCCAGCTGGCTTCATACCGCCGCATCGGCTCAGCCCTGTCGCGGCTCTCCTTGCGTCCGTCCCCGCGCCTGCGCGATAAGCGGGCGAGGCTGGCGCGATGCCTGCTGGCCGACGGGGTGACGATGAGCTTCCGCAACATCCATTCGCACGGCCTTGTCCGGATCGCCTGCGCCGCGCCGCGGCTGAAGGTGGCCGATCCGGCGTTCAACGTGGCCGAGACCATCGCGATGCTGCGCCGGGCCGATGAAGGCGGCGCCTCGCTGTGCCTGTTCCCCGAACTCGGCATCAGCGCCTATGCGATCGACGACCTGCTGCAGCAGAACGCGCTGCTCGATGCGGTCAAGGACGCGCTGGCCCAGCTTGTCGAGGAAACCCGCAGCCTGCGCTGCGTCGCGGTAGTCGGCGCTCCCTTGCGGGTGGAGGGGCGGCTATTCAACTGCGCCGTGGCGATCCATCGCGGGCGCATCCTCGCAGCCGTGCCCAAGACCTACCTGCCGAACTACCGCGAGTTCTACGAGCGCCGGCAGTTCGCCTCGGGCGAGCGGGTGGTGACGCTCTATGTCGATCTTTGCGGGCAGGAGGTGCCCTTCGGTACGGATATCCTGCTGGCGGCGGCGGATATCCCGGATTTCGTGGTCCATATGGAGATCTGCGAGGACGTCTGGACGCCGATCCCGCCTTCCTCCTATGCCGCGCTTGCCGGCGCGACGGTGCTGCTCAACCTCTCTGCCTCGAATGTCACCATTGGCAAGTCCGACTGGCGCCATGCGCTCTGCAAGGCGCATTCGGGGCGCTGCATCGCGGCCTACGCCTATTCCGCCGCCGGCACCGGCGAGTCCACGACCGACCTCGCCTGGGACGGGCAGGCGATGATTTACGAGAACGGCGCGCTCTTGGCCGAGGCCGAGCGCTTCGCCGCCGAGCCGCAGCTCATCCTCGCCGATATCGATCTCGAACGGCTGGCGATGGACCGCATCCGCCAGAACACCTTCGGCGACAGCGCCGACCTGAACCGCGACCGCCTCGGCTTCCGTCGCATCGACTTCGCGCTGGAGCCGGATCGCGACGGCGATCTCGGGCTTGCCCGTGCGGTCGAGCGCTTCCCCTTCGTGCCGAACGACGATGCCAGGCTGAACGAGCTCTGCTTCGAGGCCTACAACATCCAGTCGCACGGCCTGCGCAAGCGGTTGGAGAGCACGCGGCTCGACAAGGTCGTCATCGGCGTCTCCGGCGGCCTCGACTCGACGCAGGCCCTGATCGTCGCGGCCCATACCTTCGATGCGCTGGGGCTGCCGCGCGAGAACATCCTCGCCTATACGCTGCCGGCCTTCGCGACGAGCAAGGACACGAAGGACAATGCCTGGCGGCTGATGCGGGCGCTCGGCGTCAGCGCCGAAGAGATCGACATGACACCGGCCTGCCGGCAGATGCTGGTCGATATCGGCCATCCCTTCGCCGCAGGCGAGCCCGTCTACGATATTACGTTTGAAAATGTGCAAGCCGGCGCGCGCACCTCCGTGCTTTTCCGCCTCGCCAACCGGCACAACGCCTTGGTCATGGGCACCGGCGATCTCTCGGAGCTCGCGCTCGGCTGGTGCACCTATGGCGTCGGCGATCACATGTCGCATTACAACGTCAATGGCTCGGTGCCGAAGACGCTGATCCAGCACCTGATCCGCTGGGTGGCGCAGTCCGGCCGCTTCGGCGCCGAGGCCTCGGACGTGATGCTCGACATTCTCGCGACCGAGATCTCGCCGGAGCTGGTCCCCGGCGATGGCGACAAGCCGGCGCAGAAGACCGAGGATTTCGTCGGCCCCTACGCCCTGCAGGATTTCAACCTGTTCTACACCACCCGCTACGGCTTCCGCCCGAGCAAGATCGCCTTCCTCGCCGAGCATGCCTGGCGCGACGCCGCCACCGGCGACTGGCCGCCGAACATGGAGGCGGGCAAGCGCATCGCCTATGGTCTGCCGACCATCAAGCGCTGGCTCGGCGTCTTCATCCGCCGCTTCTTCGAAACCAGCCAGTTCAAGCGCTCGGCCGTGCCCAACGGCCCGAAGGTCTCCTCCGGCGGCTCGCTCTCGCCGCGCGGCGACTGGCGCGCGCCGAGCGACGCCTCGGCAGCACCCTGGCAGGCCGACTGGCAGCGCATCCCGGATTGAGCGCCGTCCGGCTGCCGCGTTGACAATCAGGCCTTGAGACCAGCATGAGGCAGCGCCGGCCCGAAGGCCGACGCAGGGTAGTGAGAATGGCGCATCAACGCTCGATCGCGGTCATCGGCCTCGGATATGTCGGTCTTCCGGTTGCGGTCGCCTTCGCGAAATCGGGCGCCCGCGTGCTGGGCTTCGACATCGATCGCGCCCGTATCGCGGAGTTGCGGGGTCATCACGACCGCACGCGCGAGACCAGCGAGAGCGATCTGCGCGAAAGCGGCTTGAAGCTCACCGCCGATCCCGCCGATCTCAGGGAAGCCGATTTCTTCATCGTCACCGTGCCGACGCCGATCGACGATGCCAACCGGCCGGATCTCAGCCTGGTGACGGCCGCCTCGCGGACGGTCGGACGCGCCCTGCGGAAGGGTGCCATCGTGGTCTATGAATCGACCGTCTATCCCGGTCTCACCGAGGAGGAATGCGCGCCGATCCTCGCAGCGGAGTCGGGGCTCGCCTGCGGCGTCGATTTCACCCTCGGCTACAGCCCGGAGCGCATCAATCCCGGCGACCATCAGCGCCGCTTCGAGACCATCACCAAGGTGGTCTCGGGGCAGGATGCCGCCACGCTAGACATCGTCGCGGAAGTCTACGGCTCGGTCGTCACCGCCGGCGTGCATCGCGCCCCCTCGATCAGGGTCGCCGAAGCGGCCAAGGTGATCGAGAACGCCCAGCGCGACCTCAACATCGCCCTGATGAACGAGCTCGCCCTGATCTTCAGCAGGCTTGGCATCGACACTGCCGACGTGCTGGAGGCGGCCGGGACCAAGTGGAACTTCCTGCGCTTCACGCCGGGGCTCGTCGGCGGCCACTGCATCGGCGTCGATCCCTATTACCTCACCCACAAGGCCGAGCGGATCGGCTATTACCCGCAGGTGATCCTGGCTGGCCGCCGCATCAACGACCAGATGGGCGAGTGGATCGCCCGCGAATGCGTCAAGCGCCTGATGAAGGGCGGAAGGGGTAGCGATCTCACGGTGACCGTGCTGGGCATGACCTTCAAGGAGAACGTGCCCGATCTCCGCAACTCGAAGGTTGCCGATATCGTGCGGGAACTGCAGGGCTTCGGCATCGCCGTGCAGGTCTTCGATCCGATGGCGTCGGATCAGGAGTGCCGGCACGAATACGGCATCGGCCTGACTGCGCAGGAGGCGTTGACGCCAGCCGATGCGGTGATCCTGGCGGTGCCTCACCGGCCGTTCCTGGAAGGCGGCTGGCCGCTGGTCGAGACCTTGCTGAAGCCGGACGCCACGCTCGTGATGGACGTCAAGGCGGTCCTGAGCCGCGAGAGCAAGCCGAAAGCCATCGCGCTCTGGCGGCCCTGAACCGAGTGCAGTTGCCGCGCTAGACCTTGTAGTAGCTGCGGAACCAGTCGACGAACCGGCCGATGCCGACATCGACCGGCGTGTCCGGGCGAAAGCCGGTGGCGCGCGCCAGCGGCTCGACATCGGCATAGGTCGCGGGCACGTCGCCGGGCTGCATTGGCAGGAGCTCGCGGATCGCCGTCCTGCCGAGATGGCGTTCGAGCAGATCGACCACGTCGAGCAGGCGCTCCGGCCTGCTGTTGCCGATATTGTAGAGGCGGAACGGCGCGCTGCTGCTGCCGGGCGAGGGTTCCGCCGGGTTCCAGGCCGGATCGGCCGCGGCCGGCCGTTCCGAAATCCTGATCACGCCTTCGACCACGTCGTCGACATAGGTGAAATCGCGCATCATCTCGCCGCGGTTGAAGATCCGGATCGGCTGCCCTTCCAGGATTGCCTTGGCGAAGAGGAACATCATCATGTCCGGCCGGCCCCAGGGGCCGTAGACCGTGAAGAAGCGCAGACCTGTCGTCGGCAGCCGGAAGAGATGGCTGTAGCTGTGCGCCATCAACTCGTTGGCCTTCTTGGAGGCGGCATAGAGCGTCAGCGGATGGTCGGCATTCTGCTCGACCGAGAAGGGCATGGCCGTGTTGGCGCCGTAGACGGAGCTGGTCGAGGCATAGACCAGATGCTCGGCGCCATGATGCCGGCAGCCTTCGAGGATGTTGAGGAAGCCGATCAGGTTGGCCTGCGCATAGGCATGCGGATTGACCAGCGAGTAGCGCACCCCTGCCTGAGCGGCGAGATGGATGACGCGGCCGGGGCCGTGCTTGGCGAAGATCGCCTCCATCGCTGCGCGATCGGCAATGTCCGTGCGGTGGAAGGTGAAGTCGCCGAGACTGTCGAGCCTGACGAGCCGGGCCTCCTTCAGGCTCGGATCGTAATAGTCGTTGACGTTGTCGATGCCGACGACGCTGTGGCCCTGTTCGAGCAGGCTCTTGGCCGTGGCGTTGCCGATGAAGCCGGCGCAACCGGTCACCAGGATGGGTTTCGCTGAGATCGTCATGGGCGGTGGATCTGCCTCGGGTCGGCCGGCCGCCTGCTTCGGCGAACGCATCCTGATACCGCGCCGGCTCGACACTCAGCAAGAGAAAGGCCGGCATGACAAAGCCCACGGCGGTGGCCGTGGGCTGATCGTTTGGGGCTTTGGAAGGCTCAGGCCGCGACGGCGGCGGGCTCCTTCTTCTCCCATTCCTCGCCCCAGATCATGACGGCGTGGCCTGGCGAGACCTCGCGATACTGGCGCACCGGGGCGACATAATCGGGCGGGCGCACCGGGCTCTTGATCTCGTCGTTCGAGACCGGGCGCTTCTGCAGGCGTCGCGCCGGATCGGCGATCGGAACCGCCGCCAACAGCCGCTTGGTGTAGGGGTGCTGCGGGTTCTGGAAGATCGCCTCGCGCGGGCCGATCTCGACGATCTCGCCGAGATACATCACCGCGACCCGGTGGCTGACGCGCTCCACCACCGCCATGTCGTGCGAGATGAAGAGATAGCCGAGCCCCATGCGCGCCTGCAGGTCAAGCATCAGGTTGACCACCTGTGCCTTCACCGAGACGTCGAGAGCCGAGACCGCCTCGTCCGCCACGATCAGCCGCGGCTCGACCGCGAGCGCACGCGCGATGCAGATGCGCTGGCGCTGGCCGCCCGAGAACTCGTGCGGGAAGCGGTTAGCCATCTCCGGCTGCAGCCCGACGCGCTTCAAGAGGTCGGCGACCTTGTCGCGCGCCTCGTTGCGGGTGGCGAGGTTATTGATCAGCAGCGGCTCGGCCACCGCCGTGCCGACGTTCATGCGCGGGTTCAGCGAGGCGAACGGATCCTGGAAGATCATCTGCATCCGCTTGCGCTGCTCGCGCAGCTCGTTCTGGCCGAGCTTGAGCACCTCGACGCCGTCGAGCAGCACCGAGCCGGAGAGCGGCTCGATCAGGCGCATCACCGAGCGGCCGGTCGTCGACTTGCCGCAGCCGGATTCACCGACCAGCGCCAGCGTCTCGCCGGCCTTCAGGCTGAAGGAGACGTTCTCGACCGCATGGACCCGGCCCTTGACCGAGGAGAGCAGCCCGCCGCGGATCTCGAAGCGCGTGGTCAGCCCCGCGACCTCGAGCACCGGGCGCTCGGCCGCCTTGACGGTGTCCGGAACCTCGACCGGCACGTCGGATTCGCCGGTGGTCTTGTCGACGACCGGGAAGCGCATTGGGCGCGCCTTGCCTTCCATCGAGCCGAGCCGCGGCACGGCCGAGATCAGCGCCTTGGTGTAGGGCTTGCGCGGGCTGCGGAAGACGTCTTCGGTCGCGCCGGTCTCGACCTCGTCGCCATTGTACATCACGACCGTGCGGTCGGCGATCTCGGCGACCACGCCCATGTCGTGGGTGATGAACAGGACGGACATGCCCTCCTCGTCCTGCAGCGTCTTGATGAGCTCCAGCGTCTGCGCCTGGATGGTCACGTCGAGCGCGGTGGTCGGCTCGTCGGCGATCAGGAGCTTGGGCTTGCAGGCCAGCGCCATCGCGATCATCACGCGTTGGCGCATGCCGCCCGAGAAGCGGTGCGGATATTCGTGGAAACGCGACTTCGCCGCCGGGATCCGGACCTTTTCGAGCAGGCGGATCGTCTCGGCCTCGGCCTCGGAGCGCGACAGGCCGCGATGCAGGATCAGCGCCTCCGCGATCTGGAAGCCGATGGTCAGCACCGGGTTCAGCGAGGTCATCGGCTCCTGGAAGATCATCGCGATCTCGTTGCCGCGGATGTGGCGCATCTCCGCATCCGGCAGCGTCAGGAGCTCCTTGCCGGCGAGCTTGATCGAGCCCTCGATCTTGCTCGACTGCGGCGGGGTCAGGCGCATGATCGACAGCGCCGTCACGCTCTTGCCGGAGCCGGATTCACCGACCACAGCCACCGTCTCCTTCGGCTTGATGTCGAAGGAGATGTTGCGCACGACCGATTTCCACTGGCCTTCAACGCGGAAGGAGGTCGAAAGATTCGATACCGACAGGATCGGGGACGTCATTGTGGCTCCTTCTCTGAATCAGATCACGCGGCGGGGGTCGAGGGCGTCGCGCAGGCCGTCGCCGATGAAGTTGATCGACAGCACGGTCAGGAAGATTGCGGCACCTGGGAACAGCGCCCAATGCGGCGCCGAGTCGAGATGGTCCTTGGCGTCGAACAGCAGGCGACCCCAGGTCGGGATGTCCGGCGGGAAGCCGAGGCCGAGGAAGGAGAGCGTCGATTCGGCGATGATCGCCGAGGAGACCTCGATCGTCGAGGCGACGATCACGGGGCCGAGCGCGTTCGGCAGGATGTGGCGCGTCATCTGACGCATCTTGGTCGCGCCCTGGGCCCGGGCCGCCTCGACGAATTCCTTCTCGCGCAGTGAGAGGAATTGCGCGCGCACCAGGCGTGCCACCGGCATCCAGCGCAGGCCCCCGATGACGACGACGATCAGCACGAAGACACCGCCTTCGACGCCGAACACCGCCTTCAGCTGCTCACGGAACAGGTAGATGATCAGCAGCAGCAGCGGCAGCTGTGGCAGCGACAGGAACAGGTCGGTCACCCACATCAGGACGGGGTCGACGACCTTGCGCGACATGCCGGCGAAGGCGCCGATGATGACGCCGACCGTCGTCGCGACGACCATCGCAGCCAGGCCGACGGCGAGCGAGATCCGCCCGCCATACATCATCCGCGCCAGGATATCCTGGCCGAGATCGTCCGTGCCGAACGGATGCGTCCAGGACGGACCCTGGAGCTGCGCCGAGAAGTCGATGTCGTTGATCGGGATGGTCCAGAACCAGGGACCGACGACGACACCGAGGATCAGGAAGGCGAGCACGAAGCTGCTGGCCATGGCGAGCTTGTGGCGGCGGAAGCGGCGCCAGGTCTCGCGCCCCGGCGAGACCGCGACGGGGGCAGCTGCCGTCATCGTCGGATCAGCCGAAGGAGATGCGAGGGTCGAGCCAGCCATAAAGGATATCCGCGATGAGATTGAACAGGACGACTAGGCAGGCGAAGACGAAGGTCACGGCCATGATCACCGGTGTGTCGTTGGCGAGGATCGCATCGATCAGAAGCGAGCCGATGCCCGGGATCCGGAAGATCTGCTCAGTCACGATGGCGCCGCCGAAGACGGCGGGCATCTGGAGCGCGACCAGCGTCACGACCGGGATCAGGGCGTTGCGCGTGATGTGGCGCAGCGTGACCTTGCGCTCGCTGAGGCCCTTGGCGCGTGCCGTGGTGACGTAGTCGAGCCGGATGACGTCGAGCACGGCCGAACGGACGTAGCGGGTGTAGGAGGCCGCCTGGAACAGGCCAAGCACCATGATCGGCATGATCGCCTGGCGGAACATCTCCCAGTACCAGCGCCAGCCCGTCGCCGCGACGTCGGAGCGATAGACGAAGGGGAACCAGTCCAGCGTCACCGAGAAGATCAGGATGAAGAGCAGGCCGGTGAAGAAGGTCGGCAGCGAGAAGCCGACGAAGGCCAGCGTGTTGGCGATCTGATCGAAGACCGAATAGGGCCGCGTCGCCGCGTAGATGCCGACCGGCAGGGCGATGCACAGCGCCAGGATCTGCGAGGAGCCGACCACGAACAGCGTCGTCGGTACGCGCTGCAGGATGAGCTGGTCGACATTGATGCGGCTGGCGAAGGAGAAGCCCCAGTCGCCCTGGGCCATGGCGCCGAGCCAGCGCAGATAACGCACCATGATCGGATCGTTCAGGCCGAAGCTGGCGCGGATGGCCTCGCGCACCTCGGGCGGCACGTTCGGATTCGTCGCCATTTCGGAGAAGGGATCGCCCGGTGCGAGCGCCAGCACCGTAAACAGGATGAGGCTGATCCCGAGAAGGCTTGGAATGGCGATGAGAAGCCGCCGTATCAGATATGTCGCCATGTAGTTTCTTCTCTTTTGCGCGGCGTCGCCGCGGACTGGACGCCGGTTGCCACCCGCCCGGTCACGCGGCTGCCGGAGGCCGCGAGCCGGGCCGGTGCGTCAGCCCCGCGCGGAGAAGCTTTCTCCGCGCGGGGCTGACTGGTTCCTAGCTGCGATACCAGGCTGCGAGGTTCCAGGTATCGACGTCCCAGCCCGAATGGTCGTGCGAGAGGTTGTTCACCGAGGCGGCGACACGGGTGCGCGACAGGATCGGCAGGATGACGTTGGCCTCGCAGAAGATCTCGTTGACCTTGATCAGCAGCGCGGCGCGCTTGGCCGGGTCGAGCTCCTTCTGGGCGGCCTTGTAGGCCTTGTCGGCCTCGGGGTCCGAGTAGCGCGAGACGTTGCGTCCCAGCCACTTGTTCTCCTTGTTGGCGACCTCCCAGGAGACGAACTGGTTGAGGAAGCGCTCCGGATCGGGCTGCGGCTGAGTCGTGGTGTACATCTCCATGTCGACATAGAGCTTGGTGTAGGTGTCGGGGTTGGCGACGTCCGACGAGAAGAACACCGAAGCGGTGACCGACTTGAGCTCGAGGTCGATGCCGGCGCGCTGGCAGGCCTGCTTGATGATCGCCTGGGTCTTCTGGCGCGGGGCGTTGATCGAGGTCTGGTAGACGTATTTGAGCTTCTTGCCGTCCTTCTCGCGGATGCCGTCGGCACCCTTCTTCCAGCCGGCGTCGTCGAGGATCTTGTTCGCCTTGTCGATGTTGAACTCGTATTTGAGCTTCTGCGACTTGAACTGCTTGGGCTCGTTGACGAAGCTCGCCGTCGCCGTGCCGCCGCGGCCATAGATGAACTTCTGGATCGAGTCGCGGTCGATCAGCAGGTTGATCGCCTGGCGCACCGCCGGGTCCGACAGCGTCGGATGCTTGGTCTTGACGCTCGAGCGCTCGCCATCGACCTCGGTCCACGGATCAGTCGTGTTCAGGATGATGAACTCGATATCGCCCGAGGCTACGGCGCTGATCTTGCCGCGACCGCCGGTCTCCATGCGCTTGAGGACCTCGTCCTCGACCTGCAGGTTCCAGGCATAGTCGTATTCGCCGGTCTGGAGCACGGCGCGCGCCGCCGAGACCGCGTCACCGCCGCCCTTGAGTTCGATCGTGTCGAAATGCGGCTGGACCTTGACGTGGTAGTCCTCGTTGCGGGTGCCGGTCAGGATGTCGCCCGGCTTGAACTCGACGAACTTGTAGGCTCCGGTGCCGACCGGCTTGAGGTTCGCCGGCGCCTCGCGCGACTTGGCGCCCTTGTACTCGCCGAAATGATGCTTCGGGATGATCATGCCGGAGACGCCGACGAAGGGGTCGGCCCAGAACGGCGTCGGCTCCTGGAAGATCACCTTGACGGTGAGGTCGTCGACCTTCTCGACCTTGATGTTGGTGTAGGAGCCCGAGGTATAGGCGGCGGTCGCCGGATCGGCGGCATATTCCCAGGTGAAGACGACGTCGTCGGCGGTAACCGGCTTGCCGTCATGCCACTTCACGCCCGGCTTCAGCTTCCATGTCACGACCTTGCCGTCGGCGGACAGGCCGCCATTGGCCTTGGTCGGAACCTCGGCGGCGAGCTGCGGGATGAGGTTGCCTTCCTTGTCCCAGCCGGCGAGCGGCTCATAGAAGACGCGCGAGGCGATCTGGTCCTTGGTGCCCGAGGCGAAATGCGGGTTGAGCAGGGTCGGCGCCTGCCAGAGCAGGATCTTCAGCGGCCCGCCACCACCGGCCTTCGTCGGCTTGTAGGGCAGCGTGGCGTTCGCCATCGCGACATCGCTCCAGACCAGGATCTGGCTCGCGATCGGCGCGGTGATACCCACCGCCGCCATTCTCTGGATGAAGGAGCGTCGCGACAGCGAGCCTTCCTTCACATCCGCGACAAGACCGCGGATTTCCTGTTCGTTCATCGGGTAGCCTCCACTTTTAAACAAAAAATCGCCCTCAGCGCTTTCGCGCCGTTTTCTCGTTGATGCCCTCAGCAAGGCATGTGCCAACGAAAGCGTCAACTGGGCAACGCAGAGCAGGCATGCTTTGACGACGGCCGAAGGCCGGCGGAAGGCGAGTGCAAAGCATGAATGTGTCTTCCATTTTCGGCCTGTCGCAATTTTATGCGGGGCGGCCGGCAAATACGACAGTTTTCTCTCAGTTGAGAACGCTGTGACCGAAGAGAGGCGGCGTCCGTTCCGGGGGCGTCGAGTGGGTGCTCTGTCGGAAACCGCTGCTCCCGCAACGGAGCGCGCGGCGAACCCCTCTGCAGCGCTGGTGCACGTTCGCTCGCCGGGCCCCCTTTTTTCCGCGTCGCGGTTCGCGGCACCTTGACTCGCCTGTGCCAGGAATGGAATGTTTATTCCATTGAGCAGGGAGCGTAAAAAATTCCTGCCGTTTTCGGGAGGCAGGTGACTTGCGGCAACCTAACGCTTTCGGCCGCGATCTGGACGGCAAGGCGGCTATCGTCACGGGCGGCAGTCAGGGCCTTGGCGAGGCGATCGCCCGGGAATTTGCGGCGCGCGGCGCTCGCGGCCTCTTGCTGACCGGGCGAAACGCTGCCCGCGGCGAGGCTGTGGCGGCAAGCCTGCGGGCCGAGGGCTGCGAGGCTCGCTTCCACCAGGTCGACCTCGCCGATCTCGACGCGGTGCGGCAGGTCGTCCCGGCGGCGGAAGGCGCTTTCGGCAGGCTGGACATCCTCGTCAACGCGGCGGGCGATACCGATCGCGGCACGATCTTCGACACGTCGCCGATACTTTACGAGCGGATCATGGCGGTGAATCTGCGCGCGCCGTTCTTCCTGATCCAGGATTCGGCCGAGCTGATGCGCCGGCAGGGCATCGAAGGCGCCATCGTCAACATCCAGTCGATGTCGGCCCATGGCGGCCAGCCCTTTCTCTCGGCCTACAGCGTCTCGAAGGGCGCGCTCGCCGTGCTGACGAAGAATGCGGCCTATGGCCTGCTCAAGCATCGCATCCGCGTCAACGGCCTCAATATCGGCTGGATGGCGACGCCCGGCGAGGATGCGATCATGAAGCTGCGTCACGACGCCAAGGATGGCTGGCTGGACGAGGCTTCCGCCGGCCAGCCCTTCGGCCGGCTGATCGATCCGCGCGAGGTCGCCAAGGCGGTCGCCTATCTCGCTTCCGGGGAATCGGGGCTGATGACCGGCGCCAATATCGATTTCGACCAGACGATTCTCGGTGCGCACGACTAGCGCCCCGGCCACTATCGCGGCAGGACCGCCGCGGGACGAGACCACGGGACTGAAGACGACCATGAAGATCGGATTGCTGGGCGCCGGCCGCATCGGGCGCATCCACGGGCTGAACGTCGCGGCGCGCGGCGATGCCGAGTTGGTCGCCGTCACCGACGCGATGCCGGAGGCTGCCGCCTCGCTGGCCGCCGCTGCAGGTGCGAAAGCGGTAAGCGCCGAGGCGATCCTCGCCGACGCCGCCATCGACGCCGTGCTGATCTGCACGCCGACCGATACCCATGCCGACCTGATCGAGCAGGCGGTTTCGGCCGGCAAGGCCGTGTTCTGCGAGAAGCCGGTCGATCTCGACGCAGCCCGCATCCGCCGTTGCCTCGCGACGGTCGAGAAGTCGGGCAAGCCGCTGATGATCGGCTTCAACCGTCGCTTCGATCCGAATTTCGCGGCGCTGGAGAAGCGTCTGCGCGCGGGCGAGGCCGGCGCGATCGAGCTTGTCACGGTGATCTCGCGCGATCCCGCGCCGCCGCCGGTCGACTACGTCAAGCGTTCGGGCGGCCTCTTCCGCGACATGATGATCCATGACTTCGACATGGCGCGCTTCCTGCTGGCCGAGGAGCCGGTCGAGGTCTTCGCGCTGGGCTCCGCACTCGTCGACAAGGCGATCGGCGAGGCCGGCGACGTCGACACCGCCGCCGTCGTCATGAAGACGGCTTCGGGCAGGATCGCCCAGATCTCGAATTCCCGCCGCGCAACCTACGGCTATGACCAGCGGATCGAGGTGCACGGCTCCAAGGGCATGCTGCGCGCGGGCAACATCCACGAGACCACCGTCGAGATCGCGACGGGGCAGGGCTTCCGGGCCGATCCGGTGCAGAATTTCTTCCTGGAGCGTTATGCCGCGGCCTATCGCGCCGAGCTCGATGCCTTCATCGCGGCCTGCCAGGGCAAGGCCGCGGCTTCGCCGACCGGCCTCGACGGGCTGAAGGCGCAGATTCTGGCCGATGCCGCGACCGAATCCGCGCAGTCCGGCAAGCCGGTCCGCGTCGATCTGGGGGGCAAGTGATGACCCCGGCGGAACGCGATCTGCGCTATTACGCGGCGTTGGGCCTTGCCGCCGAGGCGAGCCATCTGGCGCTGGGCTATTTCAATAGGCGCGAGTCGCTCGGCGTCACGATGAAGGGCGCGCAGGACTGGCTGACGGTGGCCGACGGCAAGGTCGAGGACTTCCTGCGCCAGCGCCTGTCCGCGCTCTTCCCGAACGACTCCGTCATCGGCGAGGAGGGCGGCGGCCAAGCTTCCGACGCGGTCTGGATCCTTGATCCGATCGACGGCACCGCCAACTTCGCCCATGGCGATCGCAACTGGTGCATCTCGATCGGCTTCCTGGCGAACCGCAAGCCGGAGATCGGCGTCGTGGCGGCGCCGGCGCTGGGCGAGGTCTATGCCGCGCGGCGCGGCGCCGGGGCGACCCTGAACGGCGATCCGATCAAGGTCTCGGGTGCGGCGGACATCGCCCGCGCCTCGGTCGAGCTCGGCTGGTCGACGCGCGTGCCGGCGGCGAACTATCTCAAGGTGATCGAGCGCGGCTATGCGGCGGGCGCCGCGATGAAGCGCGGCGGCTCGGGCACGCTCGGCCTTTGCCATGTCGCGGGCGGCAGCAGTGACGCCTATGCCGAACTGCATATCAATGCCTGGGACGTCGCGGCGGGCATCGTCATCGCCGGCGAGGCCGGCGCCTTGATCAACGATTTCTTCGCCGGCGAGGGAATCGCAAAGGGCAATCCGATCCTGTGCTGCACGCCGGAACTGGCCCCGGTGCTCAGGGAGATCACAGGAATCGCTTAGCCGGCGCCGTATTGCATTGATCTTTTGTCGTCGTTCGTCTCAGTTTCACAGCACTCACGGAAACCGGACACAGAAGCCGGTCTCTTCGATCAGGGAGGTTACCATGTCATCGAAATCCTGGCTCAAGGCGGGGCTTTTTGCCGCGCTCGCCACCGCGGCCTTCGCCGCAACCCCGGCCCGCGCCCAAGGTTCGCTCGTCATGTATTGCGGCGTCCAGGAGGAATGGTGCCGCGCCATGTCGACGGCCTTCGAGAAGGACACCGGCATCAAGGTCGCCATGACCCGCAAATCGGCGGGCGAGATCTATGCCCAGCTCAAGGCTGAATCCTCCAATCCGCGCGGTGACATCTGGTGGGGCGGCACCGGCGATCCGCATCTCCAGGCGGCGGAGGAGGGGCTGACGCTCGAATACGAATCGCCGAAGAACGCCGAATTGCACAGCTGGGCGCTCGATCAGTGGAAGGCCGCCAAGCAGCGGTCGGTCGGCATCTACGCCGGCGCGCTGGGCTTCGGCTACAACACCGAGCAGATCAAGGCGAAGGGCCTGCCCGAGCCGAAATGCTGGGCGGACCTGCTCAATCCCAAGCTCAAGGACGATGTCCAGGTCGCCGACCCGAACTCGTCCGGCACCGCCTACAACCTGCTCGCCACCGTCGTCCAGCTGATGGGGGAGGAGAAGGGCTTCGACTACCTGAAGCAGCTCCACAAGAACATCAGCCAGTACACCAAGTCGGGCGCCGCGCCGGCCAAGGCGGCGAGCCTCGGCGAGACTGCCGTCGGCATCGTCTTCGTCCATGATGCGGTGGTCTTCGCGGTGCAGGGCGACCCGATCAAGCCGGTCGCCCCCTGCGAGGGCACCGGCTACGAGATCGGCTCGATGTCGATCGTCAAGGGCGCGCGCAATCTCGAGAACGCCAAGAAGTTCTACGACTGGGCCCTGACGCCGGCCGCCCAGGCGCTCGCCGCCCCGGCCAAGTCCTATCAGGTCCCGTCGAACAAGGCTGCGCCGGTGCCGGCCCAGTCGCCGAAAATGGATCAGATGAAGCTGATCAACTACGACTTCGTGAAGTACGGCTCCTCGGCCGAGCGCACACGCCTGCTGGCCAAGTGGGACAAGGAAGTCAAGGCGCTGCCGAAGTAAGGCAACACCGTCCTGCCATGACGGCGCGAGGCTTCCTATCCGAACCTCCGCCGTCATCCCGGGTCTCCGCTCCGCTCCGTTCGGGATGACGGGGTGAGGCTCCCGCGCCATCGCATTCAAAACCGTGAAGGCCGGCTCGAACCGGTCCGGGCCGCTCTACGACAGGGGAACAGGGCAACCATGGCGCCAGCGACGAGAATCGTGCTGCTGATCGGCTGGCTCGGCTATGCGCTGATGCCCTGGTACCTCGTCGAAGGCATGAGCCTGACGAATTGGGGCTGGCTCCGCGAGTATCCGTTCGGCAAGGCCGGCAGCGCGCTGGCGCTCGCTCTCTCCGGCAAGGCGCCCTGGCTCCTGCCCATGGGTGTCGCGCTGGCGGCGGCGACGCTGTTCTGGAACAGCCAAAATCGCCAGAGGACGGCATCCGTGCTGCTCTGGGCCGGTCTCCTCGGCATGCTCCTCTTCTTCGCCCAGGCCTTTGCCATCGTGCTGAAGGACCAGGGCATCGGCTGGCTGGCGGCTCTGCTCGGCGGCGCCGGCGCGGCGCAGGGCGGCATCGGCGGCGGCGCCTTCGTCACGCTGCTCTCGCTGCTCTTCCTGCTTGCCCATGGCCTCGCCTATCGCGGCGTCTGCCGCGGCGACCTCTTCACCACCTCGACGATCGGCCTGATCATCCTGCTGATCGGCGTCTTCATCTTCTTCCCGGTCGCGATCATCCTGAAGAGCGCGCTGGTCGACCAGAACGGCGCCTTCGCGCTTTCGGCCTTCGTCGCGCGCTTCCTCGATTCCTCGATCTGGGGGCTGGGCTGCATCACCAGCAACACCAATTGCGGCGTCGCCTGGAACACGCTCATCCTCGCGGTGCTCTGCGGCGTCATCACGACGCTGCTCGGGCTCGCCTGCGCGCTCCTGATCCTGCGCACCGGCATGCCGGGCAAGCGCATCATGCGCGCGCTCACCGTGCTGCCGATCATCACGCCGCCCTTCGTCATCGGCCTCGCGCTCATCCTGCTCTTCGGCCGCGCCGGCGCGGTCTCGACGCTGCTCTACGAGTGGTTCGACATTCCGCGCTCGCGCTGGCTCTACGGCCTGCCGGGCGTGCTGCTGGCGCAGGTGCTCGCCTTCGCCCCGATCGCCTTCCTCGTCCTGATCGGCGTGGTGCAGGGCATCTCGCCGAGCCTGGAGGAAGCCTCGCAGACGCTCGGCGCCAAGCGCTGGCAGACCTTCCGGACCGTGACCTGGCCGCTGCTCAAACCCGGCATCGCCAACGCCTTCCTGCTCGGCTTCGTCGAGAGCATGGCCGATTTCGGCAATCCGCTGGTGCTGGGCGGCAATTACGAGGTGCTCTCGACCAAGATCTTCTTCGCGGTGGTCGGCGCCTCCTACAATCAGGGCCAGGCGGCGGTGCTCGCCATCGTGCTGCTCGCCTTCACGCTCGGCGCCTTCTGGGTGCAGCAGCGCTGGCTCGGCGGCAAATCCTACACGACCGTGACGGGCAAGGGCGATGCCGGCCTGCCGACGCCGCTGCCGCGCCGCATCACCTGGCTGTCGGTGGCGGTGATCGTGCCTTGGGTGGCGCTGACGCTGGTGATCTACATTGTCATCCTGATCGGCGGCTTCGTGCGCAATATGGGCCGCGACTTCACGCCCACCCTGCAGCACTATCTCACCGGCTTCGCCATCGACTTCAGCAACGGCATCTATTTCCAGGGCTCGGCCTGGCCGTCCTTCTTCACCACGGTCAAGGTCGCGGCGATCTCGGCACCCTTGACGGCCCTGATCGGCCTGCTCACCGCCTATCTGCTGACGCGCCAGCGTTTCCGTGGTCGCTCGACGCTGGAATTCGCGACGATGCTGTCCTTCGCCATTCCCGGCACGGTGCTCGGCGTCGCCTATATCCTCGCCTTCAACGTGCCGCCGATCGAGATCACCGGCACCGGGCTGATCCTCGTCATCGCCTTCGTCTTCCGCAACATGCCGGTCGGCGTCCGCTCCGGCATCGCCGGCCTGTCGCAGATCGACAAGAGCCTGGACGAGGCCTCGACGACGCTGCGCGCCCGCAGCTTCACCACGCTCTGGCGCGTCGTGCTGCCGCTGCTCAAGCCGGCGCTGGTCTCGGCGCTGGTCTATTCCTTCGTGCGCTCGATGACGGCGGTTAGCGCCGTGATCTTCCTGGTCTCGGCCGAGTACAACCTCGCCACCGCCTATATCGTCGGGCGCGTGGAGGCGGGCGAGTTCGGCCTCGCCATCGCCTATTCCTCGGTGCTGATCGTCTTCATGGCGCTCGGCATCGGCCTCATTCAGCTCGGCGTCGGCGAGCGCAAGCTCGGCCGCCGCAAGACCGTGGCGCTTTCCAGTTCGGTCTCCGACCCCATCAGCCAAGGAGCAGCAAGTTGACGAAGGCCGGGCCCGCTTCCGTCGAGTTCCGCAACGTATCCATGCGCTATGGCGCGGTGACGGCGGTCGACAACGTCAATTTCACCATCGAGGCCGGACAACTGGTCACGCTGCTCGGCCCCTCCGGCTGCGGCAAGACCACGACGCTGCGCATGATCGCCGGGCTGGAGATCGCCAGCGAAGGCCAAATCCTGATCGGCGGCAAGGACGTGACGAAGCTCTCCGCCGCCGACCGCGACGTCTCGATGGTGTTCCAGTCCTATGCGCTTTTCCCGCATATGAGCGTGCTGGAGAATGCCGCCTATGGTCCCACGGTGAAGGGGCTCGGCAAGGAGCAGGCGAAGCAGATGGCGCTGGAGAAGCTGGCGCTCGTCGGCCTCAAGGGCTTCGAGAACCGCTACCCGTCAGAGCTCTCCGGCGGCCAGCAGCAGCGCGTCGCGGTGGCGCGCGCGCTCGTTCTGGAGCCGCAGGTGCTGCTTTTCGACGAACCGCTCTCCAATCTCGATGCCAAGCTGCGCCGCCGCGTGCGCGAGGAAATCCGTGAGCTGCAGCAGGACCTCAACCTGACCGTAGCCTATGTCACCCACGATCAGGAAGAGGCGCTCGCCGTCTCCGATCGCATCATCGTGATGTCGAATGCGAAGATCGCCCAGCAGGGCGCTCCGCGCGACCTCTACGAGCAGCCGTCCAATGCCTTCGTCGCGGATTTCATCGGCGATGCCAATCTGGTCGACGTCACCGTGAAGGCGGTGGCCGAGGGCCGTGCCGATGTCGGCATCGGCTCGGCTACGGTTTCGCTGCCCGCGCGCGGGCTCGGCCCCGGCCCGGCCAAGGCGGCGATCCGCCCTGAGGCGCTGCTCCTCGGAGAGGCGGGACAGGCCGGCACGCTGCCGGGCACGATCCGCAAATGCGCCTATCTCGGCAATCACCTCGATATCATGGTCGACACCGAGGTCGGCGAGCTCTTCGTCGTGCAATACGGCGCTCGCGAATTGCTGGAGCAGGGCGCTCCGGTCGGGGTTTCCTTCGCGAAATCGGGCGTGACGTTGATTCCGCCGGCCTGAACGGCTTCGTTTCCGCTTCGGAGAGCCCGTCGCAGGAATGACGATGCCGCCGCATTGTCAGCACTTTCGGTGTGTATTTCTGTTGAGTTGGCTAATCAAAAATTGATAGTTATGAGCCGATGATCCGCATCTGAATCGGGGAAGACCGCACGAAAATGGCCACGGGCGAGAGCGCAACCAACATCATGATCCACCTGGCGGGCGGCGTCGCGCTGCTGATCTGGGCGGTCAGATTGGTCCGAACCGGCGCGATGCGCGCTTTCGGCTCGCAGCTCAGGCAGGCGCTGCAGAGTTTCACGCGCAATCGCTTTGCCGCCTTCGGCAGTGGCATCATCGTGACCATGGTGCTGCAGAGTTCCACGGCGACGACCCTGCTGGTTTCGTCCTTCGCCGGACAGGCCTTGATCGTGCCGGCTATGGCGCTCGCCGTCCTGCTCGGCGCCAATCTCGGCACAGCGCTCGCGGCGTTCGTCATCTCGATGGATCTCGGCTGGCTCTGGGGCCTCTGCGTCGCGATCGGCGTCGCGATGTACCTGTCGAGCGAGGCGATGGAGCGTCCGCGCAATATCGGCCGCGTCCTGGTCGGTATCGGCCTCATCTTGCTCTCGCTGATCGAGCTGAACACTGCGGCGGCGCCGCTTGCCCAGTCGCCGACCTTCCGCGTCGTCCTCGCCGCCATGGGTTCCGAGCCGCTGCTTGGCATCCTCGCCGCCATTGCCGCGACCTGGATCGTGCATTCCAGCATCGCCATCATCCTGCTGGTCGCGACCTTCGCAGCCTCCGGTCTGTTCCCGCCGGCGACGGCCCTGACGCTGGTGATCGGCGCCAATCTCGGAAATGCGCTGATTCCCGTGCTCGACCAGTTCGGCGCGCCCGCCGCCCAGCGCCGTGCCGCCGTTGGCAATCTGCTAACTCGCCTGATCCTGGCGCTCGCCGTGTTGCCCTTCGTCGGCCCGCTCTCTGCCTGGCTGCTGAGCCTGTCCCCGTCGGATGGCCGGCTCGCCATCGAATTCCACGTCATGCTGAACGTCATCGGTGCGATCGTCTTCCTGCCCTTCGTCGGCCCGATCTCGGCGCTGGTCGAGCGCTTCATGCCCGGCAAGGAGGAGAAGGCGGAGGCGGTGGCGCCGCGCTATCTCGACCCCAACGCGCTCGACAGCCCGACCGAGGCGCTCGGCGGCGCCATGCGCGAGGCCCTGCGCCTCGGCGACCGGGTCGAGGGCATGCTGCGCGATACCATGACGCTGCTGGAGAAGGACGAGCTGAAGCTCTCCCGCGCCATCGCTCAGGCCGATGACGGCGTCGACACCATCCACGAGTCGATCAAGCTCTATCTGGTCAAGGTCTCGCGCAACGAGCTGACCGAGGAGGAGAGCCGACGCCTGTTCGAGATCATCACGCTGATCACCAATCTCGAGCATATCGGCGACATCATCGACAAGAACCTGCGCGAACTCGCCGAGAAGAAGATCCGCAAGCGCTACACCTTCTCGCCCGAGGGGCTGGCTGAGATCCGCGATTTTCATCAGCGCGTCGCTGCGGCGCTGGCGCTGGCGCTCAACGTCTTCGCCACGCGCGATCTGGTGCTCGCCCGGCAGCTCTTCGCCGACAAGGCCGCCATGCGCGATGCCGAGCGGCGCGCCACGGACAGCCACTTCCAGCGCCTGCGCTCCGGCCGGCCGGAATCGATCGAGACCAGCGCGATCCATCTCGACATCATCCGGGATCTGAAGCGCATCCACGGCCATGTCGTCTCGATCGCCTATCCGATCCTCGAGAGCGCCAACGAATTGCGCGAAAGTCGCCTGCGCGAGACGAAGGCCGCGGCCGAGCAGCGCGAGACGCCGGCCGTGCTCATCCCCGCCCCGCATGGGGGGCGGTGAAGGTCCGGTGTTTCGATCAGGGCGCGCGCCGTCCCGTCGTCATGCTCGGGCTTGTCCCGGCCATCCACGTCTTCATTGGTCGAGCGCCGTGTTCAAGACGTGGATGCTCGCCACAAGGGCGAGCATGACGGGTGCGGCGACGCAAGGCTTCGCAAAGTGACGCCGCCGCTACCGCGGCGCTGCCAAAATGATCGCGGCACCGGCGAGGCAGATGGCGCCGCCGGTCAGGTCCCAGCGGTCCGGCCTCACGCCCTCGACCGCCCAGAGCCAGCCGAGCGAGGCGGCGATGTAGACTCCGCCATAGGCGGCGAAGGCGCGCCCTGCCGCCGCGCTCTCGACCCGCGTCAGCAGCCAGGCGAAGAGCGCGAGCGAGGCGAGCCCCGGCAGCAGCCACCAGATCGGCTTGCCGAGCCGCAACCAGCCCCAGAAGGCGAAGCAGCCGGCGATCTCGAAGAGTGCGGCGCCGATATAGGCGGCGATGCTGGGCATGGAAATCGATGTCCTGGGCAGTTTCGGCGTTGAGCCGGGCAGGGTAATGCAGGGAGCGAACGAAACACATCGTCATTCCGGACAAGCCGCGAAAGCGGCGCCGATCCGGAATCCATCGAAGGGCCGATCCTTGTCATGGACTTGGCTCTACGATGGATTCCGGGTCTCCGCTTCGCTGCGCCCGGAATGACGGTTCGACCTTGGGGTATGTCGTGCAAACGCGAGAGATCGCCATCATCGGAGCCGGACCGGCCGGGTTGATCGCCGCCGAGCGTCTGGCCGGTGCCGGACATCGCGTGACGATCTATGAGCGTATGGCCTCGCCGGCCCGCAAGTTCCTGCTGGCAGGGCGCGGCGGCCTGAACCTGACCCATTCCGAGCCGTTCGATGCCTTCCTCGGCCGCTATCGTGAGGCGAAGGACTGGCTCGAACCGGCTTTGCGGGCGTTCCCGCCGCAAGCCCTGCGCGACTGGGCCGACGGGCTCGGCGCCGAGACCTTCGTCGGTTCGAGCGGCCGGGTCTTCCCGCGCGCGATGAAGGCCTCGCCATTGCTGCGCGCCTGGCTCGGCCGCCTCGATGCCCTCGGCGTCAGGCTCGCATCCGGGCGGTTCTGGACCGGCTGGGACGCCGATGGCACGCTGCGCTTCCGCCTCGGGAATGGCGAAACGGAAGCCGTTCGCCCCGATGCGACGCTGCTGGCGCTGGGTGGCGCGAGCTGGCCGCGGCTCGGCGCTGATGGTGGCTGGGTTTCGCTGCTGGCCGAGCGCGGTGTTGCGATGTCTCCGCTCCGGCCGGCGAATGGCGGTTTCACGGTCGCCTGGTCGCCGCTGATGCGGGAGCGTTTCGCCGGTCAACCGCTCAAGCGCATCGTCATCCGCTTCGGCGGCGAGGAAGCGGCCGGAGAGGCGATGATCGATGCGGACGGCATCGAGGGCGGAGCAATCTATGCACTCTCGGCGCCGATCCGGGAGGCTCTCCGGCGCGACGGCGCGGCCATGATCCGGATCGACCTGCGGCCCGATCTTTCGGTGCAGGACATCGCTACCCGCCTCGCGAGGCGCCGCAAGGGGGAGACGCTGAGCAATCATCTGCGCAAGGCCGCCGGCCTCGCGCCCGTTGCCGCCGCGCTGCTGCGCGAAGCGGCGGGAAACGCTCTGCCGGCCGAACCGGCCGAACTCGCCGCGCTGATCAAGGTCGCTCCGTTGCGCCTCGATGGCGCGATGCCGATTGCCCGCGCCATCTCGACGGCCGGCGGCGTGATGCATGAGGAGGTCGATGCCGGCTTCATGCTGACGCGGCTGCCGGGCGTCTTCGTCGCCGGCGAGATGCTCGACTGGGAGGCGCCCACCGGCGGCTATCTGCTGCAGGCAAGCTTCGCCACCGGCGTCGCCGCGGCCGAGGGCATCGGGAATTGGCTGTTCCGAAGGTAGGCAGCAGGCTCCGCGCCGCCATCCCTACCTGTTCGCCGTCAACCGACGCGCGAAGCTGTGCCCGCCATCGACGGTCGAGATTTCGCCGACACGCGCGAGCGAGATCAGGATGTCGCGGATGGCGCGCTCGACCTTGCGGCCTTGCCGGAAGCGGATGGCGATCCCGGCCGCATCGAGCGCGGCCTGGGTCCGGGCCAGGGCCGAGAGCACGCAGGCGACCCGTTCCACCGGATCGGTGGGGAATGGCGGTCGCCCTGCGCTCGCCGGCAGCGCCGCGACCAGCCCTTCCGCCTCGATTTGCTCGCCGCCCTTGCCGGCGCGGCCGAAGCGCGGGCGCTGATAGTCCGGCCTGAGCCAGCGCACGGTGCCGCGCGCCTCGTCCTGCAGCCGCTGCCGGTTCAGGGCGGCGAGACGCGCCAGCACCTGCTCGTCGGGCAGATCGGCCGGCCAGCCATAGGCTGCGGCGACGGCGGCATCGATCGCCTCGTGATGCTCGTCGAGGATCAGCACCAGCCCGCGGTCGCGGATGTCGGTCTCTGTATCGCTCAGCGCGTGGCCGCCGCGGATCGCTTCGCGGATGTTGTAGAGCTTGGTGAGGGTGAGATCGCTATGATCGGCCAGAACCTGCTTGCGCAATGCGTCGAGTGCCTCCGCAGGCCGGCGGATGGCCTCCTTCTGGAGCTCGGTTGCGTCGGGGAAGGGAAACGGGTCGAAGCAGCGGGATTTCACATAGACCGCGTCGCGCGCATAGACGCCGAGCTTGCCCGCGCCGGCGAGATACCAGGCCTCGTGGATATGCGAAGACAGCACGCCAAGGGCGTAGGCATCCGACAAGCCGATGGCGATGATCTTGTTGTCGGGCAGGATCGCGGTATCGAGGAACTGGAAGACGCGATGCTTCGCGGTCTCGACGGTGGCGATATAGCGCTGGAGATGGGCGAGCGCGGGCCGGATTTCGTCGCGCGTCCGGCCGAATAGCCACCAGCGCGCTTTGATGTCGGAGTCCCTGTTGCGGTCGCGCTCGATTTTGACCGTCCGCAGAAGGTGCTGATAGATTTCCGGATACCGTTCCCGGACCTCTTCGGGCCGGAGGCCATAAAGGTCGATCACCATCACGCCTCTCGCCCGAGCAGTCAGGTCGCGGCCGTTTCGATAGGCGCGAATATGCTTCTCCAGACCGGGCCTCTTCCCGAGGCCCAGGGCCATCGCCTCTTGTGGCGTCACGATGAAGCCGGAGCCGAACAGCATCATCCCGCGGGAACTGAGGCCGGTATTGGCGCGAAGCCCCGAGGCCTGGCCGACATCCACTCCGATCGTCAGATCCGCATTGATCCGCCCCCGCCTCTCGACGAGCCCGATCTGCGGCTGGTCGCCGTCGAGGCCTGCCTCCGAGACGACCTCCAGCAGCTTCCCTTCATGCAGCCCCGCCTGCGCGACGGTCATGGCGATCCGGACGGCGGCGGCGTCCTTGCCTGCCTTGGTCCAGGGATGATCGGGGATCGCCACGGCAAGCGAGAGCGGTCGCTTGCCGTCGAGATGCCGTTCCACCGTCCGGCGCTGGAAGAGCTGGGTGATCGAGTTGGTGGTGACGAAGCCGAAGCGCCGCAGCAGCGTGCCCGGCCGTATCAGCCGCTCGGCCGCGTGGTCCCACCAGTACATCACGAGATCCGCACTCTCGTTCATCTGCGGATGCGCGGCCCAGAGCGCCTCCGCATAGACGTCGCCGAGGCGACTTCGTAGGTCCTTGCCGCCGATGAAGGGCGGGTTGCCGACGATGAATTCGGCCTCCGGCCATTCCGGGCGGCGCGGGTTCGGCAGGGCCTCGCCGCCATCGCGCCATTGCGGGATCGGCCAGCCATCCCAGCTCAGCACCGCATCGCGCTTGTAGATATGATCCAGCTTTTCGAGGATCGGCTCCTTTGGGGCGAAACCGCGCGTCCGGAAGTGCCATTGCAGATGTCCGATCCAGAGCACGAGATCGGCGATGGCGACCGCCCTGCGGTTGGTCTCCAGGCCGAGGAATTGCTGCGGCCCCACGGCATGCCGGGCAAAGCCGCCGAGCGTCTCGACGCTGCCGAGTTCGCTCGCCGCATCGAGCACCTCGCCCTCCAGCTTCTTCATGAGTTCTTGCGAAACATGGAGAAAATTGCCGGTACCGCAGGCAGGATCGAGCACGCGCGTTGCGCAGAGCGTCTCGTGAAAGCCCTCGACGAGCGCCAACGCCTTCTTCGCGTCGCCGCCGTCGCGGGCCTGCTGCGCGGCGCCGAGCACGGCGCGCCAGTCTTCGCGCAGCGGGCCGATCACCGTCTCGACGACCAGCCGCTCGACATAGGCGCGCGGCGTGTAATGCGCGCCGAGCCGGGCGCGTTCCTCCGCGTCCAGCGCCTGTTCCAGCAGCGCGCCGAAGATCGCGGGCTCGACCTCCTTCCAGTCATGCTCGGCCGCGGCGAGCAATTCGCCGATCTCCTCGCGTCCGAGCGGGTAGACCTTCGCGTCCTCGTAGAGCTTGCCGTTGAAGCGCTTCATCCGCTCGCGCACCGAAGTCGAGTATTGGCCTTTGTCCATCGCCTGCCAGAGCTCGGAGACCAGTGGCAGGAAGGAAGCGGGATCTTCGCGGCATTCGCGCAGCAGGGTCTTAAAAGCGTCCTTGCGGATCAGCCCGACATCCTCGGCGAACATCGTGAACAGGCAGCGCATCAGGAACAGCGCCACCTCCTCGGGGTCGTGGTTGCGCTCCAGCGCCTTCGACACCGCTGCCAGCCGCTCGGCTATGGCGCGCGTCACGCGGGCGGCATGGCGTGCGGGGTCGAGTGCGAAAGGGTCGATCCAGATTGCGGCGAGGCGCTGACGCACTGCCTCGTCGCGCAGATCGTCGAGATAGATGCGGTAGCGCTGCCGGTCGGGAAACTGGACGTAGTTCTTACCCTGCCCGGTGAAGTCGGCGTAGAGCTCGAAGCAGTGCCCGACATCGCAGATGATCAGGAAAGGCGGCCAGCCATGCGGCGCCGGCAGCGCCTTGGCGTAGTCCTCGGCCTGTCGCTTGGCGTTGAGCATCAGCACGTCCCAGGCGCGATCGGCGCCGCGTCGGCCGCGCGGTCCGGCAGGTTCGGCGAAGGGCAGGGCGCCCTGCGCCGGCAGCAATTCCTTCGCGCCGCCCTTCAGACGGCTCTGCTTGGCTTCAAGGACGAAGGTGCCCTTCTTGTAGAGGTCGATCCGCCCGGTCGTATGCCCGCCCTGCCCGTCGGGAAAGCGCACCGGATATTCGAAGCGATAGGTCACCGCATCGGAATCACTGGTCGGCGGCTGCGGGGCCTCCACCCCGATCAGCCGGCAGAGCTCGCTGAGGAACTGCGCATAGGCGGCGCGCTCCGCCCCTTCCGAGACGCGCCAGCGCGTGATGAAGGCCTCGACATCCGTCGTATCCGACCCGGACCCGCCCCCCGACATGGTCCGTCTCCTCAGGTTGTTCTACATCAAGAAATGCAACCTAAGAGTGTGTTTTGCGATCCTGTCAACTCCTGTCACCAATCTGCCCGTTCGGGTGCTGGCCCCCCTCGCATCGCGCCGCGTTCGGGACCATATTGCCGCCATGCCGAAAAGCTCCGACACCACCGCGACCAAGCCGAAAGCGGCGAAGAAGCCCGCTTCGGCGCGCACGCCGAATTCCAAGGCGACCAAGCCCGAGCTGAAGCCGCTCGAAGGCTATCTCGCCGACCTGCTGAACCCCGCGATCAACCGCGGCACGGCGGTGCCCGGCGGCGCTTCCGGCTTCAGCGACAAGCCGCAGGCCGGCTACGAGGCCGAGGCGCGCCCCGGCGACGGCGACGAGCGGCCGAAGAAGAAGCTCTCCAAGAAGGCGGACTCGGCTTTCATCGGTGCCGAGGGCGCGGCGGCCGCGACCGCGAGTTCGCTGCAGCATCTGCTGGAGACCGGCAGCCCCTTCATCCAGCCCGGCAAGCCCTGGACGCCGCACCGGCCGGAGCGCCCCGAGAAATCGGAAGGCGGCATCGCCTTCACGATGAAGTCCGACTTCTCCCCCTCAGGCGACCAGCCGACTGCGATCGCCGATCTCGTCGACGGCATCCGCCGGCAGGAGCGCGATCAGGTGCTGCTCGGCGTCACCGGCTCGGGCAAGACCTTCACCATGGCCAAGGTGATCGAGGAGACGCAGCGCCCGGCGCTGATCCTCGCGCCGAACAAGACGCTGGCCGCGCAGCTTTACGGGGAGTTCAAGAGCTTCTTCCCCGACAACGCGGTCGAGTACTTCGTCTCCTATTACGACTATTACCAGCCGGAGGCCTACGTTCCGCGCTCGGACACCTATATCGAGAAGGAATCCTCGATCAACGAGCAGATCGACCGCATGCGCCATTCGGCGACGCGCTCCCTGCTCGAACGCGACGACGTGATCATCGTAGCCAGCGTCTCCTGCATCTACGGTATCGGCTCGGTCGAGACCTATACGGCGATGACCTTCTCGGTGAAGCTCGGCGAGCGCATCGAGCAGCGCCAACTCATCGCCGATCTCGTCGCGCTCCAGTACAAGCGCACCCAGCATGAATTCGCCCGCGGCACTTTTCGCGTTAGGGGAGATGTGATCGAGCTCTACCCGGCGCACTATGAGGACCGCGCCTGGCGCATCGGCCTGTTCGGCGACGAGGTCGAGTCTATCGCCGAGTTCGATCCGCTCACCGGCCAGAAGACCGGCGAGCTCGAATTCATCAAGGTCTACGGCAATTCGCACTACACCACGCCGCGCCCGACGCTGACGCAGGCCGTGAAGTCGATCAAGGAGGAGCTCAAGGCCCGCCTCGACGAGCTCAACCGCATGGGCCGCTTCCTGGAGGCGCAAAGGCTCGACCAGCGCTGCACCTTCGACATCGAGATGATCGAGGCCACCGGCTCCTGCAACGGCATCGAGAACTATTCGCGTTATCTCACCGGCCGCAAGCCGGGTGAGCCGCCGCCGACGCTGTTCGAATACCTGCCCGACAACGCACTGGTCTTCACCGACGAAAGCCACGTCACCGTGCCGCAGATCGGCGGCATGTACCGGGGCGACTTCCGCCGCAAGGCGACGCTGGCCGAATACGGCTTCCGCCTGCCCTCCTGCATGGACAACCGGCCATTGCGCTTCGAGGAATGGGACGCGATGCGGCCGCAGTCGGTGCATGTCTCGGCCACGCCCGGCGGCTGGGAGATGGACCAGACCGGAGGCGTCTTCACCGAGCAGGTCATCCGCCCGACCGGGCTGATCGACCCACCGGTCGAGATCCGCCCCGCCAAGCATCAGGTCGCGGACCTGCTGGACGAGGTCAAGGAGGTCACCGAGCGCGGCTACCGCACCCTCGTCACCGTGCTGACCAAGCGCATGGCCGAGGATCTGACCGAGTACCTGCACGAGAACGGCGTGCGCGTGCGCTACATGCACTCGGATATCGACACGATCGAGCGCATCGAGATCCTGCGCGACCTGCGTCTCGGCGCCTTCGACGTGCTGGTCGGCATCAACCTGCTGCGCGAGGGCCTCGACATCCCCGAATGCGGCTTCGTCGCCATCCTCGATGCCGACAAGGAGGGCTTCCTGCGCTCGGAAACCTCGCTGATCCAGACCATCGGCCGCGCCGCCCGTAACGTGGACGGCAAGGTCATCCTCTATGCCGACCACGTCACCGGCTCGATGGAGCGGGCGATGGCGGAGACCAATCGCCGCCGCGAGAAGCAGGTCGCCTATAACGAGGCGAACGGCATCACGCCGCAGACGGTGAAGAAGAACATCGGCGACATCCTCGGCTCGGTCTATGAGCGCGACCATGTCACGGTCGACAAGGGGCTGGTGGCGCCGGCCTCGGGCCACAACCTCAAGGCCGCGATCGCCGATCTCGAGAAGCGCATGCGCGAGGCTGCGGCCGATCTCGAATTCGAGACGGCGGCCCGCCTGCGCGACGAGATCAAGCGCCTGCAGGCGACGGAGCTGGCGATCGCGGATGATCCGCTCGCCCGGCAGGGCGATGTCGAGGCCTCCGCCGGCAAGTACAAGGGCGAGCGCAGCTACGGCTCCAGCGCCAACCTGCCGCCGACGAGAGCCCGCAAGCCGACCGACGAGGACATGGGCCCGCATAACTGGGGCGGTGGGGAGGGCAAGCCGAAGAGCGCCCCGCTCGCCTCACGCGCCCGCAAGCCGACCCTGGACGAGATGGGCCCGGTGCCGGAATCGCGGCCGAAGGGGGCTGGGGAGAAGCGGCGAAGGAGGTAGTTCAACTTGACCGGGGCGCGATGAGCTGGACCAAAACCGCTGATTCTGATATGTAAATAAGAGCTGGCCGGCAGAGATTTTTCTCTGCCGGCCAGCATTGGCGATCTGCCGATTTAGGGCTGCTACCTTCCTTGTCAGGGGCTCGGGTAGCGGCCCTTCCTGTTTTTCCCTGCCCCACGCGTCGGTCGGCCGAACGATGGGGCTCTCACCCTCCTGAGCATGTTCGCGAATCCTTCAAGGCGTTGCGACAATCGGACTATGCGTAATTGAGGTAGTTTAAGCAATTAAAATTTTTCGGGTACCTCAAAAAACTACCTGAAACAGGTAAGGTTCTTGCGCAAAAAATTGCCTAAAATGCGCTGTTGCGCTATAAGGCCGCCGCCGCAGGTCAATGAAGGTAACAGGTATGGCTCGCTCTCAAAGCCCCGGATACCCCAATTTTAGCCTATCAAAGGCCCTCGGATATGCGCGCAGCATCCATAGCGCGGATCGCCGAAACCCCATTGATCGCGAGGTAGCGGCGAAGCATATGGGGTACAGTGGTACAAGCGGGGCGTCAGAAAAAACGCTTGGCTCGCTCGCGCACTACGGGTTGGTTGAACGGTCGGGGAAAGGCCAAATGCGGATAACGCAGTTGGCCGTGGATATTCTTCACCCCGCTCCGGGCGCAGACCGAAAGAAGGCGCTATTGGAAGCTGCATTCCATCCCAATATTTTTGCAGAGATTCGCGATCGGTTTGCTGATGGCACCCCATCGGAGGGCGCGTTGAAGTCGTGGCTCACCCGTGAGAGTTTTCTCGACCGAGCGATTGGTCCAGTGGTTGCCGCTTACCTCGATACGGTTCGCTTTCTGGAGCAGGAAAAAGCATTCGAAAGTAATGGCCCTTCCGGGGCAGACGATAGAGAATCAGTGGACTCGAACACGTCGGAACCTGGAGTGGCTACGAAGTTTGGGGGCGCTCGGGTTGGTGACCTCGTTCAATGGGAATCGGCCGGAGCGTTGCAGTTCCAGCAGCCTCGGCGTGTGCGGCTTGTCACTGACGACGGCCAATGGGTCGCGGTCGAGGGAAGCGAAACAGGCATCCCTATGAGTGAAGTGATGGTTGAAAGTGCAGCGCCTAATTCTACTCCCGTCTTCGTGGCGGCTGCGCCGACATTCCCTGTTCCCCAAACGCCTCCACCAAATGTCGGCATGTCGAATGAGGGGTTTGCGGAATGGTTCCGAGCTAAGGTTGGTCCGTCCAAGCAGGTCCAAATCTCATACCGTGGCGAAGGAGATATTGGCGCTGTCGAGATTCAGAAGCTGATAAACATGCTAGAAGCACAGAAGAAGGCTCTAGAGGATTGATGCCTTATGGCCCGGCCAAAGGCCGAGCTTTGCCGTTCCCAAAGCAAATGTTCGATGCGCGATGAAGTGAGACGCGGGGAACCCCTCTCCCGGATGGGACAGGGGCTGAGTGAGGGCCTGCCGCTTATCGCCAAGCCGCAACGGCGCCGCAGCGCCTCTTATTGAAGCCGCACACCCTCATCCGGCGCTCCGCGCCACCTTCTCCCCTCCGGGAGAAGGATAGCGTCGCGGTTCCAGTGCCCCGCGTCATGCTCGGCCTTGTGCCGAGCATCCACGTCTTGCGGCGTTGCCGGCAGGCGGTCTCATCGGAATTGGCTCGCGCAGCTACGGCCAAGACGTGGATGGTCGGGACGAGCCCGACCATCACGGTGGAGGCGCTATCGCATATCCTCCCACTACGATCGCCCCATCCATCTTTGCTTTCGTCTCGCCTTTGTCTCGCGCGCCGCGCCTGCCTCAGGGCGAAATGCCCTGCACGGCCCAGGCGCGGGCCGCGAGCGGGATGCTGCCATCGGCCGCCGTCGGCAGGCTTTCGCGCAGCCGCAGCCGTAGCTGCTCGCGCGCCTCGGGCGGCAGGCTCGCGCAATAGCCCGGCGCCGGGCCGGTGCCGAGGGTGAAGGGCTGCCAGAGATCGTCGAAATCGCGGAACAGCGTCGGGATGCTGATCGCTTCGCAGGCGATATCGGTCAGCCCGGCGGTCGTCGCCAGCTCGGTCAGCGCCTGCGCGGTGCAGAACGGAAAGCGCTGCGCCTCGGTGAGATCGGCAGCCTGCGGGTCCAGCGTCGTCGCGGCGGTCCAGAAGGCGCGCATGAACTGCATGCCGCCGCCCGGATAGTCCCAGACGCAGAAGCCGACGATCCCGCCCGGCCTGACCGCGCGGCGCATCTCCGCCAGGGCCGCGTCCCGGTCCGTCACGAAGTTGAGCACCAGCGCCGCGACCGCGGCGTCGCAGCTCGCGGTCTCGACCGGCAGCGCCTCGGCGCTGCCCTCGCGAAAATCGACGCGCGGATCGGCGATGCGCGCGCGCGCCAGCGCGAGGAAGCCTTCCGAGGGATCGACCGCGACGATGCTGACCGGAACCGCCGCCCCCAGAAGCGCCTCGGTGAGCGCGCCGGTGCCGCAGCCGACATCGAGCCAGTCGAAGCCGGGCAGGGGATTCAGCCAGTCGACGAAGCGCGGCGCGAGCTCGCGGCTCCAGCGCCCCATATAGCGATCATAATTCTCGCCGGCCTGCCATGAGTCATGGCGTGTCTGGTCGGGCATCGCCTGGCCCTGTGTCGGGAGTCGAATGACCTTACGTCAACTTGATGCTGCGCGCCAGCGCCAACGCAGATGTGATGGGCCGGGCGCAACCGTGCCGTGGCAGGCTGGTTGTCGGGAGCAGCGCCCGCCGGGCGCATTCACCGGGGAGAGGTTGCATGACGACGCTGAACCGCCGCCGCCTGCCGCTCGCGCTGGCCGGCCTTGCCGCCGCGATTGCCGGCCCGGCGCTCGCCCATCATGGCTGGTCCTGGGCCGAGGGCGAGCAGATGACCCTGCAGGGCACGATACGCCAGATCTCGATGGCGCCGCCGCATCCGATGCTGATGGTCGAGGCGCAGGGAGGGCTCTGGCAGGTCGATCTCGGCAATCCCAATCAGACCGAGCGCTCCGGCTTCCGTGGCGATACGGCGAAGCCCGGTGATGCCGTCACGGCGCTGGGCAACCGCCATCTCGACAAGAGCAAGCTGCACATGAAGGCGGTGCGCATCACCATCGCCGGCAAGAACTACGACATGTATCCGGAGCGCATCCGGACGAACTAGCGTCGGCCCGAAATCTGGGACCCGGTTTTCGAGGAAGGCCGATGCTGAAAACGGATGATGGCATGGGCGCGGCAGCCCCGTGATGGCGGCGCTGCTCGAAGCGTCGGGGCATTGGCCGGGCGCGCTGTGGCTGCAGCGCTCCGGCACGGCCTATCTCTTCGTCAATGCCGCGCATATCCTCGGCATCGGGCTGCTCGTCGGCGCCATCCTGCCGCTCGATCTGCGACTCGCCGGGCTGATCCGCGGCGCGCCGCTCGCCATGCTCGCGCCATTCCTGACGCGGGCCGCCGGGTTCGGCCTCGCGCTCGCCTTGCTGACCGGCGCCTGGCTGTTCACGGTGAAGCCGCTGGAATATGCGGCGAACCCGGCTTTCCTCTGGAAGCTCGGCCTGCTCGGGCTGGCGCTCGCCAATATCGCGATCCAGCATCGCGGTGGGGCGCTGGCGGCGGCGCTCGCGACGGAGCGTCCGGCTGCGCGCGTGCGGGCGAGCGCGCTCGCTTCCTTCACGCTCTGGCTTGCCGTGCTGGTCGCGGGCCGCTGGGTCGGCTTCGTCTGAGAAACCAATCCCGGGCGTCTCCGCCCAAGCCCTATGTTCGCTGCCTTCCGCGCCGCTCGATGCCAAACGCCCGCGCAATGGCGCGGGCGAGGGATGGCACCTGTTTCGGGGAGTGCGTCTCAGGCGGCGATGGCCAGCCGCGTTTCCAGCTTGCGGATGGCCGTGCTGAGCTCAGGCTCGTCGACCAGATCGGCGGCGTCTGCCAGCTTGAACCAGTGCAGGTCGCGCTGGTGCTGCTCGGCGAAGCTGTCGTTCTGCTTCTCGACCTCGAGCAGGTAGAGCTTGACCTCGCAGAGAGCGAAATGGTCGTTCATCCGCTTCCAGTAGGTGTAGCGTCCGGCCGGCTCGCGGCTGATGCGCCCGATCACGCCGGCTTCCTCGAAGGCTTCGCGGGCCGCGGCGTCGCGGTCCTTCAGGCCTTTCATCGGCCAGCCCTTGGGCACGATCCAGCGGCGCGTGGTGCGGGAGGTGACGAGCAGGATTTCCGTCGACCCGTCGGCCGCATGGCGGATCGGCATGGCGGCGATCTGCGATCGCTTCTCCCCTGCTTTCCGCTTCGCCTTCTTCATCGATGCCGAGCGCTCCTTCCAGGCTGCAGCCAGTCCGGCTGCGAATCAGGATGGCTGCCGAAGCGAATAAATATTGCACCGCTTGGAAGAAATGGAAGAGGCGTTCTGCCGAAAAAGTGAATCGGTCAGCCCTGTTTCGCCGGATTGGTCTGGCTGGACGAGAACCGCAGCAGCAGCCAGCCGCCGAGCCCGGAGAGCAGCGAGCCGGCCAGCACGCCGATCTTGGTCTGTCCCTGCAGCGCCTCCGAATAGGGGAAGGCGAGCAGCCCGATGAACAGGCTCATGGTGAAGCCGATGCCGCAGAGCAGGGCGATGCCGTAGAACTGCGCCCAGGAGGCGCGCGCCGGCAGGTCGGCCAGCCCGGCCCGGATCGCGAGCCAGCCGAAGGCGACGACGCCGATCTGCTTGCCGAGGAAGAGGCCGAGCATGACGCCGAGGGGCAAGGGCGCGGCGAGCGTCGAAAGCCCGAGGCCGGTGAAGGGGACGCCGGCATTGGCGAAGCCGAAGATGGGGATGACCAGGAAGGCGACGTAAGGGTGAAGCCCGTGCTCCAGCCGGTGCAGCGGCGAGGTGACGTCGTCGGGCCTGGCCGGGGAGGGCTTCAGCGGAATGGTCAGGGCCAGCGCGACGCCCGCCAGCGTCGCGTGGATGCCGGATTTCAGGGTGAAATACCAGAGCACGATGCCGAGCAGGAGATAGGGCGCAAGGCGCATCACGCCGAAGCGGTTGAGGCCGGCGAGCACGGCGAGCGTCGCCACCGCGAGGCCGAGATACAGGCCGGACAGACCTTCCGTGTAGAAGACGGCGATGATGATCACCGCGCCGAGATCGTCGAGGATGGCGAGCGCCGTCAGGAAGACCTTGAGCGAGGCGGGGACGCGCGGCCCCAGCAGCGAGAGCACGCCGAGCGCGAAGGCGATGTCGGTGGCGGTGGGGATCGCCCAGCCGGGCAGGCTGTCGGGCGCATTGCGGTTGAGGGCGACGAAGATCAGGGCGGGAACGATCATGCCGCCGAGCGCGGTGAAGCCCGGCAAGGCCCGGCGCGCCCAGCTGGAAAGCTGCCCGTCCAGCATCTCGCGCTTGATCTCCAGCCCGACGAGCAGGAAGAACACCGCCATCAGGGCGTCGTTGATCCAGTGCAGGACGGAAAGCCCGAGCACATAGCTCTTCAGCGAGCCGAAATAGAAGGGCGCAGCCGGCGAGTTGGCGATGATGAGCGCGAGCGCCGCTACTGCCATCAGCACGATGCCGCCCGCAGCCTCGCTATGCAGGAAGTCCCGCAGGGCGGAAAGGGGTCTGTTCGCGCGTGGGGCGGGGCCGGCCATCAAGCTCTCCTCTGTCGATCGGGCAGACGGAGATACGACAGGCCGGTGGTAATGACCAAATTCGCTGATGCCGCAGAGCGGATCAGAGCTTCTTGCCGTCCTTGTCGAACTGCTTGAGGAAGGCGATCAGATCCTTGATCTCCTTCTCGCTCTTGATGCCGGCGAAGATCATCTTGGTGCCGGGAATCTTGGCCCGCGGATCCTTGATGTAGTCGCTGAAGGTGGTCTCGTCCCAGACCAGGCCGGAGTTCTTGTTGGCGGCCGAATAGCTGTAGCCCTCGACCGCGCCGGAGTGCCGCCCGATCAGGCCGTTGAGCTCGGGGCCGACCAGATTACGCGCGCTTTCGCCGATCTGGTGGCAGGCGCGGCACTTGTTGAAGGAGCGTTCGCCGGCAGCGGCGTCCTGTGCGGCGGCCGGTTGGGCAAGGAAGGGCAGGACGAGGAGAAGGCTCGGGAGAAGCGCGCGCATGGGCATGTCTTTCGACTTGGAAGCGTTCTCATTTAACCCGAAGTCGCGCCGCGTCGCATGGGCCATTTCGCCGCGCGGCGCCGTGGCTTCCGTATCTCCGTCTCAGAGCTCGCCGATCCATTCCGCCACGGTGGCCGTGAAGGCGTCCGGCCGCGAGACCGGGAACAGGTGCCCGCCGGTTTCCATGATGGCCCGGCGGCATCCGGGCAGGGCGGCGGCGAGAGCCTCTTGATGATAGACGGGCACGACCATGTCGTCGCGCGTGCCGAGGATCAGGATGGGCATCGGCAGCGCGTCGATATCGGCCGTGCCGTCGAAGGCGAGCAGCGCGTTGAGCCGCTCGCGCGTGACGGTCTTGGCATGTTCGCTGACGGGCGCCGCCTCCAGAGCCGCATCGTAGATATGCCAGTTCTGCTCGATCCAGCGCGGCTGGTAGCCGCCAAGGATCGAAATCGCGGCATAGGCGTAAGGGTCCGCCTCGAGGACCGCGAGCCGCGCGCCGAACAGGGCGTTCAGGAAGCGGCTCGGAGCCAGCCAGCTTGCGCTGAGGATCAGGCCATCGATACGCCCGGGGGCGAGCTTGGCGATGGTCTGGGCGATGCATCCGCCAGTCGAATGGCCGAGCACCACGGCCCGCTCGACGCCGGCGGCATCGAGGACGGCGAGGCTGTCGCGGGCGAGCAGCTCGATGTCGCAGGCGGCGTCGCCGCGCGTGCTGGCTCCGATGCCGCGCTGGTCGAAGCGGATCACCTGGAACGAGCGCGACAGCGTCGCGGCGATATCCTTCCAGAAGGCGGCGCTGCCGCTCAAGCCGCTGACCAGCAGCAGCGGCTGGCCGTGCCCTTCCTTGAAGGCGTGCAGGATCGCGCCGTCCGGAGTCGTGACCTTGAAATCGGTGATGTCGGCAATGGCGGTCATACGCGCCTCCTTGGAAGGCGACGTGAGATGCCGCGGCTGGCGCCCATCGTCCCGAACATGGCCCCGTCCTCCCTGAAACGTTGGGTCGCCTGCCCTCCGGTCGTTCAGCCTTGATCTGGCCGTTGGGACCGGTTGGTGGCAGAATGGCGCATCGAGGCCCCGCCTGCCATGGCTTGAGCGCAGGGGGCGGAATGTTCTTGATGCAGATCAAATAGGCTAAAGACTAATTGATCTGCATCTGATGCATGGATTTGTGCGCCGATTATTCCGTTGGGCAGGGGAGCCGATGCGCGTCGGCGGTCTCCAATGGGAGCGGATCTGTCAAGGATTCAGGCCCTCGCTGAGGGCGTAGGGGGCGAGGACGTCGCGGATGTCGCGCTCGACGCGCGGCGTCAGCAGCGCGCGTGTCACGACGGCGCGCAGATGATGGTCCATCAGGTCGGCGGCGCGGGCGGCATCGCCGGCGCGCAGTGCTTCGATCAGCTGGCGATGCTCCGAGACGGCGCATTCGCTGGAGTGCGGCCGTCCGTAGATCGCGAGGATCAGCGAGCAGCGCGACGAGGCTTCCTTGACGTAGCGCAGCAGCAGCGCATTGCCGGTCATGGTGGCGAGCTTGATGTGGAATTCGCCGGAGAGGCGGATCGACTCCGGCCCGTCCTGCTCATGCGCCCGTTCTTCCTGCTCGACATGGGCTTCGAGTTCGGCTGCCTGGGCGGATGTCAGGCGACCGGCCAGGCTTTCGGCGACCAGCCGCTCCAGCCCGCGCCGGACCTCGAAGACGTCGCGCGCCTCTTCCAGGGTCGGGTAGGCGACGGAGGCGCCGCGATTGGGCTTGAGCTCGACGAGCCCCTCGACCGCGAGCCTGCCGAAGGCCTCGCGCACCAGGGTGCGGCTCACGCCGAGCTGCTCGCCGATCGAGTCCTCCGGCAGCTTCATGCCCGGCTTCAGCGCCTGTTCGATGATGGCGCGGCGCAGCGCCCTGTAAACGGATTCCGCCCGCAGAACCGGGGTGCGACGTTCGCCCATTTCGGCCTTCCTTCGATCTGGTGTGATCGTCTTGCGCGGCCTCAATGTCACGATCGCGGGCTCCAATCCAGTTTCTGCTTGTTTTCAATAATCGCATACAATACGCTATTTATATCGTATGCAAGAGTGATCACTGATTGCACACGAAATGGCGCATGAAGCGCCAGGCTGCCTAAAGGGACGGCAGAGGGTGATCGAGGTTCGCGCGCATCCGCGGCGTGCCGGAAAAAGGGGAGAGTCGAATGAAGAAGGCCTGGTTGCTGGCGGCCGTCGCTGCTTTCGCCTTGGCGGGTTCCGCCGAGGCGAAGACGCTCAAATGGGGTGCGTCGCGCGAGATCGCTTCGCTCGATCCCTATTCCTACGGCGAGACCTTCACGCTCGCCGTTCTGAACCATGTCTATGAAGGTCTGGTCCGCTATACCGGCGACCTCAAGATCGAGCCAGCCCTGGCCGAATCCTGGGAGACCGTGTCGCCGACCGTCTGGCGCTTCAAGCTGCGCCAAGGCGTCAAGTTCCACAACGGCAATCCCTTCACCGCCGACGACGTCATCGCCTCTCTGGCGCGCGTCACCCACGACACCTCGCCGCTCAAGGGCAATCTGCCGGCCTACAAGAGCTCGAAGAAGATCGACGACTATACCGTCGAGATCGAGGTCAACGGCCCCTATCCGCTGCTGCTGAACGATCTCACCAACATCTTCATCTTCGACAAGGAGTGGATGGAGGCCAATAATTCGCTGCTGCCGACCGATTCCGGCAAGGGCGTGAAGGGCTACGCCACCGACAACGCCAACGGCACCGGCCCGTTCAAGGTCGAGAGCCGGCGCGCCGATTCCAAGACGGTCTTCGTCAAGAATCCGAGCTGGTGGGACAAGCCGAAGCACAATATCGACGTGATCGAGTTCTCGCCGATCACCTCGTCCTCGACCCGCGTCGCGGCGCTGCTTTCCGGCGAGATCGATTACACCAACGTCGCGCCGCTGCAGGACCTGCCGCGCCTCTCGGCCTCGCCGGACGTCAAGGTTCTGCAGACCAACGAATTGCGCTCGGTCTTCTTCGCGCTCAACCTCGGCGACAAGTTGATTGAGAGCGACGTCAAGGACAAAAACCCCTTCAAGGACATCCGCGTCCGTGAAGCCCTGTATCGTGCGATCGACATCGATGCGGTGCAGAAGCGCGCGATGCGCGGGCTGTCGCGTAACACCGGCGCGCTCGTCGCCCCGGCGATCCCGGGTTACGAGCCCTCGCAGGACGAGCGCCTGCCCTTCGATCTGAACGGCGCCAAGAAACTGCTGGCCGATGCCGGCTATCCCAACGGCTTCTCCTTCCAGATCAACTGCCAGAGCGACTCGCTCGTCAACGAGGAGGAGTTCTGCCAGGCGGTGGCGGCGATGTGGTCGCGTGCCGGCTTCAAGCCGAACCTCAGCATGGCGCCGCGCAGCCAGCAGACGCCGAAGCGCGTCAAGGGCGATTTCGACGTCATCTCCTTCGGCTGGGCCAACGAGCCGATGATCGATGCCTACTCCCTGCTGGTGCAGGTGCTGCACTCCAAGAGCGGCACGGGCGGTGTCTTCAACTGGGGCGGCTGGGGCGATCCGCGCATGGATGCGCTGATCGACAAGGCCGGGGTCGAGCTCGATACGCCCAAGCGCATCGAGCTGATGAAGGAGACGCTGAAGATCGCCAAGGCCCAGCACCTCTTCATCCCGTTGCACCAGCAGCCGATGGCCTGGGCCATGCGCTCGAGCGTCGCCTCGACCGTGCAGGCTTCGGACAACAAGCCGCGGCTCTGGCTGACCATGATGAAGTGATCGGTTGTCATTCCGGGGCTTCGCATAGCGAAGAACCCGGAACCCACGACTGGGCTGCACGCGCAAAACGACTTGAGGCGCCGCTCACCCGGTCGTGGGTTCCGGGTTCGCGCCTCCGGCGCGCCCCGGAATGACAAAAGCATCCGCCTAGCGCAGGGAGTCGCAAGACCATGCCGGCCTTTCTCTTCAAGCGACTGCTCAACGCCGCTGGCGTCATGCTGGCGGTGGCGTTCCTTGCCTTCCTGATCTTCCGCTTTGTCGGCGATCCGGTCGAGCTGATGCTGAACGAGCAGGCGAGCCAGCAGCAGCGCGACGAACTGCGCGTCCGTCTCGGCCTCGACAAGGGCTTCGTGATGCAGTTCGCGACCTTCGTCGGCAATGCCGTGCGCGGCGATTTCGGCATCTCCTACCGCAACCAGCAGGACGTCTTCACGCTGATTTCGGAGCGCTTCCCGGCAACCTTCGAGCTCGTGCTGGTCGCCACCTTCCTGTCGCTGGCGGTCGGCGTTCCGCTCGGGGTCTACACCGCGATCCGACGAGACAGCTTGCTGGCGAAGACGCTGCAATTCGTCTCCGTGCTCGGCGTCTCCCTGCCGAGTTTCGCGCTCGGCATCCTCTTCATCCTGATCTTCTCGGTTTCGCTGCAATGGCTGCCGGCCTTCGGCCGCGGCGAGGTCGTCCAGATCGGCTGGTGGAGCACCGGCTTCCTGACGCCTTCCGGCCGCAAGGCTCTGATCCTGCCCGGCATCACGCTCTCGCTCTTCCAGATCACGCTGGTGATGCGTCTCGTCCGGGCCGAGATGCTGGAGACCATGCGCACCGATTTCATCCGCTTCGCCCGGGCTCGCGGCCTGCCGGCCCGCGCCATCAATTTCGGCCACGCGCTGCGCAACTGCCTGATGCCGGTCATCACCGTAACGGGCCTGCAGATCGGCAACCTCATCGCCTTCGCCCTGGTCACCGAGACCGTGTTCCAGTGGCCGGGCATGGGCATGCTCTTCGTCCAGGCCGTGACCTTCGTCGATATCCCGGTGATGGCGGCCTATCTGATCGTCGTCTCCTTCATCTTCGTCACGCTCAACACGCTGGTCGACCTGACCTATGCCTGGGTCGATCCGCGCCTGCGCGAGGACGCGCTCACGGGAGGCGACAATGCTCGCTGAGAAGACCCGGCCCGCTGACACCGTCAAGAAACCCGGCCGCCTGCGCCGCTTCCTCGACAGCGATATCGGCTGGAGCTTCTGCCACACGCCGGTCGCCTGGCTCTCTGCGCTGGTGCTGGCGCTGCTGGTGCTGAGCGCGCTCTTCGCTCCGCTGATCGCGCCGCAGAACCCCTACGACCTCGCCCAGGTCTTCATCGACAAGGCCGAGATTCCCCCGATCTGGCAGGAGGGCGGCGAATGGCCCTTCCTGCTCGGCACTGATCCCCAGGGCCGCGACGTGCTTTCGGCCATCCTCTACGGCTCGCGCATCTCGCTGATCATCGGCTTCTCCGCCGTCGTCGTCTCGATGCTGATCGGCGTTTCGATCGGGCTGGCCGCCGGCTTCTATGGCGGGCGCGTCGACAACCTGCTGATGCGGCTCGGCGATACCGTGCTTTCGATCCCGACGCTGCTGATGGCGATCCTGGTCTCGGCGATCTTCCGCGAGATGCTGCCGCCGGCCCTGCGCGAGCCTTTCTCCGCCGTGGTGCTGGTGCTGTCGATCGCGTTGACGAGCTGGGTGCAATACGCCCGCACCGTGCGCGCGCTGACCATGGTCGAGCGCCGCAAGGAATATGTGCTGGCCGCCCGCATCATTAAGGTGCCGGCGACGCGGATCATGGGCCGCCACATCCTGCCCAACACGATGACGCCGGTGCTGGTTTCGGCGACGCTCAGTCTCGGCCTCGCCATCCTCTCGGAGGCAACGCTGTCCTTCCTCGGCGTCGGCATGCCGATCACCCAGCCGTCGCTCGGCACGCTGATCCGCATCGGCAACCAGTACCTGTTCTCGGGCTCCTGGTGGCTCGTCGTCTTCCCCTCGCTGCAGCTCGGCTTGATCGTGCTCTCGGTCAACCTGCTCGGCGACTGGCTGCGCGACGCGCTGAACCCGAAGCTGCGCTGAGATTTGTCTGTAATGGTATTTCGATGAGGACCAGCTCGTGAACCTGCAAGCCAAGAAGCGGCCCGAAGGCCGCATCCTGATGACCGCGCGCTGGGTGGTCGGCCATAAGGACGGCCGCCATCGCCTCTATGAGAATGGCGAGCTCGTCTTCGAGAACGGCGAGATCGTCTTCGTCGGCCATGGCTTTCTGGGCGAGGTCGCCCGCCGCATCGACTACGGCAACGCCTTGATCGGGCCGGGCTTCGTCGACTGCGACGCGCTCTCCGACCTCGACACCACCATCCTCGGTTATGACAACCAGCCGGCCTGGAAGAAGGGCCGCGTCTGGCCGCGCAGCTATCTCGATGCCGGCCCCTACGAGATGTATACCCGCGAGGAGCTGGCCTTCCAGAAGCGCTACGCTTTCTCCCAGCTGATCCGCAACGGCATCACCACCGCGCTGCCGATCGCCTCGTTGTTCTACCGCGCCTGGGGCGAGACGGCGCAGGAGTTCGAGGACGCGGCGGAAGCCGCCGCCGATCTTGGCATGCGCGCCTATCTCGGCCCGGCCTACCGCACCGGCAACCAGGTCGTCGAGACCGATGGGCGGATCACCACCCATTACGACGAAGCCCGCGGCCTCGCCGAGCTCGACGCTGCGATCGACTTCGCCAAGCGCCATGAGGGGCAGGCCGGCGGCCTGATCCGCGCGATGTTCGCGCCGGACCGCGTCGAGACCTCGACGGCCGAGCTGCTGCGCCGCACGGCGGCGGCCTCTCGCGAACTCGACATCCCGGTCCGGCTGCATTGCTGCCAGTCGAAGATCGAGTACGACCTTGTCCTCGCCCAGCACGGCATGAGCCCGCCGGAATGGCTGGAAAGCCTCGGCTTCCTCAATGAGCGCTGCCTGCTGCCGCATGGCACGGTCGTCTCCGGCAGCCGTCTGATCGACCGGCCGGGCCGCGATCTCGAGATCATCCGGGATTCGGGTGCGAGCATCGTCCATTGCCCGCTGGTCTCGGGCCGGCATGGCGGCGCCATCGACCATTTCGGCCGCTACCGTGCGATGGGGCTCAACATCGCCATGGGCACCGACACCGCTCCGCCGGACATGGTGATGAACCTGCAGGCCGGCATGATCCTCGCCCGCACCATGGCCGGCAATGTTAGCGCGGTGCGCTCGGAGGATTATTACGACGCCGCGACCGTGGGTGGCGCCGATGCCTTGCAGCGGCCCGATCTCGGCCGCCTGCAGCCGGGTTCGCGCGCCGACATCACCGTCTTCGAGCTCGACAGGCCGCATAGCGGGCAGGTCATCGACCCGATCCAGACGATGATGCTGACGGGCCATGGCCGCGACTTCGCGACGGTGGTGATCGACGGGCGCTTCGTCATGGAGAACCGGGCCATTCCGGGCCAGGACGAGGCCGCCGACAATGCCCGCGCCCAGAAGCAGTTCGAGGGGGTGATGGCGCGTTATCCCGAGCGCACGCTCGGCCATCCGCCGATGAGCGAAATCTTCTCGTCGAGCTACGCGATCGAACGCCGAGAGGCCATTGCATGACAGCATCCGCCGCCGAGCCCCTCCTGTCCGTGCGTGACCTGCGCATCGTCTTCGACGGCCGCCACGGCCCGCTGACGGCGCTCGACGGCATTACCTTCGACATTGCCCCCGGCGAGATTCTCGGCATGGTCGGCGAGTCCGGGGCGGGCAAGTCGCTGACCGGCACGGCGGTGATCGGCCTGCTCGACCCGCCGGGCCGCATCGCCGGCGGCGAGATCCATCTCGCCGGCCAGCGCATCGACAACCTGCCGGCGGAACAGATGCGCAAGCTGCGCGGGCGGCGCATCGGCGCGATCTTCCAGGACCCGCTGACCTCGCTGCACCCGTTGCTCAAGGTCGGCGACCAGATCGTCGAGACGATCCTGACCCATCTGCCGGTGAGCCGGGCGGAAGCGCGCAAGCGCGCGCTCGACCTGCTCAAGGAAGTCGGGATCCCCGCCGCCGAGACGCGGATCGACCATTTCCCGCACCAGTTCTCGGGTGGCATGCGCCAGCGCGTCGTCATCGCGCTCGCGCTCTGCGCCGAGCCCTCGTTGATCATTGCCGACGAGCCGACGACCGCGCTCGACGTCTCGATCCAGGCGCAGATCACCACGCTGCTGAAGCGTCTCTGCCGCGAGCACGGCACGGCGATCATGCTGGTCACGCACGATATGGGCGTCATTGCCGAGACGGTCGACCGGGTCGCCGTGATGTATGCCGGCCGCATCGTCGAGATGGGCCCGGTGGAGGAGGTCGTGCGCCGGCCGAGCCACCCTTATACCGCCGGTTTGATGGCCTCGATCCCGAGCGTCCATGCCCGCCACGAGCACCTCAACCAGATCGACGGCGCCATGCCGCGCCTCAACGCCATTCCCTCGGGCTGCGCCTTCAACCCGCGCTGCGGCCGGGCCGAAGCGTTCTGCCGCGACAACAAGCCGGGACTGCCGTTCGCGGCCCATGCCGCGGCCTGTCATTTCCCCCTGAAGGAGGCGGCTCATGCGTGACCAGGCCTCGACGCTCTCCCCGGGCCAAGCCGTGCGCGACGATATCATTCTCGATGTCGCCGCGGCCTCCTGCCGCTTCGATGTCTCGGCACCGGCCCTGTCGCGGCTGTTCTCGAAGGAGCCACGGCGCATCCTGCGCGCGGTCGAGAACGTCTCCTTCACCGTGAAGCGCGGCACCACCTTCAGCATCGTCGGGGAATCCGGCTGCGGAAAATCGACGCTGGCGCGCATGGTCGTCGGCCTGCAGCCGCCGACCGAGGGCATGCTCAATTTCCGCGACATCCGCCGCGCCGACGGCTCGTTCGGCCCGCCGCGCGTGCAGATGATCTTCCAGGACCCCTACGCCTCGCTCAATCCGCGCTGGCGCGTCGGTGACATCATCGCCGAGCCGATCCGCGAGCTGAAACTCAGGCCGGACGAGCCGGCGGTCCAGCAGCGCGTCGGTGACCTGCTGGAGGTCGTGGGTCTCTCGCGCACCGATGCGAGCCGCTATCCGCATGCCTTTTCCGGCGGCCAGCGCCAGCGCATCTCGATTGCGCGTGCTCTCGCGACCGAGGCCGATTTCCTCGTCTGCGACGAGCCGACCTCGGCGCTCGACGTCTCGGTGCAGGCGCAGATCCTCAACCTGATGGTGCGGCTGCAGAAGGAATTCGGGCTGACCTATCTCTTCATCAGCCACAATCTCTCGGTGGTCCGGCACATGTCGGACGATCTCGCGATCATGTATCTCGGCCGCTTCGTCGAGACCGGACCGGCCGACGAGGTCTTCACCCGTCCGCGGCACCCCTATACGCGGCTGCTGCTCGACACGATCCCGGATGTCGAACAGCCGAACCGGGCGCGCCGCCCAATGTCCGGCGAGGTGCCGAGCCCGATCGCGCCGCCGCCTGGATGCAGCTTCAATCCGCGCTGCGCCCAGGCCGCCGATCGCTGCCGCGTCGAACGTCCGGAGCTGCGGCAACTCGGAGATGTCAGCGTCTCCTGCCACTTCGCCTGAGGCGTTGCTCTTCCGTCATGGTCGGGCTTGTCCCGACCATCCACGTCTTCCTTCGGGCCACGCGGTGTTCAAGATGTGGATGCTCGCCACAAGGGCGAGCATGACGGTGTGGATCGCAGCGCTTAGCCCACCAGCGTCGCTTCCAGCGTGATCGGCGCCTTGAACAGCTTCGAGACCGGGCAGCCGGCCTTGGCCTTGTCGGCCAGCGACTGGAAGGTCGCCTGGTCGGCGCCGGGCACCTTGCCCTTGAGCATCAGGTGGATCGCTGTGATGGCGTAGCCGTCATCGAGCTTGTCGAGCGTGACGCGCGCGCTGGTGTCGAGCGCATCGGCCTTGAGATTGGCCTCGCCCAGGATCAGCGAGAGCGCCATGGTGAAGCAGGCGGCATGGGCCGCGCCGATCAGTTCCTCGGGATTGCTGCCGGGCTTGCCCTCGAAGCGGCTGGAGAAGCCGTAAGGGTAAGCGCTGAGCGCGCCGCTCTCGGTCGAGATCGCGCCCTTGCCGTCCTTGATGCCGCCCTCCCAATGGGCCGAGCCGGTTCTGTTGATCGCCATGGCGCTGTCTCCCGTTCTGGTTTCAGATGGATATCCTGCGGCCGCAAAGCTGCTTTTGACAACGAAGCAAAGCCCCTCGGGTTCACCGCAGTGTGACCATCAGGGGGACAAGGAAGGCAGATTGCCGTAAGGTCACATCCCTGAACGCTGGAGGCCGCGATGACCGCATTCAATGCCGTGCGTTTCAAGATCAAGCCGGGGATGGAGACCGCTTTTCTCGATGCCCATCGCGATGTCGCCAAGGACTGGCCGGGCCTGCGGCACGCGAACATCATCGAGGCCGGCGATGGGCGCTACTGCATCATCGCCGAATGGGAGAGCATCGAGGCGCTCGCAGCAGCACGTCCCCAGATGATCGCGACGCTCAACGGCTTTCGGCACACGCTCGATGATCTGGGCGGCGGCCTCGGCGTCACGGACCCGATCGCCGGCTCGGTCGCCTTGTCGCTGAAATAGGGCCTGAGCGGGCGAAGCGGATACCGGTTCGGGCCGTTTCGCTTGAAGACGCTCTATCCCCCACGTCCCGGCCGGATGTGCGGCAGGGTTCGCCGCAGCAGGGGCGTGAGATCGTCCGGCCGCTCGGCGAAGGCGGTGAGGAAATCCGCGCGCATCCGCACGGTCCAGAACTGGTTGATGTGGTCGGCGATGGAGGCGGCGGCTTCCTCCTCCGGATAGGCCTTGAAGAAATCGGCGATCTGCCCGGCCATGCGCCGGAGCTTCGCGACGTTTTCAGCATGGTGATCGGTGGTCATGCCGGTTTCCGTCATCGGGCGACGGCCTCCGCTTCGGGCGCGAGCGCGCCGGTGAAGACGATGCAGCCGTCACGCCGGGCCACGGCGGCGAGTGTCAGGCCGAGATGCTTCGCCCGCTCGATGGCGAGCGAGGTCGGTGCCGAGATCGCGACCAGCGTGCCAGCACCGAAGATCGCCGCTTTCTCGACCATCTCGAAGGAGGCGCGGCTGGTGACGAGCAGGAAGCCCTCGCTCGCATCCGCCCCGGCCCGCAGGCGTGCGCCGATCAGCTTGTCGAGCGCGTTGTGGCGGCCGACATCCTCGCGCACCGCCAGGATCGCGCCGGCCGGATCGCACCAGGCGGCGGCATGGACGGCGCGGGTGAGCTGGTTGAGCGGCTGGTGCCGGTCGAGCGCGGCGAGCGCCGCCTCGATCGCCGAGGCAGGCACGGCCCGCGCGGCCCGCGTCGTGACGTCGGCCATCGGGATTTCCTCGATGGTTTCGACGCCGCAGAGCCCGCAGGAGGTGCGCCCCGACAGGTTGCGCCGCCGCGCCAGATGCTCGCGAAAGCGGCCGGGCGCGAGCTCGACCGTGACGACGACGCCCTCGTCCTGCGGCTCGACGGCGATGGTACGGATTTCGTCCGCCCCGCGCACGATGCCCTCGGTCAGGCTGAAGCCGGTGACGAAATCCTCGAGGTCCGACGGACTCGCCATCATCACCGCATAGGGCATGGTGCCGTAGACGATGTTGATCGGCGTCTCGACCGCGACCTCGATCTCGCGGTGGCCCTCCTGCACCGCACCGAAGCGCAGCGGCGCGGCCGCGACGGCTGCCGAGGCCGGTGGCTGTGCGGGCGGGTTACTCCGCGGCATCGGGCAGGCGCTCCGCGATCCGGCGCAGGGTCACGTCCTCCTCGAAATTCTTCTCCTGCCACGGCGAGTAGTGGTTGGTCCGGCGCACCTCGACGGCGGTGACCTTGTATTCCGGGCAATTCGTCGCCCAGTCGGAGAAATCCGTCGTGATGACGTTGGCGCCGGTCTTTGCGTGGTGGAAGGTGGTGTAGACCACGCCCGGCTGCATCCGCTCCGAAATCTCGGCGCGAAGCGCGATCTCGCCGGACCGGCTGTTCAGCGCGACGAGGTCGCCGTCGCGGATGCCGCGACTCTCGGCGTCGAAGGGGTGGATCTCCAGCACGTCCTCGTCATGCCAGGTGCCGTTCTCGGTGCGCCGCGTCTGCGCGCCGACATTGTATTGCGAGAGGATGCGGCCGGTTGTGAGCAGCAGCGGGAAGCGCGGGCCGGTCCGTTCCTCGGTCGGGACGTATTCGGTGATCATGAACTTGCCCTTGCCGCGCACGAAGCGGTCGACATGCATCAGCGGCGTGCCTTCCGGCGCCTTGTCGTTGCAGGGCCACTGCACCGAGCCGAGCGCGTCCAGCTTGCCGTAGGAGACGCCGGCGAAGCTCGGTGTCAGCTGGGCGATCTCGTCCATGATCTCGCTCGGGTGGCTGTAGCCCATCTCGTAGCCGAGCGCCCGGGCAAGCTCGATCGTGACCTGCCATTCCTCCTTGCCGGAAAGCGGCGCCATCACCTGCCGCACGCGGTTGATGCGCCGCTCGGCATTGGTGAAGGTGCCGTCCTTTTCCAGGAAGGAGGCGCCCGGCAGGAAGACATGGGCGTATTTCGCCGTCTCGTTCAGGAAGATGTCCTGGATGACGACGCATTCCATCGCGGCCAGCCCCGCCGTGACGTGCCGGGTGTTGGGATCGGACTGGGCGATGTCCTCACCCTGGACATAGAGACCCTTGAACGTGCCCTCGACCGCCTCGTCCAGCATGTTGGTGATGCGCAGGCCCTGCTCGGGATCGAGCGCCACGCCCCAGAGCGTCTCGAAGACCTGCCGGGTCGAATCGTCGGAGACGTGGCGATAGCCCGAGAGCTCATGCGGGAAGGAGCCCATGTCGCAGGAGCCCTGCACATTGTTCTGCCCGCGCAGCGGATTGATGCCGACGCCGTCGCGGCCGATATTCCCGGTCGCCATGGCGAGGTTCGCCATCGCCATCACCGTGGTCGAGCCCTGGCTGTGCTCGGTGACGCCCAGCCCGTAATAGATCGCGCCATTGCCGCCGGTGGCGTAGAGCCGCGCCGCGGCGCGCACATCCGCCGCCGGAACGCCGGTATAGTGCTCGCTGGCCTCCGGCGAGTTCTCCTCGCGGGCGACGAAGCGAGCCCAGTGTTCGAAATCGGCCAGGTCGCAGCGCTCGCGCACATAAGCCTCGTCGATCAGCCCTTCGGTGACGACGACATGGCTGAGCGCATTGAGCAGCGCGACATTGGTGCCGGGCCTCAGCGGCAGATGATAATCCGCCTTGATATGCGGCGACTGCACCATGTCGATCCGGCGCGGATCGGCAACGATCAGGCGGGCGCCCTGCCGGATGCGCTTCTTCATCCGCGAGGCGAAGACCGGATGGCCGTCGGTCGGGTTGGCGCCGATGACGAGGATGACGTCGGATCTGTCGACCGATTTGAAATCCTGCGTGCCGGCCGAGGTGCCGAACGTCGTCTTCAGGCCGTAGCCGGTCGGCGAATGGCAGACGCGGGCGCAGGTATCGACATTGTTGTTGCGGAAGGCGGCACGCACCAGCTTCTGGACGAGGAATACCTCCTCATTGGTGCAGCGCGAGGAGGTGATAGCGCCGACCGACTCGCGGCCATGCTTGGCCTGGATGCGCTTGAACTCGGAAGCCGCGTAATTGATTGCCTCTTCCCAGGAGACCTCGCGCCACGGGTCCGTGATCTTCGCCCGGATCATCGGCTTGGTCATGCGGTCCTTGTGGGTGGCATAGCCCCAGGCGAAGCGGCCCTTGACGCAGCTATGACCCTCGTTCGCCTTGCCGTCCTTGTAGGGCACCATGCGGATGACGCGGTCGCCCTGCATCTCCGCCTTGAACGAGCAGCCGACGCCACAATAGGCGCAGGTCGTGACCACGGAATGCTCGGGCTGGCCATGCTCGATGACCTTGTTTTCGATCAGCGTCGCCGTCGGGCACGCCTGCACGCAGGCACCGCAAGAGACGCATTCGGAGCCGAGGAAATCGGTCGGGCCGGCAGCGACGCGCGACTCGAAGCCACGCCCCGTGATCGTCAGCGCGAAGGTGCCCTGCACCTCTTCGCAGGCGCGCACGCAGCGATTGCAGACGATGCATTTCGAGGGGTCGTAGGTGAAATACGGGTTCGAGGTGTCCTTGGCGAGCCAGTTCTCGTTGGCGAGCCCGTCCTTGCCCTTGGCGAAGACGTGGTTCTCGCCCTCATAGCCATAGCGCACCTCGCGCAGGCCGACGGCGCCGGCCATGTCCTGCAATTCGCAATCGCCATTGGCCGAGCAGGTCAGGCAATCGAGCGGGTGGTCGGAGATGTAGAGCTCCATCACGCCCTTGCGCAGCGAGGCGAGGTTCTCCGATTGGGTGCGGACGACCATGCCGTCTTCCGCCGGCGTTGTGCAGGAGGCGGGCGTGCCGCGCCGCCCCTCGATTTCGACGAGGCAGAGTCGGCAGGAGCCGAAGGGTTCGAGCGAGTCGGTGGCGCAGAGCTTCGGGATGGTCGTTCCCAGGCTCATCGCCGCCGCCATCACCGAGGTTCCGGCCGGCACCGTGACGCTCTGGCCGTCGATAGTCAGCGTCACCGTGTGCTCGGAGAGGCGGATCGGCGTGCCGTAGTCGATTTCCTTGATCAGGCTCATCCTGGCCTCCTCACTCGGCCGCCAGAGGCAGCGGAGGACGGTCGAAATCCTCGGGGAAATGGTTGAGCGCGCTCATGACCGGCATCGGCGTCAGCCCGCCCATGGCGCAGAGGGAGGCGTCGGTCATCAGCTTGGCGAGGTCGCGCAGCACCGCGATGTTCTTCGGCCGTTCGGTGCCGGCGATGATGCGGTCCATCACCTCGACGCCGCGCGTAGCCCCGATGCGGCAGGGCGTGCACTTGCCGCAGCTTTCCTTGGCGCAGAAGGCGAAGGCGAAGCGCGCTTGCTTGGCCATGTCGACGGTGTCGTCGAAGACCACGATGCCGCCATGGCCGAGCATCGCGCGCATCGCGGCGAGTGCCTCGTAATCCATCTGCACGTCGAGTTGCTCGGCCGTAAGGTACGCGCCGAGCGGCCCGCCGACCTGCACGGCGCGGATCGGCCGGCCCGACAAGGTGCCGCCGCCCATATCTTCGATGATCTCGCGCAGCGAGATGCCGAAGGCGAGCTCGATCAACCCGCCGCGCCTGACATTGCCGCCAAGCTGCACCGGCAGCGTGCCGCGCGAGCGGCCCATGCCGTAATCTGCATAGGCTTCAGCGCCATGATCCATGATCCACGGCACGGCGGCGAAGGAGAGCACGTTGTTGACGATGGTCGGCTTGCCGAAGAGCCCTTGCAGGGCCGGCAGCGGCGGCTTGGCGCGGACGATGGCGCGCTTGCCTTCGAGGCTTTCGAGCAGCGAGGTTTCCTCGCCGCAGATATAGGCGCCGGCGCCGAGCCGAACTTCCAGGTGGAAGGCGTGCTGCGAGCCCATGATGGAGGCACCGATCAGCCCGGCGGCTTCCGCTTTCAAGATGGCGCGCTGGAGCGTGCGAAAGGCGTGCGGATACTCCGACCGCAGATAGATGTAGCCGCGCGTCGCCCCGACCGCGATGGCCGCGATCGCCATGCCCTCGATGGTGAGATAGGGGTCGCCTTCGAACAGCATGCGGTCGGCGAAAGTGCCGCTGTCGCCCTCGTCGGCATTACACACGATGTATTTCTGTTCCGCCTGCGCATCATGGACCGTCTGCCATTTGATGCCGGTCGGGAAGCCGGCGCCGCCGCGCCCGCGCAGGCCCGACGCCTTGATCGTCTGGACGATCTCGTTGCCGGTCAGGCCGAGCGCCCGCTCCAGACCCTTGAACCCGCCATGGGCGCGGTAGTCGGCAATGGAGAGCGGATCGATGACGCCGACGCGCTCGAAGGTGAGGCGCTGCTGGCGCTTCAGCCAGTCGAGCTCCTCGGTCTTACCGAGGCGCAACGCGTGCGCGCCGCCCGAGACGAAACCGGCCTCGAACAGGGAGGCGACGTCCTTCGCCGCGACCGGCCCGTAGGCGATGCGCCCCTCGGCCGTCTCGACCTCGACCAGTGGCTCCAGCCAGAGCATGCCGCGCGAGCCATTGCGGATGATCTCGACGGCAAGCCCACGCTCCGCCGCCTCGCGTGCCACGGCCTGCGCGACGGCTTCCGCGCCGACCGACAAGGCGGCGGCATCGATGGGGACGAAGATGCGGACCGAGGCGGCGCTCATGCTCACGCCCTTCCGTGCTGGCACAGCCCGGCGATGCGGGCCGCGTCGACGCGCCCGATCAATTCGCCATCGACCAGGGCCGAGGGCCCAAGCGCGCAATTGCCGAGACAATACACTGTTTCGATGGCGGCCTCACCGGAATGGTGCCTGTCCAGCGCGATGCCGTGTTCGCGCGCGAGCTCGTCCACCACCTTCTCGCAGCCCAGCGCCTGGCAGGCCTCGGCGCGGCAGAGCTTGATGGTGCGGGCTGGCTGCGGGGTGGTCTTGAAGTCGTGGTAGAACGAGATCGCGCCATGAACCTCGGCGCGCGACAGGTTCAGCGCCTCGGCGATCAGAGGAACGGCCTGCGGGTCGACATAGCCGAATTCGTCCTGAAGAGCGTGCAGCATCGGTAGCGTGGCGCCTTCCAGATGCGCAAGCCCTGCGATGATCGAACGGGCGCTCTCCTCGTCCCAGACGGAATATCCGGCCATCGTTCCTCCATCGACCCGGTTTTCCGGGTGCATTCAGCCAGAAGAAGACGCCAAGCTTGGAATGATTTCAAATCGTTTGTTTCGACTGTATGATAGTTTTTGACTATTGAAATATGGCGCCGATCCAGAGCGGCCTGCGGTCGCAGCTTCATGTTTCCGCTGAAAAGCGCCGGGCCGGCGCAGGCTGTTGCACCGCAGCGATAGGTCGAGGCTATCGCTCCGTCGGCTGTCGCGGCACCCCGGCCTCGGAGACGGGCTGGGTCATCGTCATCAGGTTGCGCGCCAGCGGCGCCATCGGCTGGCGGTCGGCGACGATGAGGCCGATGGTGCGCTGCGCCTCGGGCTCGACCAGCCGCAGCGCCTTGGTGCCGAGCGGCACGCCGAAAAACTCCAGCAATTGCAGCGAGACGATGCTGGAAACCCCCTGGATGCCGGCATGGGAGCAGAGATTGAAGATCGAGTTGGTCTCGATCGCCGGGCGCGGCGCCGCTCCGACCGCGCGGAAGATGCCGTCGATGATGCGCCGGTTCTGCATGTCGCCGGTGAGCAGGCAAAGCTTCTGCTCCGCGGCCTCCGCCCATGAAATGGTCTTGCGCGTGCCGAGCGGCCCGTCCTCGCGCGTCAGCAGCACATAGGCTTCCTGGTAGATCGGCTTGGAGATAACCCGGTCGAGCGGCTCGTTGTCGAGATAGGTCAGCCCGACATCGAGCTCGAAATTATCGATGCCCTCCTGAATCTCCTGCGAGGTCAGCGAGAGCACGGTCAGCGAGACCCCCGGATAGCGTTCGGAGAAAGGCGCCGTGATGTGGGCGATCATCGGCAGCGCGGTCGGGATCGCGCCGAGCCGGATCCGCCCGCCGGTGCCCGCGCGCAGCTCCGCGACGGATTCCTTCATCACCTCGGCTTCGGCCAGGATGCGCCTGGCATGGGCGAGCACGACCTCGCCCTCCTTGGTGAAGCCCTGGAACCGCCGGCCACGCTCGACGATCAGCACGCCGAGCTCTTCCTCGAGCTGCACGATCGCGGCCGAGAGCGTCGGCTGCGAGACATGGCAGGCCTCGGCCGCACGGCGGAAATGCTTCTCGCGGGCGAGCGCGTCGAGATAAACCAGCTGGCGAATGATCATGGCGTCGGCTCGGAGGCGGCCGGTGTCGCCGCGTGCCCGAGCATCGGCATCGCGCGCGGTTGGCGCAAGCTCCGCGGTTGCAACCATGCAAACAGGCTGTTGCCGGAGTGGCAACGCCGGGAGAATTGCGCAGCGGCAAGCCCGACCCTAATTCCGGAAGGCCGGGATGGCCGGCAGGCAACAGGCCGCGTCGCGGCCTCGGGATGATCATGGCACAGGAACTGGAATTCGGGCTCGACACCTTCGGCGACGTCACCAACGGGGCGGACGGCCAGCCGCTGCCGCATGCGCAGGTGATCCGCAATCTCGTCGACGAAGCCGTCCTGGCCGACAGCGTCGGGATCGATTTCATCGGCGTCGGCGAGCATCATCGGGCCGATTTCGCGGTGTCCTCGCCGGAGACGGTGCTGGCCGGCATGGCCACGCGCACCAGCCGGATCAAGCTCGGCTCGGCCGTCACCGTGCTGAGCTCGGACGACCCGATCCGCGTCTTCCAGCGCTTCTCGACCGTCGACGCGCTCTCGAACGGGCGCGCGGAGGTCATTCTCGGGCGCGGCTCCTTCACCGAATCCTTCCCGCTCTTCGGCTTCGACCTGCGCGACTATGAAAAGCTCTTCGAGGAGAAGCTCGATCTCTTCGCTGCGCTGCTGCCGCAGGAGCCGGTGAGCTGGCAGGGCTCGATCCGGCCGCCGCTCCAGGACCAGCGCGTCTATCCGCCGATCGAGCACGGTCCGCTCAAGACCTGGATCGGCGTCGGCGGCAGCCCGGAATCGGTGATCCGTGCCGTGCGCCACGACCTGCCGATGATGCTGGCCATCATCGGGGGCGATCCGCTGCGCTTCAAACCCTTCGTCGATCTCTATCACCGTGCCTATGGCCAGATCGGAAAGCCGGCCAAGCCCGTCGGCGTGCATTCGCCGGGCTATGTCGCGGCGACCGACGAGCAGGCGAAGGAGGAGTTCTTCCCGGCCTACAAGCAGATGCGCGACCGCATCGGCGCCGAGCGTGGCTGGCCCCCGATGGGCCGTGACGAGTTCGAGCAGGAGGTCGCGCGCGGCTCGCTCTATCTCGGCTCGCCCGAGACGGTGGCGCGCAAGATCGCTGCGACCGCCAAGGGGCTGGGCATCGCCCGCTTCCAGCTGAAGTACAGCGCCGGCCCGCTGGCGCATGAGAAGGCGATGGAGTGCATCCGGCTCTACGGCGAGAAGGTCGTGCCGCTGGTGCGGGAGATGCTGGCGTAAGGGGCCGGTCGGCTCTGACGCCGCGACGCTGTTTCCTTCTCCCGGATGGGAGAAGGTGGCCCGGAGGGCCGGATGAGGGCCCGCCGTCACCGCTGAGGGCGCAGCGGCGCCGCTCCGTTTCAACGATCAATGGCAGGCCCTCACCCCTGCCCCTCTCCCACCCGGGAGAGGGGTTCCCCGCGCCTGTCATCGCCACCGCTCACCCCACAACCTTCAGCGGATCGACGGACAATGTCCGCTTCAGCGCCCTGAGCCCGAAGGTCGTCCGCGTCTGGCGCACCCCCGGAATGCGGTAGATCGTTCCGCGCAGGAAGCGCTCGTAATGGTCGGTGCCGCTGACCACGACCTTGGCGAGATAATCGTACTCGCCGGTCACGAGATGCGCCTCGACCACCTCGGGCGCCCGGTTCAGCGCCTCGCCGCACTGGTCGAGCACCTTGTCGTCATGCTTGTCGAGCGTGATCTCGACGAAGACGATGTTGTTGTAGCCGAGCGCCTTGTGGTCGAGCAGCGCGACGTATTTCTCGATCGCGCCGGATTCCTCCAGCCGCTTCACCCGCGTCCAGCACGGGGAAGGCGAGAGCCCGACCTTCTCCGCCAATGCCTGCGTCGTGAGGCGCCCGTCCTCCCGCAGCGCAGCAAGAATCTTGCGATCGATCAGATCGAGAGCAGGACCGTTCAGGCTCTTTTTGTTCATCGGCCGATCATTCTGCAAAATCCCTGGCAGGCAGAAATATCTTCTGCCTGATTTCGTGATTGCCGGCAAATTCGGAATGAACCTCCGTCGCTGCACAGCTAGCGTTGGTTGCAAGGGGAACGATCGCCGGCCGGCTGTGCGTCCCGCCGCATCACGAAGAGCGCGAGAGTCGCTTGCGGGATGCGCGCGAAGGCGGAATGCTGGCGGCGTCAGGGATGGAGGCGCTCATGAGCAGCGACAAGGCAGGCCAGGCGCCGGCAGCAACCCAGCCACTGCAGTTTCACGTCCCCAAGCCCGCCAGTCGCCCAGGCGAGAAGCCGGACTTCTCCCATGTCGTGATCCCGAAGGCGGGTTCGGTTGCCCGCCCGCCGGTCGATGTCGACCCCAAGGACATCCGCGACCTCGCCTATTCGATCATCCGCGTGCTCAATCGCGAGGGCGAGGCGGTCGGCCCCTGGGTGCCCGATCTCTCGCATGAGGACCTGATCCGCGGCCTGCGCCACATGATGACGCTGCGCACCTTCGACGGGCGCATGCAGATGGCGCAGCGCCAGGGCAAGACCTCGTTCTACATGCAGCACACCGGCGAGGAGGCGGTGAGCTGCGCCTTCCGCATCGCGCTCCAGCCCGGCGACATGAACTTCCCGACCTATCGCCAGGCCGGGCTCCTGATCGCGCATGACTATCCGCTCGTCGACATGATGTGCCAGATCTACTCGAACGAGCGCGATCCGCTGCGCGGCCGGCAGTTGCCGATCATGTACTCGTCGAAGGAGCACGGCTTCTTCTCGATCTCCGGCAACCTCGCGACGCAGTTCGTCCAGGCGGTCGGCTGGGCGATGGCCTCGGCGATCAAGAACGACACCCGCATCGCCGCCGCCTGGATCGGCGACGGCTCGACGGCGGAATCGGATTTCCATGCCGCGCTCGTCTTCGCCTCGACCTACAAGGCGCCCGTCGTCCTCAACGTCGTCAACAACCAGTGGGCGATCTCGACCTTCCAGGGCATTGCCCGCGGCGGCTCCGGCACCTTCGCGGCGCGCGGCCTCGGCTTCGGCATTCCGGCCCTGCGCGTCGACGGCAACGACTACCTCGCCACCTATGCCGTGGCGCAATGGGCGGTCGAGCGGGCCCGCCGCAATCTCGGGCCGACGCTGGTCGAATATGTCACCTATCGCGCCGGTGCCCACTCCACCTCGGACGACCCGTCCGCCTACCGTCCCAAGCACGAATCCGACGATTGGCCGCTGGGCGACCCGCTCGTCCGGCTGAAGCAGCACCTGATCGCGGTCGGCGCTTGGTCGGAGGAACGCCACAAGCAGGCGGAAGCCGAAATCCTCGCCACCGTCATCGCCGCGCAGAAGGAGGCCGAGAGCTTCGGCACCCTGCATTCCGGCGGCAAGCCCTCGGCGCGCGACATCTTCGAGGACGTCTATGCCGAGCTGCCGTCGCATCTGCGCCGCCAGCGCCAGCAGATCGGAGTCTGACGCCATGGCCAAGATGACGATGATCGAGGCGATCCGCTCCGCCATGGACGTCTCCATGGGCCGCGACGACGATGTCGTGGTTTTCGGCGAGGATGTCGGTTTCTTCGGCGGCGTCTTCCGCTGCACCCATGGGCTGCAGCAGAAGTACGGGGTCTCGCGCTGCTTCGACGCGCCGATCAACGAACTCGGCATCGTCGGTGCCGCCGTCGGCATGGCGGCCTATGGCCTCAAGCCTTGCGTCGAGATCCAGTTCGCCGATTACATGTATCCGGCCTATGACCAGATCGTCTCCGAGGCTGCCCGCCTGCGCTACCGTTCGGCCGGAGACTTCACCTGCCCGATGGTGATCCGGATGCCGACCGGCGGCGGCATCTTCGGCGGCCAGACCCACAGCCAGAGCCCGGAAGCGCTGTTCACCCATGTTTCCGGCCTGAAGACGGTCGTCCCCTCCAATCCCTACGACGCCAAGGGCCTGCTGATCGCCGCGATCGAGGACCCGGACCCGGTGATCTTCCTCGAGCCGAAGCGGCTCTATAACGGCCCCTTCGACGGCCATCACGACCGTCCGGTCACGGCCTGGTCGAAGCACGAGCTCTCCGAGGTGCCGGAAGGCCATTACATCGTGCCGCTCGGCAAGGCGGTGACGCGGCGCGAAGGCTCGGCCGTCACCATCCTCGCCTATGGCACCATGGTCCATGTCGCACTGGCCGCAGCCGAAGACACCGGCATCGATGCCGAGGTCATCGACCTGCGCACGCTCGTCCCGCTCGACCTCGAAGCGATCGTCGCCTCGGTCCAGAAGACCGGCCGCTGCATCGTGCTGCACGAGGCGACGCTGACCTCCGGCTTCGGCGGCGAACTGGTCTCGCTGGTGCAGGAAAACTGCTTCTACCATCTGGAGGCGCCGGTGATGCGCGTCACCGGTTGGGACACGCCCTATCCGCATGCGCAGGAATGGGACTACTTCCCCGGCCCCGCCCGCCTTGGACAGGCGTTGCGCGATATCATGGAGGTACGCTGATGGCCGAGCGCATCATCAAGCTGCCGGATGTCGGCGAGGGCATCGCCGAGGCGGAGCTGGTCGAGTGGCACGTCAAGGTCGGCGACATCGTCCGTGAGGACGATCTGCTCGCCGCCGTGATGACCGACAAGGCGACGGTGGAGATTCCCTCGCCGGTCGAGGGCGAGGTCACCTGGGTCGGCGCCGAGGTCGGCGACACCGTCGCGATCGGCTCGGCGATCGTGAGGCTCAAGGTTGCGGGGGAGGGCGGCGCGGCGGCGGAGGAATCCGCTGCGGACGAGGGCGCGAAAGAAGCTCCGGCCGAGAAGCCAGCCGCGCCGCCGGCCCTGCCGAAGGCCGAAAAGCCCGCGGCGCCGGCTGCTCCCGTCAAGCCGGCTGCACCGCCTCCGCCACCGCCGAAGCTGGCTCGCGCCAGTGCAGCGCCCGCCCAGCGCCGCGGGCCGGGCGAGAAGCCGTTGGCCTCGCCGGCGGTTCGCCTGAAGGCCCGCGAGGCCGGGGTCGATCTGCGTCAGGTCCAGGGCACGGGTCCTGCCGGCCGCATCACCCATCAGGATATCGACGCCTTCCTGCTGCGCGGGCCGGAGCCAGCCCGTGGCGGCGGGCTCGTTGAGCAGAGCGCCGTCACCGAGGTCAAAGTCGTCGGCCTGCGCCGCCGCATCGCCGAGAAGATGGCGCTGTCGAAGTCGCGCATCCCGCACATCACCATCGTCGAGGAGGTCAACGTCTCGCCGCTGGAGGATCTGCGCGCGACGTTGAACAAGAAGCCGACGCCGGAACGGCCGAAGCTGACGCTGCTGCCCTTCCTGATGCGCGCCATGGTCAAGGCGCTCGCCGAGCAGCCGGCGCTGAACGCGCTCTACGATGACGAGGCCGGCATCGTGCGCCAGCATGCCGCGATCAATATCGGCATCGCCACGCAGACGCCGACCGGCCTGATCGTGCCGGTGGTGAAGCATGCCGAGGCGCGCGATCTCTGGGGCTGCGGCATCGAGCTCGCCCGCCTCGCCGAGCGCGGTCGCGACGGCACCGCGACCCGCGACGAGCTCACCGGCTCGACCATCACCATCACCTCGCTCGGCGCGCTCGGCGGCATCGCGACGACGCCGGTGATCAACTATCCGGAAGTCGCGATCGTCGGCGTCAACAAGATGGTCGTGCGTCCGGTCTGGGACGGCACCACCTTCGTGCCGCGCAAGATGATGAACCTCTCCTCCAGCTTCGACCACCGCGTCATCGACGGCTGGGACGCTGCCGTCTTCGTGCAGCGGCTGAAGGAGCTGCTGGAGAACCCGGCCACGCTCTTCGTGGACATCTGAGGAGCGCTGCCCATGACCGACATCACCTGCAAGCTCCTCGTCATCGGCGCCGGCCCCGGCGGCTATGTCTGTGCCATTCGCGCCGGCCAGCTCGGCATCGACACGGTCATCGTCGAGAGCACCAAGCTCGGCGGCAGCTGCCTCAATGTCGGCTGCATCCCCTCCAAGGCGATGATCCATGTCGCCGAGGAATTCGAGAAGGCGGCGGACGCCGCCGCCGGCAAGACGCCCTTCGGACTGACCGCCGCTGAGCCGAAGCTCGACCTGAAGCAGGCTGTGGCCTGGAAGGACGGCATCGTCCAGCGGCTCAACAACGGCGTCGCCGGCCTGCTGCGCAAGGCGAAGGTCAAGATCGTCCATGGCCGCGCCCGCTTCCGCGACGGCAAGACGGTCGTGGTCGAGACCGAGACCGGCCCGAAGACGGTCCATGCCGAGGCCATCGTCATCGCCACCGGCTCAGCCCCGGTCGAGCTGCCTTTCCTGCCCTTCGGCGGCAATGTGATCTCCTCGACCGGCGCGCTGGCGCTGACGGATGTTCCCAAGCGCCTCGTCGTGGTCGGTGGAGGTTATATCGGGCTGGAGCTCGGCACCGCCTTCGCCCGGATGGGCAGCAAGGTCACCGTCGTCGAGGCGCAGGAGCGCATCCTGCCGCTCTATGACAGCGAACTCACCGGCCCGGTTTCGAAGCGCCTGACCGCGCTCGGCGTCGAGGTGCTGACCGGCGCCAAGGCGCTCGGCCCGACGGCGAAGGGCGACGGGCTGCGCATCGAGACCGCCGATGGTAGTGAGCGCAGCCTCCCGGCCGACAGGATTCTGGTCACGGTCGGCCGCAAGCCCGTCACCGAAAATCTCGGCCTCGAAAACCTGGTCCTCGACATGGAGGGCCGCTTCATCCGCATCGGCGAGCGCTGCGAGACGTCGATGCGCGGCATCTACGCCATTGGCGACGTCACCGGCGAGCCGATGCTGGCGCATCGCGCCATGGCGCAAGGCGAGATGGTGGCGGAGATCGTCGCCGGCCTGCCGCGCGCCTGGGACAAGCGCGGCATCGCGGCGATCTGCTTCACCGATCCCGAGATCGTCTCGGTGGGCTTGTCGCCGGATGAAGCCAAGCGCGCCGGCCACGAGCTCAAGATCGGCCAGTTCCCCTTCGCCGCAAATGGTCGTGCCATGACCCGTCATGGCGAGACGGGTTTCGTGCGCGTCGTCGCGCAGGCCGGCAGTGAGCTGGTGCTCGGCGTCCAGGCGGTGGGGCAGGGTGTCTCGGAGCTGTCCGCCGCTTTCGGGCTCGCCATCGAGATGGGTGCGACGCTGCAGGACATCGCCGGCACGATCCACGCGCACCCGACGCTGGGCGAAGCCTTCCCGGAGGCAGCGATGAAGGCACTGGGCCACGCGCTGCACATCTGAGCTGCCCGCGACCGATCCGCGCAGGCAGTCGGCTATGATGCATACAATCTTGACATTGTCTGCATCGAGAGCGATCTGAGGGGCGACGCCGAACAAACGGCGCCGTCCTGAGGAGACATTCCATGTCCGGCGAGCACTGGCCGCCACTCTCTCCGCTCAAGACTGGCCTGCGCGGCCGCTGCCCGCGCTGCGGGCAGGGTAAGATGTTCGAGGGCTTCCTGAAGCTGAAGCCGAAATGTGAGAATTGCGGTCTGGATTATTCCTTTGCCGATCCGGCGGATGGCCCGGCCTTCTTCGTGATGATGTTCGTCTGCATCCCGGCCGCGGCCTTCCCGCTCTGGCTGGAGCTGAACTACAACCCGCCGACCTGGGTGCATCTGGTCACGACGCTGCCATTGATCCTGCTGACCTGCATTCCACCCTTGCAGCCACTCAAGGGCTGGCTCGTCGCCTCGCAGTTCTTCCACAAGGCCGAGGAGGGCCGGCTCGCCCGCCCGACGCCACAGGACAAGCCGGTCGCTTCCGGTTGAGTTGGCCGGGTGCGCTCAGCGCCCGACTTTCCCACCGTCTCGGATCAGTGCGGCAAGCAGGCCGAGCGCCTCGGCCAGCCTTGCCCGCTCGGGGATCGCCCCGAGCGCGATCCGGATCGCATCCGGCGCGGCTCCGTCGGTGCTGAAGGCGTCGGCCGCCATCACGCCGAGCCCCGCCCCACGGGCGCGCTCGATCAGGCTGTTGCGCTCCCAATGAGGCGGCAAGGGCTGCCAGACATGCAGCGCATGGGGATGGCTCTGCATTGTCTCTGGAAGGATTTCCCGGGCCAACATTTGCCGCTCGGCCGCTTCGCGCCGCACGCCTTCGAGCAGGTCCCTTGCCGCGCCGATCCTGATCCAGTGTGCGGCGAGCGCCGTCATCAGCGGCGCGGGCATCAGCGCTGTCGCGCGCAAGGCGGTGAGGAACGGAGCGCTGTCGGTTCCCTCGGGGATCACGACGAAGGCCGTGCGCAGGCCGGGCGTCAGTACCTTCGACAAGGTCGCGACATGCCATGTCCGCTCGGGCGCCAGTGCTGCCAGCGGCGCTGGCGCATCCCCGGCGAGCAGGCTGTACGGATCGTCCTCGATCAGGATGAGATCGCGCCGGCGGGCCACGGCGATGAGATCCAGCCGGCGCCGCTCCGGCAGGGTGATGCAGGTCGGGTTCTGCAATGTCGGCGTCATCGCGAACAGCCTGGCTCCATGCCGGGTGGCGGCCGCGTCGAGCGCGTCCGGGAGCGGGCCGTCCCTGTCGCTCGCGACCGGGGCCAGCGCGAGCCCGTGCTGCCGGGCTGCGCCGATCAAGCCGGGATAGGTCAACGGCTCGGTCAGGATCGTGTCGCCCGGTCGCGCCAGCAGCGAAAGCAGCGCATTGAGCCCCGTCTGGGCGCCCGGCACCACCGCGATGCGCTGCGATCGGAGCGCTCCCAGCAGCGGCGCGAGCCAGGCCGCGCCGGCGGCGCGCTCTGCCAGCGAGCCGGCCCCGCCATGGTAGTTCATCAACTGGTCGGCATCGCTGCGGGCCAGGATTTCGGCGATGCCGCGCTGCATCAGCTCGCCCAGCCGCAGGCCCTTCGGCGCCGGCGGGATCGTCATGCTGAGGTCGAGCGGCGGTCCCTCCTGCTCCTGCCTTGCCGAAATGAAGGAGCCGCGCCCTGTCACCGCGTCGATCAGCCCGCGCTCGCGGGCCTCGCCGAAGGCGCGCGTCACCGTGGTGAGATCGACCGCGAGATGCTCTGCCAACCGGCGCTGCGGCGGCAGGCGATCGCCCGGCCGCAGCAGGCCGGTCGCGACGGCCCGTTCGAGCTGCGCGACGATTTGCAGGTAACGCGGCCCCGCAGCCGGATCGAGCCGGCCGGTCCAGGAAAGCCCGTCGTTGTCGACCATCGCCAAACCGATTTCCATACATTCATTGGATTGTAGGTATCGCATAGCGTGACCTTCCCCTCCGCGCCAGTGCCATGCCGTTGCTGCCATGCGCTTTCACGGAGATGCCGATGGTGGCTGGCGGTGGCTCCTGTAAAAGGGCGTTCGTCAGCCGGGACGGAGACAGGGAATGGCACGCCTGCGCCTCGATGCGCTCGACCGCAAGATCATCGCGGAATTGCAGATCAATTCCCGCCTTTCGGTGCAGGATCTCGCCCAGCGGATCGGGCTCTCGGCCTCACCCTGCGCACGCCGCATCCGCATGCTGGAAGAGGCCGGCGTCATTCAGGGCTATGCCGCGATCATCGACCAGACCAAGGTCGGCTTGCCGATCAGCGTCTTTGTCTCGGTCAAGCTGGAGCGCCAGCGCGAGGACGAGCTCGACCGCTTCTCGCAGGCCGTGGCGCGCTGGCCCGAGGTGGTCGACTGCTACCTGATGACCGGCCAGCGCGATTACCTGCTGCGCATCGTCGTGCGCGACCTGCCGGCCTATGAGCGCTTCCTCAAGGACAAGCTCACCCGCCTCGACGGCGTCGCCTCGATCGAGTCGAGCTTCGCGCTCGGCCAGGTGAAGCGCTCCAGCGCGCTCCCGATCGCGGCGGTGGCGGGGGAGGATTAGGCGCGCGATCCGGCGGAAGGCGGGGTTGGTCGTCATGGTCGGGCTTGTCCCGACCATCCACGTCTTCGCTGGTCGAAGGTGGTGTTCAAGGCGTGGATGCTCGCCACAAGGGCGAGCATGACGGTGGTGTCCTGTAGAGAAGGGAACGAACGTCCTACCGCTCCGCCGAAGCCGCCCAGATATTGATGCCGCCATCGACCGCATGCTTGTCGATCGCCGCCAGTTCCTCGGCGGAAAACTCCGGGTTCTTCAGCGCCGCGACGCAGTCCGTCACCTGCTCGGGCCGGCTCGCGCCGATAAGCGCCGAGGTGACGCGCCCGCCGCGCAGCACCCAGGCGATCGCCATCTGCGCGAGGCTCTGGCCACGCGCGGCCGCGATCTCGTTCAGCGCCGCGATGCTCCTGAGATTGGCCTCGCTGAGAAAGCCGTCGCGGAAGGAGGGCGCCTTCTTGTCGGCGCGGCTGCCGGCCGGCACGCCCTTCAGATACTTGTCCGTCAGCATGCCCTGCGCCAGCGGCGAGAACACGATCGAGCCGATGCCCTCGGCATCAAGCGTGTCGAGCAAACCGTCCTGCTCGATCCAGCGGTTGAGCATCGAATAGCTCGGCTGATGGATCAGGCAGGGCGTGCCGAGCCGGCGCAGGATCGCGACGGCCTCCTGCGTGCGCTTCGAATTATAGGAGGAAAGCCCGACATAGAGCGCCTTGCCCTGGCGCACGATCGAGTCGAGCGCGCCCATCGTCTCCTCCAGTGGCGTGTTCGGGTCGAAGCGGTGCGAATAGAAGATGTCGACATAGTCGAGCTTCATCCGCCTCAGGCTCTGGTCGAGGCTGGAGATCAGGTATTTGCGGCTGCCCCACTCGCCATAGGGGCCGGGCCACATCCGGTAGCCGGCCTTGGTCGAGATCACCAGCTCATCGCGATAGCCAGCAAAGTCTTGGGTGAGGATTTCGCCGAAGGCGGTCTCGGCCGAGCCGGGCGGAGGGCCGTAATTGTTGGCGAGGTCGAAATGGGTGATGCCGAGGTCGAAGGCCGTGCGGCAGATCTCGCGCATATTGGCGCGGACACCGGTCTCGCCGAAATTCTGCCAGAGGCCGAGCGAAAGCGCCGGGAGTTGCAATCCACTGCGGCCACAGCGGTTGTAGCGCATCGCGTCATAGCGGTTCGGATTGACCATGGCGTGCCTCTTAATCGTTTGAAGCGGAGTATAAAATGAAGGCCCGGTGGCGTTTGGTCCACCGGGCCTCGCTTGCGTCAGATCACGCGCCGATCAGGCCGCGGCGTAGCCGACCGTGCCCTTGATCTCGAGGAACTCCTCAAGGCCGAAATCGGCGTATTCGCGGCCGTTGCCGGACTGCTTGTAGCCGCCGAAGGGCGCCCCCGCGTCCCAGGCCGGGTAGTTGATGTAGACATTGCCCGAGCGCATCTGCGCCGCGATCTTGCGAGCGCGCTCCTGCGAGCCGGACTGGACGTAGGAGGCGAGGCCGTAGGGCGTGTCGTTGGCACGCTCAACCACCTCGTCGTCGCTCTTGTAGGGCAGGATCGACAGCACGGGGCCGAAGATCTCCTCGCGGGCGATGGTCATCTCGTCGGTCACGCCGCCGAACACGGTCGGGCGAACGTAGTAGCCGCGATTGAGGCCCTCGGGACGGCCGGGGCCGCCGGTGACCAGCGTCGCGCCTTCCTTGATGCCGGCCTCGATCAGGCGCTGGATCTTCTCGTACTGCACTTCGCTGACGACCGGGCCGAGGAAGACGCCATCCGCCGAGGGAGCGCCGACCTTGAGCGGCTCGGCCACCTGCTTGGCGATGGCGAGCGCCTCCTTATGCAGCTTCTCCGGCACGAACATCCGGGTCGGCGCGTTGCAGGACTGGCCGGAGTTGCGCATCACGCTCTCGACGCCGAGCTTCACCGACTTCTTCAGGTCGGCATCGTCGAGGATGATGTTGGCCGACTTGCCGCCGAGCTCCTGATGCACGCGCTTGACGGTATCCGCCGCCGCCTTGGCGACGAGGATGCCGGCGCGCGTCGAGCCGGTGAAGGAGACCATGTCGACGCCGGGATGGCGCGAGATCGCTTCGCCCACCGTCGGGCCGTCGCCGTTGACGAGGTTGAACACGCCCTTCGGCACGCCGGCCTCTTCCATCGCTTCCGCGAAGATGATGGCGTTGAGCGGGGCGATCTCGGAGGGCTTGAGCACCATGGTGCAGCCGGCGGCGAGCGCGGGCGCGACCTTGCACATGATCTGGTTGAGCGGCCAGTTCCACGGCGTGATCATGCCGACGACGCCGATCGGCTCCTTGGCGATGAGGGTGGTGCCGCGTAGCTCCTCGAACTCGAAGTTTTCGAGCGTCTCGATCATCTTGGCGAGATGGGCGGTGCCCATCGCGGCCTGAGCCCGGTGCGCCAGTTCCTTCGGCGCGCCCATTTCGCGCGAGAGGATGTCGGCGATGGCGTCGTAGCGCTTCTTGTAGGCCTCGGCGAGGCGGCGCATGAGTGCCAGGCGCTCGGCCTTGGAGGTCGCGGCGAAAGCCGGGAAGGCTGCGCGGGCTGCGGCGACGGCCTTGTCGACATCGGCCTGCTCGCCGAGCGCGATCGTGGCGAAGACCTCTTCGTTGGACGGATCGACCACGCCGAGCGTGCGATTGCCCGACGGCTTCACCCACTGGCCGTCGATATAGAATTCGAGCTCATGCGCCATGGTCTGTCTCCTGCCTTGTCTTGGTCGAGGCGCGGAGGATCGGCCGGTAAGGCCGGTTGTCCATGCCCCGAACGGGAACTGTCGGTGTCGGATGCGAACGGGCGGCCTTGCGCGATCATGCATCGCCGGCCGGCATCGACGCTGTATCTGACGGGGCATAACGTTAGGGGGCGGGCGCCTGCCTGTCACGGGGCGCCGCGCCGCGTTTGCGGATGGCCGCCATGCAGCGGCGGTTCTTGCGGGGGCTAGAGCCGCGCCTTGACGCTGCGCGGCGTCGCCAGCAGCAGGCTGGTTTCGCTGTTGGTGACGCCGGGGATCAGGCGGATGCGCCTGAGCACCTGGTCGAAGGCGATCAGGTCGGAGGTGCCGAGTTCCACGACGAGGTCCCAGTTGCCGTTGGTGGTGTGGATGCTGGAGACTTCGCTGAAGCCGCTGAGCGCCGTGGTGACCGAATCCGCGGCCTGGCCGGCGATTTCGATCATGGTGATGCCGCGCACCGGCAGGTCGATCGCGTCCGAGCGCAGGATCACGGTGAAGCCGATGATCTCGCCCGATTGTTCCAGCTTCTCCAGCCGCGCGCGAACGGTCGCCCGCGTCAGGCCGAGATCGGCTGCGAGGTCCGAGATGCTGCGGCGCCCGTCATGGCGCAACAGGGTGATGAGCCTGCGATCGATGTCATCCATTACCCGGAATGGATAAATCTTTTTATCGTTTCGATCAATATTGCCACCGATCAGGTCATTATGGCTTCTTTCGCCTGCCGCCGAAAACACGGAGAATGGGTCTTTCGCAGAAGCAGCGCGGGGACCCATGATTCAGCAGCTCAACGTCGTGCCTTTCGTCAGCGTCGACCACATGATGAAGCTGGTCCATGCGATCGGTATCGAGCGGATGCTGTCCGAGATCGCGGGCTATATCGAGGACGATTTCCGGCGCTGGGAGATCTTCGACAAGACGCCGCGCATCGCCTCGCACAGCCTCGAAGGCGTGATCGAGCTGATGCCGACCAGCGACGGCAAGCTCTACGGCTTCAAATACGTCAACGGCCACCCGAAGAACATGAAGGCCGGCCTGCAGACGGTCACCGCCTTCGGCCTGCTCTCGGATGTCGCGACCGGCTATCCCGTCCTGCTCTCCGAGATGACCTTCCTGACGGCGTTGCGCACGGCGGCGATGTCGGCGGTGGCGGCCAAGCACCTCGCGCCCAAGAACGCCGCGACCATGGCGATCATCGGCAACGGTGCGCAGTCCGAATTCCAGGCATTCGCCTTCCGCGCGATCCTCGGCATCGAGAACCTGCGCCTCTATGACGTCGATCCGGCCGCGACCGAGAAATGCGCCCGCAACCTTGCCCGACACGGCTTCAAGATCACGCGCTGCGCCACGGCGATGGAGGCGGTCGAAGGCGCCGATATCGTCACCACCGTGACCGCCGACAAGCAGTACGCGACGATTCTGACCGACAACATGGTCGGCGCCGGCATCCACATCAACGCGGTCGGCGGCGACTGCCCCGGCAAGACCGAGATCCACCGCGACGTGCTGCTGCGCTCGTCGATCTTCGTCGAATATCCGCCGCAGACCCGCATCGAGGGCGACATCCAGCAGCTCGACGCCGATCACCCGGTCGAGGAACTCTGGAAGGTCATCACTGGGGCGGCGCAGGGCCGCACTGATGCGCGCCAGATCACGATGTTCGATTCGGTCGGCTTCGCGATCGAGGATTTCTCGGCGCTGCGCTATGTCTATGAGCGCATCCGCGAGGCCGGCACCTATGCCGAACTCGACTTGATCGCCGACCCGGACGATTCCCGCGATCTCTTCGGCATGCTGATGCGCGCCGCGCCGGGTGCTGCTGCGGCCGCCTGATCCAGTTTTAGCAACGGCTTTGGGTCACTCGGTTGTCATTCCGGGGCGTGCCGCAGGCGCGAACCCGGAACCCACGACTGGGTGAGATATCTGAGGTCGCTTGATGAGCGGGACAGCCCAGTCGTGGGTTCCGGGTTCTTCGCTACGCGAAGCCCCGGAATGACAAGGGTGGTTCGGACTGGGAGCGATCCAGAAACTGCTTGCGGGCCCTAATCCATCGGACTGAGCGCGAGGAACGCCGCTGCCGCCTTGGCGAGGTAGCGTTCCTTGTGGCGCAGCGCGAGGAAGCGCCGTTTCGGCAGCGGCAACGCCACGGTGGCAAGCCGCCCGGCCGCGATGGCGTTGGCGGCGACGAGGCGCGAAATCGCTGTCGTGCCGGCACCCGCAGAGACGGCCGCACAAACCGCCTCATTCGATGGCAGCTCCAGCGCGATGGCGAGGTCCGCCGTGGTGAGGCCCAGCCCCGGCAGGGCCGCCTCGAACATGGCGCGCGTGCCCGAGCCCGGCTCGCGCAGCACCCACGCGCCCTGTTTCAGCTCGGTGGTGGAGGGGGGCGTCTGCGCCCAGCGATGGCTGGCCGGCGCGACGATGACGAGTTCGTCCTCGGCGACGGCGGTGATCGCCAGCGCCGGGTCGTCGATCTCGCCCTCGATGAAGCCGAGATCGGCCGCGCCGTCATGGATGGCGGCGCTGACCGTCTCGGTGTTGCCGATCGCGAGTGTGACCGCGATGCCGGGGTGCTCCAGGCGAAAGCGCTGGATCAGCGGCGGCAGCCAGTAGTTCGCCACGGTCTGGCTCGCCATCAGGGCGAGCGAGCCGCGCGCCAGCCCCGAAAGGTCGGAGAGCACCGCTTCCGCCGCCGCAGCCCGCGCCAGCACGGCGCGCGCCTCGGTGAGGAAGAGGCGGCCGGCCTCGGTCAGCGCGATGCGCCGGCCGATCCGGTCGAACAGCTTGGTTGCGTAGCGCGCTTCCAGCGTCGCGATCGCGGAGCTTACCGCCGATTGCGTGAGATTGAGGGCGCGGGAGCCTTGCGTCAGGTGTTCCCGTTCGGCGACGGCGACGAAGATGCGGAGCTGTTCGAGCGTCATGCTCGCGAGCTTACGCGGCGAGCTTCACCAGCAGAAGGCTGAAGCCCGCGATGAACAGGAAGGCGGCGAGGCCGAGCAGGAGCGGGCGCAGGCCCTTGGCCTTGAGCTTGCCGATATCAGTCTCCAGCCCCATCGCGGCCAGCGCCATCGAGAGCAGGAAGCTGGTCGCTGTGACGATGCCCGCCTTGGCCTCGCTGGGGATGGTGACGAGGCTGTTGAGCCCGACCATCGCGATGAAGCCGAGCACGAACCAGGGCATCGGCGCCTTGGCCTGCGCTCCGGCATCGCCGTTGCCACGGGCGCGGCGCGCCGCCATCAGTCCGAGCGTGATCACGACCGGGGCGAGCATCATCACCCGCGACAGCTTGGCGACGGTGCCGAACTCGCCGGCTTGTTGCCCGCCCTGGAAGGCGGCCGCGACGACCTGCGCGATCTCGTGGATCGAGGCGCCCGTCCACAGCCCATAGGCGTGGGCGTCGAGATGCAGCAGTCCCGGCAGCAGCGGATAGGCGAACATCGCGATCGAGCCGAAGACGGTGACGCAGGCCACGGCATAGGCCACGTCCTCGTCGGGTGCTTGCGTGACGGTATTGGTCGCGATCACCGCCGAGGCGCCGCAGATCGAGGTGCCGGCCGCGATCAGCTCGGCGAGCTTGCGCTCGACGCCGATCCGCCGGCCGAGCCAGGTGGTGAACAGGAAGGTGGCGACGAGCGTCGCGACGATCACGGCGATGCCACTCAACCCCACCGCCAGCACCTGCGCCACGGTGAGCTGCAGGCCGAGCAGGATGATGGCGAAGCGCAACACCTTGCGCATGGCGAAGGCGACGCCGGCTTTGGCCGCTGCCGGCGTGCCGACGAGGTTGTGGAAGCCGATGCCGATCAGGATGGCGAGGATCATCGGGCTGAAGGCGCCAAGCCCAGGCACTTGTCGCAGGGCGAAGCCGGTCGCCGCGATCATGCCGGCGAGCAGCAGGCCGGGGCCGATGGCGAGCCATGCGGTGCCGGATGCCGTGGGGGCGGGCTTCGCGAGATTCTGCGGGGCGTAAGAGGACATTGACCAGCTCTCCGGTGCTGGTCAGGGAATATTCTTCTCCGTCCAATCGATCCAATGCGTAATATCAAACGTATCGTTCGAGCATGACGAACGATTTGATGCGCATCAATTCGCCGACGGCATCTCCGCCAGAAACGACAGATAAGCCGGATTGTCGCTCTCGCTCCAATAGGGATAGCCCAGCGCATCGAGCCGCTTGGTAAGCTGACCGCGCTGGGACGGCGGGATCTGGATGCCGGCGAGGATACGGCCGTAATCGGCGCCGTGGTTGCGGTAGTGGAAGAGAGAGATGTTCCAGTCGGCCGAGAGGCTGTTGAGGAACTTCAGCAGCGCGCCCGGCCGCTCCGGGAACTGGAAGCGGAAGATCAGCTCGTCGCCGAGCCCGGGCGCCTTGCCGCCCACCATGTAGCGGATATGCAGCTTGGCGAGTTCGTTGTCGCTCATGTCGAGCACCGGATAGCCGTGCTCGGCCAGCATCGCGATGATCTGGCGCTTCTCGGCATCGCCCTCGGAAAGCTGGACGCCGACGAAGATGCGCGCCGCCTGCGGATCGGAATAACGGTAGTTGAACTCGGTGATGGCGCGCCGGCCGAGCAGTTGGATGAAGGCGCGATAGGCGCCGGGTCTTTCGGGGATGGTCACCGCGAGCAGGGCCTCGCGATGCTCGCCGATCTCGGCCCGCTCGGCGATGTGGCGCAGGCGGTCGAAATTCATGTTCGCGCCGCTATTGATCGCGATCAGCGCGCCCGTCCGCTTGGCCTCGCGCGCGGCATAGGCCTTCAAGCCCGCGAGGCTGACCGCGCCCGAAGGCTCGGCGATGGCGCGGGTGTCCTCGAAGATATCCTTCACCGCCGCGCAGATCTCGTCGGTCGAGACGGTGACGACCTCGTCGAGCAGGTCGCGGCAGAGCCTGAACGTTTCCTCACCGGCCTGCCGCACCGCGACGCCATCGGCGAAGAGGCCGACCTGATCGAGCACGACGCGCTCGCCCGCTGCGATGGCGCCTGCCATGGAGGCGGCGTCTTCCGGCTCGACACCGATCACCTTGATCTCGGGTCGCAGGAACTTGGCGTAGACCGCGACGCCGGCCGCAAGCCCGCCGCCGCCGATCGGCACGAAGATCGCCTTGATCGGCTCGGAATGCTGGCGCAGGATCTCCATGCCGACCGTGCCCTGGCCGGCGATGACGTCCGGATCGTCATAGGGGTGGACGAAGGTCAGCCCCTTTTCCGCTTCGAGCTTGCGGGCGTGCCCGTAGGCCTCGTCGAAATTCTCGCCATGCAGCACGACGCGCCCGCCGAGGCTGCGCACCGCCTGCACCTTGATGTCCGGCGTCGTGCGCGGCATCACGATGGTCGCCTTGATGCCGAGCTTCTTCGCCGCCAGTGCCACGCCCTGCGCATGGTTGCCGGCCGAGGCGCAGATCACGCCGCGCTCCGCTTCCTCCGTCGAGAGGCTGGCGATCTTGTTGTAGGCGCCGCGCAGTTTGAACGAGAAGACGGGCTGCAGATCCTCGCGCTTCAGCAGGGCGCTGCCGCCGATGCGGGCTGACAGGCGCGGCATCGGGTCGAGCGGGCTTTCGATCGCGACATCGTAGACGCGCGCCCCGATGATCTTGCGGATGTAGTCTTGCATGGCCGGCCCGTCCTTTGAGGCGGCGATACGGCATCGGACCGAAAAGTGGAAACCACTTTTCGGAAAACTCTGATGGTTGAACAAAAACTGGATCGCCACATTGCGCGCGGATGCGCGCACGGCGCTCCAGTCCTTCCGCGCTGTGATGTCAATCGGGATGGCTGCGTGCGGCGAGGGGCGACCCATGCCGGTCATGCGTCGGGCGGGATTGCCAAGCCCCCGGCCGGCACGCCAAAGCGTTGAGCGAAACAAGGCGTCGCGAAGCGACGGCGCCGCAGAGGTGGAGACGAATATGAGCTGGGGCGTTCGCGATTTCACGGTGTCGGGCCGGCCGGTTGCGGTCGGTGACCGCGGCATGGCGGCGACCTCGCACCCGGCCTCGACATTGGCCGCGGTCGACATCCTGCGCGCCGGCGGCAACGCCATCGACGCGGCCATCGCGGCGGTCGCCGTCCAGGCCGTGGTCGATCCGCACATGACCGGCATCGGCGGCGACTGCTTCGCGATCTACGCCCCGGCCAATGGCAAGATGGTCGCGATCAACGGCTCCGGCCGCTCGGCCGCCAAGGCCGAGCTCGGCTGGTTTCTCGGCCAGGGCATGACGGCGATCGCGGCGGATTCTCCCCACGCCGTCACCGTGCCCGGCGCCATCGACGCCTGGTGCCGCCTCGTCGCCGATCATGGCAGCAAGAGCCTCGACGAGATCTTCGCCCCGGCGATCCGCGCCGCCGAGGAGGGCTTCGTGGTGACGCCGCGCGTCGCGCTCGACTGGGCCAAGGCCCGCGGCCGCATCGAGAAGCACGGCCTCGGCAACGCCGTCTACCTGCCGGGCGGGAATCCTCCGGCTATCGGCGACAAGATGGTCCATCCGGCGCTCGGCAACATGCTGCGCCGCATCGCCCGCGAGGGCCGCTCGGCCTTTTACGAGGGCGAGCTCGCCGAGGACATGGTTTCCGTGCTCAGGGCTGCCGGCAGCTTGATAGGGCTCGATGATTTCGCCGCCTCGAAACCGGACTATGTCGACCCGATCGGTGCCGATTATCGCGGCCACCGCCTCTGGGAATGCCCGCCGAACGGCCAGGGCATCGCCGCGCTGCTGATCGCGCGCATCCTCGAAGGCTTCGACATGAAGGACGGGAAGCTCAGCGAGGCCGACCGTATCCATCTCCTCGCCGAGGCGAGCAAGGCTGCCTATCGCCAGCGCGATGCGCTGGTCGCCGATCCGACTGTGAGCCCCTTCGACACGGAAGCCTTCCTGTCGGATCAGTTCGTCGGTCGCATCCGCAAGGAGATCAGCCTGGAGAAGGCGGCGAAGCCGGAAGTCTTCGACATGCCCCTGCACAAGGACACGATCTATCTCTGCGTCGTCGACGGTGCCGGTAACATGGTGTCCTTCATCAACTCGCTATTCTCCGCCTTCGGCAGCGGCATCTATGCGGCCAAGGCCGGCGTCATGCTGCAGAACCGCGGCTCGGGCTTCCGCCTGATCGAGGGCCATCCCAACGCCATCGCGCCGCGCAAGCGCCCGTTCCACACGATCATTCCGGGGATGCTGGCCAAGGACGGCAAGCCGATCATGCCGTTCGGTGTCATGGGCGGCCAGTATCAGTCGACCGGCCATGCCCATTTCCTCTCCGGCATCCTCGACCGTGGCCTCGACCCGCAGCAGGCTTCGGATGCGCCGCGCAGCTTCGCCTATGACGGCAAGCTCTCGCTGGAGACGACGATCCCGGCGAGCGTCGCCGAGGATCTCAAGGCGCGCGGCCATGACGTGGCCTGGGCGGAGGAGCCGCTCGGCGGCTGCCAGGCGATCTGGGTCGACCACAAGCGCGGCGTGATGTTCGGCGCCTCGGACCACCGTAAGGACGGCTTCGCGCTGGCCGTTTGAGGCTGCTTCCCGGCTGCCTCGTCATTGCGAGCGCAGCGAAGCAATCCAGGAGACGTAGAGCTCTGCCGCCCCTGGATTGCTTCGTCTCTGTCGCTCCTCGCAATGACGGGGAGCGACAGACGGATAAGTGATCTGGGGATTGGCCCGCTCAGGCCGCGCCGATGGCGTTGGACGGCGTCTGCCGGTCGGTGATCTGCTGGCCGAACAGGCTGCCGGCGAGCTCGACGGCGAGGCGCGCCGTCATGCCGCGATCGTCGAGGAAGGGGTTGAGCTCGACGATGTCCATCGAGCGCACCAGCCCGGAATCGTGCAGCAGCTCCATCACCAGATGCGCCTCGCGATAGGTCGCGCCGCCCGGCACGGTCGTGCCGACGCCCGGCGCCAGCGGCGGGTCGATGAAATCGACGTCGAAGGAGACGTGCAGCACGCCGTTCTCGGCGCGCACCTTGTCGATGACCTGGCGGATCAGCACGCCGACGCCATGCTCGTCGATGGCGCGCATGTCGGCGATGTCGATGCCGCGCTCCTTGACCGCAGCCTTCTCCAGCGGGTCGATCGAGCGGATGCCGAACAGGCTGAGCTGCGCCGGCGAGATCGAGGCGCGCGGCTCGGCTCCGAGCAGGTCGTCGAGGCCGGTCTCGCCGCAGAGGAAGGCGGAGGACATGCCGTGCATGTTCCCCGAGGGCGAGATCGCCGGCATGTTGTAGTCGGCATGGGCGTCGAGCCAGAGCACGAAGAGCTTGCGGCCCTGCTCCTGCCAGTAGCGGGCAACGCCGTTGACCGAGCCCATCGACAGGCTGTGGTCGCCGCCGAGGAAGATCGGGGCCGCGCCGGAGCGGGCAAGCTCGTAGGCGCGGGCGCTGAGCGCCCGCATCCAGGCGGCGATCTCATGGTAGAAGCGGGCATTGTCGGGCGCCGGGCCTTCGACGGGCTGGAGGTCGCGCGGCAGGATGTCGCCATGGTCCTCGACGGCATAGCCGAGGTCTTCCAGGACGCGCACGAGGCCGGCGGTGCGCAGGCCGGCGGGGCCCATCAGCGCGCCGCGGCGCGAGGCGCCGACCTCGATCGGGCAGCCCAGCAGGGCGATGCGGCCCTGCGCGGTCGGGTTCTTGGCGGAATTGTCGGTCATGAGGGCAGGCTGTCCATGTCTGCGAAGGGGCGTCTGTCGCCGATGCGCCGTCCATGGCGCATCGGCTTCCGCCTGTCGAGTGCCGTGCTCGCGTGACCGTTCTGTGTCAGCCCAGGCCGAGCACGCCGCGCAGCTTGGAAAGATCCTCCGCGAGCGTGGTGATCATCGCGGCGAGCGCCTTGCGGTCGGCCTCGCTCAGCTTGTCATAGGTCTCGAAGCCGCCATCCTTCAGCTTGTACTTGGCCAGCGTCTTGTCGACGGTCGCGAAATTCGCATCGATCTTGGCCGCCAGCGCCTTGTCCTCCTTGACGACCAGCGGTCGCAGCAGGTCGACGATCTTCTTGGCGCCGTCGACATTGGCCTGGAAGTCCCAGAGATCGGTGTGGCTGTAGCGATCTTCCTCGCCGGAGATCTTGGTCGCCGCGACCTCCTCGATCAGGACGGCCGCGCCGCCGACCATCTTGTCCGGCGGGATCGTCAGATCCTTGATGCGGCCCTGCAGCTCGGTGACGTCGGCCATCAGCCTGTCGGCGAAGGGGCCAAGGCCCTCGGTGCTGTTCCTGGCGAAGAGACCGTATTCGATGCGGTGGAAGCCGGTGAACTCCGGGTCCTCCTCCTTCTTCTCATGGTCGTCGGCGCGCGAGTCGATCTTGCCGTCGAGGTCGCTGAACAGTTCCGCGACCGGCTCGATCTTCTCGTAGGAGACGCGGGTCGGCGCATAGAGCGCCTTGGACTTTGCGATGTCGCCGGCCTTGACCGCATCGGTGAAGGCCTTGGTGTCCTTCACCAGCTGGTCGACGCCCTGCGAGACGTAGAGCTTGTATTCGGAAACCGGTGCCACGAGGTCGAGTGGGGAGGCGGCGAAGGCCGGTGCCGCCGTGACGACGGCAAACAGGCCGGCCCCGGCCAGCCATGCGAAGCGCAAGCTCATATCAGTCTCCTGTCTTGCGGGGGGAAGTCGAAGCTGCGGCGGGAACGATCCTGCGCGCTGCCTTGATCAGGCCGGCGCCGAGATGGCTGCCGGCATCGGGCACGCCGGGCAGGGCGAAGAAATAGCCGCCGCCGACCGGCTTGATGTATTCCTCCAGCGGTTCGCCATCGAGCCGCTGCTGCACGGCGATGAAGCTGCGCTCGAGATCCTGCTGGAAGCAGATGAAGAGCAGCCCCATGTCGAGCTGCCCGGCGCGGGTGACGCCGTTGGAATAGTTGAACGGCCGGCGCAGCATCCGGCTGCCTTCCGTCTCCGGCCGGCGCGGATTGGCGAGCCGGATATGGGCGTCGAGCTTCGTGCGCTTGCCTTCGGGATCGTCGGCATAGACGGGCTCGTCGTATTCGCGCTTGCCGCCGAAGGGCGCGCCGCTGGCCTTCTCGCGGCCCATGATCGCCTCCTGCTCGCCGAGCGGCGTGCGGTCCCAGCGCTCGACGAAGTTCCGGATGATCCTGACCACCTGGTAGCTGCCGTTGGCGGCCCATTCCGGCTCGCCAGAGCCAGGCTGGACCCAGACGAGATGGTCCATCAGCGCGGTGTCGGCAGCGTCGGGGTTGGCGGTGCCGTCGCGGAAGCCGAGCAGGTTGCGGGCGCTCTCCGCCGGCTCGCCTTGCCTGGGCTTGAGCACCGGCACGGTGCCCTCCTGCTTCCAGCGCAGCAGGAGCAGGTCCGGCGCGTTCTTCAGTATGTCGCGAAGTGCGTGGATATTGGTGTCGGCGGTGTTGGCGCAGAACTGCAGCAGCAGGTCGCCATGGCAGATCGCGCCGTCGAGCGCGTCGTTGCGGAAGCGCTTCATCCGCTGCAGATGCTTCGGCTTGAGCGGGGCGAGGCCGAAGCGCTCGTCGAAGAGCGAGGCGCCGAGCGCGACGGTGACGGTCAGATTGTCCGGCGCGATGACCGGGCCGAGGATGCCGCTGTCCGGCGGCGGGAAGCCCGGATCGGCGGTGGGGGCCGGGCCGCCTTGCATCAGGAAGGCGATGCGCTCGCTCAGCAGCCGTAACAGCCGGTCGAGTTCGTCGAGCGAGGTTGCGGTGACGTCGAAAGCGGCGACGAGGCCGGTGGCCGGGCGCGGCGTGACGATGCCGGGCTGGTGGATGCCGTGAAAGGGCTGGCGCTGGGCGGTCGTGTCGCTCTCGGGCGCCGCCGCGGGGTTCTGCGCCGGCTCGGTCGCCGCCTGTGCCAGCGAGGCACTGCCGAGAATTGCCGCGCCGCTGGTGAGGAACGCCCGGCGCGAGGGTGTGAAGGTCTTACCAACCTGAGTCATGATCTGCGCTCCACTTCGGGCAAAGCGAGCGCCTTGCGCATGGCCGAGAGGTCTTCGGCCAGCACGCGGAGCGCTCCGCCCGGCTTGGCATCGTTGGGCAGCGTCACGAGGACGGCTCTGGTCCGCGCCGCCAGATCGGGGTCGACCCGCGCAGTCAAGGGCAGGAGCAGCCGGGCGATGCCGCTCGCGGCGGCAATGTCCTCGGGGGAGACGGGCTCGCCGTCCGGGGAGGACAGCAGGGCGATGGCGCCGGACAGCATCCCGTCCGGCAGGACGGTGCGCTGGGCGAGCGCGGCGCGGAAGGTTTCGGCCGCGAGCTTGATCTCGGTGCCGGCTGCCGGCGCATCGTCGGTGAGGGCGACCTGCATCTTGCCGAAAAGGGCTTCGAGCTCGGCGTCGCCCGCTATTGCCGGGCGCAAGGCGGGCAGCAGCACGGTCGCGTCGTGGCGTGCCTTGTCCGCGGCCTGCGCATCGCCCGCTCCCCGTGCCTGCTCCAGAGCATCGATGGCCGTTCCGAGGGCCGTCATGCGCTCGCTGAGGAAGGCGCGGTATTCGGCAGCGGGGCCGACCATGTCCATGAGCGTCAGGGCAGGGCGCGGTTGCGTCGCCGATGCCTGCACGATCAGCCGGCCGCGTGGGGCGCTGAGCAGGCCGCAGGTGATCGCGTATTCGCCGGGGTGAAGCTGCGTGGTCAGCCGCCGCGATTGGCCGGGCGCGATGTTTTCGCGTTCCTCCAGCACCATCACGCCGTCGAGGATTTCCCATTCGAGGACGCGTTCGCCGCGATTGGTCACGAGGAAGCTCGCCTTGCCGGCGGGAATGGTCAGCGTCGCGGGCTCGCAGCTCCGGTCGGTGATCGCGATGGCGATGTCGGTCGCGCCGGCCAGCGCGGATTTCCGGCTGCCCGGGCCCGCCGCATAGATGAAGGCGCCGATGCCGATGAAAACCAGTAGCGCCGTGCCCGCGCCGGCCAGTTTCAGGCGCGGCGAGCGCCGGGTTTCGGGGCGAGGTCCTGCCGTTGCCGCCTGCTCCTGACGCCCGCCCTTAAGGAACAGGAAGAGGGTGGGGATCAGGAACGCGAAATAGGCGATGACTTCGCCGAGCGCCGCCCGCTCCTGATAGCCGAAAAAGCCGGAAAGAATGGCGCCGGGCGCGCTGTCGGCCGGCAATGTCGTGCCGAGATCGTAGACATTCTGCTGCAGATGGTTCCACAGCCCGGCTTCGTGCAGCGAGCGCACGGCATTGGCGACGAGCCCGGCCGCGACGAACAGGATGAGGATGCCGGTCCAGCGGAAGAAGGCGCGCAGATTGAGCTTCACGCCGAGCGCATAGATGGCGTAGCCGGCGCCCGCAGCGAGCAGGAGGCCGAGCCCGGCGCCGAGCGCCGGACCCCAGCCGCCGTTCTGCTGGAAGATGGCGAGCAGGAAGAAGACCGATTCCAGCCCCTCGCGCACCACGGCGAGGAAGGCGAGGCCGACCAGCGCCAGCCCCTGATGCTCGCCCGTCAGCGCCGCATCAACACCGGCCTGCAACTCGCCCTTGATCGAGCGTGCCGCCTTGCGCATCCAGAACACCATCGAAGTCAGCATCGCCGCGGCAACGAGGCCGATGACGGCCTCGAACAGTTCCTGCCCGCGTTGCGGCAGTTCCCCGACGATGATGTCGAGCGCCGCGCCGGCCGCAAGGCTCGCCGCGCAGGCGAGCCCGACGCCGACCCAGAGCGCCGGAAGCCATTCGCGCCGTCCGGTCCTGACCAGATAGCTCGCGACGATGCCGACGATCAGCGCGGCCTCGATGCCTTCGCGAAGCATGATGAGAAACGGTACGATCACGGCGAACCCGCCCCGGTTGCGCGTCGCGATCAGCTATTCGCGGCGCAGACAGCCAGTGCCTAGGCAGACCCGGAGCGAGGGTCAATCAAATCCTGTCAGTTTAGAATTGCCGTAAACTGATGAGAGCGTGCCGGATACTTGCGAAAAGCCGCGTGGTCGGGCGCTTTTTCTTGGGCGGGCGCCGAGGGCGTTGCAGATCGGAGCTCCGGCGCGGCGAAGCGTCACGCTCCATCGCGCCGCGCGCTCAGCGCCGCTTCAGCAGGATCATCTTCTCCTGCGTCATGTCGCGCATGCTGTAGGGAATGCCGCCGGTGCCATAGCCCGAGACGCGCCGGCCGGCGAAGGGCATCCAATCGGTGCGGAAGGTGGTAGGATCGTTGACCATCACCGCCGAGGCATCGAGCCGGTTCGCCGCCCGCATCGCCACGTCGATATCCTGCGCGAAGATGCTGGCCTGGAAGGCGACGGGCAGCGAATTCGCCCGCGCGATCGCGTCGTCGAGCTTGCTGTAGCGATAGATCGCGACGACCGGGCCGAACACCTCCTCGCTGGAAATACGGGCTTCCGGATCGGGGTCGATCAGCACGGTCGGTTCCAGCGTCGTTTCCGACAGGCGCCTGCCGCCGGTGGCGAGCCTTGCGCCACCCTTCACCGCCTCGTCGATCCAGGATGCGACGCGGTCGGCCTCCTTCGGGATGATCAGCGGGCCGACCTCGGTGTCCGCCAGCGTGGGATCGCCGGTGCGCAGCTTCTTCACCCGGGCGACCAGCCGCTCGGTGAAGTCGTTGATGATCGCGTCATGGACATAGATGCGCTGCGTCGACACGCAGACTTGGCCCGCATGGTAGTAGCCGCCCTTCACGATCGGCTCGATGATCCCGTCGAGATCGGCGCTCCTGTCGACGATAGCCGGTGCGACGCCGCCATGTTCCAGCGCCGAGCGGGCGCCATGGGCGAGCTTGGAATGCAGGTACCAGCCGACCTTGGCCGAGCCGATGAAGCTCAGGAAGGCGATCCGCGGATCGGTGGCGAGTTTCTCGGCCAGCGCGGTCTCGGTCGGCACGAAGCTCTGGCACCAGGCCTCCGGCAGCCCTGCCTCATGCACCAGCTTGACGAAGTCGAGGCAGGAGAGTGGCGTCGTGCCGGCCGGCTTGACGATGACGGGGCAGCCCACAGCGATCGCCGGCGCGACCTGGTGTACGATCAGGTTGAGCGGGTGGTTGAAGGCCGAGATCGCCGCGACGATGCCGATCGGCTCCTTGGTGGTGAAGGCCCAGCGATCGGCCGCCGCCGCCGAAAGCCCCATCGGGATCTCGCGCCCGGCGAAGTTCCTGAGCTCCTCGGCTGCGTTATAGACGCCGTCGACCGCCCGGTTGGCCTCGACGATGGCGTCCGGCAGCGGCTTGCCGCCCTCGCGCGCGACCTGCATGGCGAAATGGTCGCGCCTCGCTTCGAGCAGGCCGGCGAGCTTGCGCAGGATCGCGATGCGCTGATGCGGCTTCAGCCAGTTGTCGCGATCCTTGAATACGGCCTGCGCCGCCTGCAGCTTGCGTTCGAGCGCGGCTTCGTCGTCGGTCTCGATCTCGGTGATCGGCGCGCGGTCATAGGCCTGAACAACCTGGAGCATGATCTTGTCTCCTTTGGACATCGACGCTTCCGAGCCCTCATCCTGAGGAGCCATGCCCTCGGGAATGGCGTCTCGAAGGATGTTTCAGGAGGCTCGGAGACATCTGGAGCATCCTTCGAGACGCAAGCTGCGCTTGCTCCTCAGGATGAGGGCTTCGATGGTGGCGGCCGTTAAGCCAGATCGACGTCCGGCACCTTGTTCCTGAGTTCCTCGACGAGAACGCGGGTGTTCTCGGAATAATCGATCGGGCAATCGACGAGGTGGACGCCGCCGCCCTTGAAGGCGGCTTCCAGCGTCGGCACCAGCGCCTCGGCCGAGGTCACGCGCGAGCCCTTGGCGCCATAGGCCCTGGCATAGGCGACGAAATCGGGATTGCCGAAGGTCATGCCGTAATCCGGGAACTGGTCGACGGCCTGCTTCCAGCGGATCATGCCATAAGCGCCGTCATTGAGGACGAGCACGACGAGGTTGAGGCCGAGCCGGACCGCCGTCTCCATCTCCTGCGAGTTCATCATGAAGCCGCCATCGCCGCAGACGGCCATGACGCGCCGTTCGGGGTGCAGCATCGCCGCCATCATCGCCGAGGGCAGGCCGGCCCCCATGGTCGCCAGCGCATTGTCGAGCAGCAGCGTGTTGGCGACATGGGTGCGGTAGTTCCGCGCGAACCAGATCTTGTACATGCCGTTGTCGAGGCAGACCATGCCGTCCTCCGGCATCACCGCGCGCACGTCATGGACGAGCCGCTGCGGCGTCACCGGGAAGCGGTCCTCCTCGGCGCGGGCATTGATCTTGGCCAGGATCTTCTGGCGCAGTTCCAGCGTCTGCTTCTGTTCGGGCAACTTGCCTTCCAGCCGGTCGGCGAGCCCCGTCATCGTTGCGCCGATATCGCCGATCACCTCGGCATCCGGGTGATAGACCTGCTCGACATTGGCCGACTGGAAGCCGAGATGGATCACCTTCGGCCCGCCGGCATTGCGCATCAGGAAGGGCGGCTTCTCGATCGTATCGTGGCCGACCGCGACGATCAGGTCGGCCGCTGCCACCGCCTCATGGACATAGTCGCCCTCGGAGAGCGCGGCGGTGCCGAGATAGAGGTTGGAGCCGCCGGTGACGGCGCCCTTGCCCATCTGCGTGTTGAAGAAGGGCAGGCCGATGCGGCGGACCGCGGCCGAGAGCGGCTCGACCAGCCGCGGCCGGTTGCCGGCGGCGCCGATCATCAGCAGCGGGCGCTTCGCGGCGAGGATCATGTCGGCAGCCCGGTCGAGCGGCGCCGCAGGCGCGACCGGCCGGTCGAGCGGATGCACCGGGATCAGCGGAATGTCCTCGATCTCCTCGGCCGCGATATCCTCGGGCAGTTCGAGATGAACCGGGCCGGGCCGCTCCTCCATCGCGACGCGGAAGGCGTCGCGCACCACGGAGGATATGCTGCCGGGGCTGACGATCTGGCGCGTCATCTTGGTCAGCGGACGCATCGAGGCGACGACGTCGACGATCTGGAAGCGCGCCTGCTTGGCGGTCATGATCGCCTTCTGCCCGGTGAGCAGGATCATCGGCATCGCGCCGAGATGGGCGTAGGCCGCGCCGGTCGAGAAATTGAGCGCGCCGGGTCCGAGCGTCGCGATGCAGACGCCGGGGCGGCCGGTGAGGCGGCCATGCGTCGCGGCCATAAAGGCGGCGGCTTGCTCGTGCCGCGTCAGCACCAGTTCGATCTTCGATTTGCGCAGGGACTCGACGACGTCGAGATTTTCCTCGCCGGGAACGCCGAAGACGCGGTCGACGCCTTCGTTCTCGAGCGCTTCGACCAGAAGATCGGAACCCTTCTTCATCGCCCGTGCCTTTCGTGGAAGCCGCCTTGCTGAGCGGCAAGGCTAGGCTCTCGACGTAGGAAGGCAACCGGGGAGGTGTCAGGGCGCGCGGCGCATGGCTGCCTTGCCCGGCCGTGGCTTGAGGCGGGGAGGCCGATGCCGGCTCAGGCGGCCTGTTTCAGCGCGATCTCGAAGGGGGAGAACGTTACCGCGCCGCCCTGCACCGTGACCAGAGTGTTGCAAGGCAGGGCCTGCCAGCACTCGCGGGCGGAATCGACGGGCTCGGATGCGACGACGACGCTGTCCGGCCGCGCGCAGACATAGAGGCTCGGCGGCTTCGTGTCCGAGGACCAGCGGATCGCATGGATGGTCTCGCCATCGGCAAGCGCGGCGGCGCAGCGCAGCGGTTCGCGGACACCCGCCTGCTCCATCAAGGAAAGCGCGTCGGAGAGTGCGGCGCCGAGCGCGTCGCCTGGCGCCATGCCCTCCGCCATATGGGCCAGCGCCAGCAGGAAAAGCGCCTCCGAATCGGTCGTGCCGGCCCGGACGCCGTAGAGCGCGTCCGGGATCAGCGCTTCGAGCCGCCTGCGGATCAGGCCATAGCCGCCGATCTGGCCGTTATGCATGAAGAGATAGCGGTCATGGACGAAGGGGTGGCAGTTCGCCCGCGTGGTCGCGGTGCCGGTCGCGGCCCGGACATGCGCGAAGAACAGATGCGAGCGCACCTGACGCGCGATCGAGAGCAGGTTCTCGTCGGACCAGGCCGGCCGGACCTCGCGATACTGGCCGGGTTCCGGCCGCTCGCCATACCAGCCGACGCCGAAGCCGTCGCCATTGGTGCCGGTCTTGGCCTCCTCGGCATGGAGCGACTGGTGGATCAGCGAATGGCAGGGCGAGGCGACGAAGTCCTCGAGGAAGACGGGGACGCCGGAATAGGCGAGGAAGCGGCACATTTGCGCCTCGAATCAGCCGGTGGAGAGTGACCGCGGGGAATATTGTTCCCCGAAGATGAATGCGAACATAACGAATGATCTCCGTCGTCGCTTCTGCCGCGTCGCCAGAGCAATCTGCTGGCGCGAAAACAGGCGGCCGCGCACATCCGTCTTTCGTCTAAGGGATGAGGACGGCACAGTCTTGCGTGGGGCGCAACGCTCCTATACCGATCCAGCAGATAAACGGCGCATAATCAAATGTCCGGAATCCGTGTCCGGTCCATGGCGCCTTTCGACGGGAGCGGAATGTGCAGGGCCTCCTCGCCATCAGCCGGGTCATCGACGCGGTCAACGGCTTCATCGGCAAGAAAGTCGCCTGGCTGATCCTTGCTGCCGTCATCGTCGCGACGGTCAATGCGATCGTCCGCAAGGTCTTCAACGTCTCGTCGAACGCCTGGCTCGAACTGCAATGGATGCTGTTCGGCGCGGTCTTCCTGATGTGCGCGTCTTGGACGATGCAGGTGAAGGAGCATATCCGCATCGACATCGTGAACAGCATGCTGCCGAAGCGCGTCCGCCAATGGATCGAGCTGCTCGGGCACATCTTCTTCCTGATGCCGTTCTGCCTGCTGATCGTCTACCATTCCTGGCCGTTCTTCCTGCGCTCCTACGCCATCAACGAGCAGTCGCTCTCGGCCGGTGGCCTGCCGCAATGGCCTGCCAAGGGCCTCGTGGTGGTCGGCTTCGTGATGCTGAGCTTCCAGGGCGTCTCCGAGATCATCAAGCAGATCGCGATCATGCGCGGCGATCTCGATGACGACGAGGCTGCGCTCGGCCACGCCGCCGCAGCCGAGGCGGAAGCCCAGCGCCTGCTCGACCAAGCCAAGGAACAGGGTCTCGCTTCGTGAGCGGCCCGCAAGACGTCCGGAACCGTCCCATGCACGCTCATCGCCTTCCGCGTGTCGCCGGCCTGCTGCTGGCGCTCACCATCATCGCCTTCTTCGGCCTCCATACCGGCGACGCCTTCGCGGCGGGCGGCGGCATCGGCGACTTCCTGCGCGTCAACATGGCGCCGGTGATGTTTGCCGCCCTCGTCGTCTTCCTGCTGCTCGGCTATCCCGTCGCCTTCGCGCTCGCCGCCAACGGCCTGCTCTTCGCGCTGATCGGCATCGAGCTCGGCCTGTTCCAGGAGAACTTCCTGCAGGCCCTGCCGGAACGCATCTACGGCACGATGAACAACGACGTGCTGCTGGCGATCCCGTTCTTCACCTTCATGGGCCTGATCCTCGAACGCTCCGGCATGGCCGAGGACCTGCTCGACACGATCGGCCAGCTCTTCGGCCCCGTCCGCGGCGGCCTCGCTTATGCGGTGATCTTCGTCGGTGCGCTGCTCGCCGCGACCACCGGCGTCGTCGCGGCCTCCGTGATCTCGATGGGTCTGATCTCGCTGCCGATCATGCTGCGCTACGGCTATGACCGGCGCCTTGCCTCCGGCGTCATCGCGGCCTCCGGCACGCTGGCGCAGATCATCCCGCCCTCGCTCGTCCTGATCGTGCTGGCCGACCAGCTCGGCCGCTCCGTCGGTGACATGTATGAGGGCGCCTTCATTCCCGGCCTCGTGCTGGCGAGCCTCTATGCGGGCTACGTCTTCCTCGTCACCATCGTCTACCCGAAGCGCGCGCCGGGGCTGCCGCCGGAGGCGCAGACGCTGCGCGATACCGATGGCAAGACGCGGCGCTTCTCTCTGCTCGTCGTCGCTGTGCTCTCGTGGGCGGTGTCCTACGCCTATATGAAGCTGTTCACCAAGGTGACGGCGGGCTCGGACTTCGTCGTGCTGACGATGTCGCTCATGGTCGGCGTGTCCTTCGTCATCGCGCTGGTCAACAAATTCCTGAAGCTCAATCTGCTCTCGCGCATGACCGAGCAGGTCATCTTCGTGATGGTGCCGCCGCTGGCGCTGATCTTCCTGGTGCTCGGCACGATCTTCATCGGCGTCGCCACGCCGACCGAGGGTGGCGCGATGGGCGCGGCTGGCGCGATCCTGCTTGCCTGGAGCAAGAGGCGGATGAATTTCGAGCTGCTCCGGCAGGCGACGGAAGCGACCGCCAAGCTCTCGGCCTTCGTGCTGTTCATCCTGGTCGGCGCGCGCGTCTTCTCGCTGACCTTCTACGGCGTCAACGGCCATCTCTGGGTCGAGCACCTGCTGGTCGGCCTGCCCGGCGGCGCCACGGGCTTCCTGATCGTCGTCAACGTGATGGTCTTCCTGCTCGCCTTCTTCCTCGACTTCTTCGAGCTGGCCTTCATCATCGTGCCGCTGCTCGGACCCGCCGCGGAGAAGCTCGGCATCGACCTGATCTGGTTCGGCGTCATCCTTGGCGTGAACATGCAGACCTCGTTCATGCATCCGCCCTTCGGCTTCGCGCTGTTCTTCCTGCGCTCCGTCGCGCCGAAGAATGCCTACAAGGACAAGATCACCGGCAAGATGATGGAGCCCGTCACCACCGGCCAGATCTACTGGGGCGCCGTGCCCTTCGTGGTGATCCAGTGCATCATGGTGACGCTCGTCGTGCTCTTCCCGAGCATGGTGATGCACTACAAGGCCTCCGCCGTGCAGCTCGACCAGAAAGCGATCGACAAGCAGTTCGACTCGATCCAGATCCCGGGCCTGGGTGGGTCTGGCTTGCCGGGCGGCTTCGACCTCAATGCGCCGCCGGTCATCGGCACGCCGCCCAAGCCGTAAGGCAGGCTGCGTCATGGCGGGCCTTGTCGGCAAGCTGATCGGGGCGGCTGCCGCCGCCCTCGCGATGACGCCAGCGGCCGCCTGGGCTGCCGGCGATATCGGCGGGGCGACGATGGGCGCCGGCTGGGCCCTGCCCTTCGCTGGCATGCTGCTCTCGATCGCGCTCGGCCCGGTGCTGTTCCCGCATCTCTGGGAATTGCACTACGGCAAGTTCGCCGCCTTCTGGGCCGCGCTGACACTGGTCCCGCTGGTGTTGCTTCGCGGCTTCGATCCGGCGCTCGGCGCGCTGCTCCACACAGCGCTGCTCGACTATATCCCCTTCATCATCCTGCTCTTCGCGCTCTTCACCATCGCCGGCGGCATCCTGATCTCGGGCAACCTGCACGGCACGCCGGCGACCAACACGGTGCTATTGGCGATCGGCACGGTGCTGGCGAGCTTCGTCGGCACGACCGGCGCCTCGATCATCATGATCCGGCCGGTGCTGCGCGCCAATGACGACCGGCGCTTCAACGTCCATGTCGTCGTCTTCTTCATCTTCCTGGTCTCGAATATCGGCGGATCGCTGACCCCGCTCGGCGACCCGCCGCTCTTCCTCGGCTTCCTGCGCGGCGTCGACTTCTTCTGGACGACGACGCATCTGCTGCCGGAGACGGCCTTCGCCGTGATCGTGCTGCTCGCGCTGTTCTATACGCTCGACAGCTGGTTCTTCCGCAAGGAGGAGGGTTCTCCCAGGCTCAAGGACCCGACGCCCGATCGCGCCATCAAGCTCTGGGGCAAGGTCAACATCCTGCTTCTGGCCGGCGTCATCGTCGCGATCCTGATGTCGGCGAACTGGAAGCCCGGTACGGCCCTCACCATCCATGGCGTCGCCGTGGAGGGGCAGAACCTGTTGCGCGACATCGTCCTGCTGGCGCTCGCCGGGCTGTCGCTGAAGCTGACGCCCGGCCCGGTCCGCGCCGGCAATGAATTCTCCTGGGGCCCGATCAAGGAGGTCGCCAAGCTCTTCGCCGGCATCTTCATCTGCATCATCCCGGTGCTGGCGATGCTGCAGGCCGGCAAGGCCGGCGCCTTCGCGCCGCTGGTAGCGCTGGTCAGCAATGCCGACGGCAGCGCCAACACGGTCGCCTATTTCTGGCTCACCGGCCTGCTCTCGTCCTTCCTCGACAACGCGCCGACCTATCTCGTCTTCTTCGAGCTGGCGGGCGGCGATCCGAAGGCGCTGATGACGCAGGGTGCGCTGACGCTGGCGGCGATCTCGGCGGGCGCGGTCTTCATGGGCGCGAACAGCTATATCGGCAACGCACCGAACTTCATGGTCTACGCCATCGCCAAGGACCGGAAGGTCGCGATGCCGAGCTTCTTCGGCTACATGCTCTGGTCCGGCGCGATCCTGATCCCGCTCTTCGTGGTGCTGACGGTCCTGTTCTTCCGGTAGGGGGCGGGTGTCATCCCGTGTCTGCGCAGCGGCGCTTCGTACCGCAGCCCGCACGGGACGACAGCAGCGACTAAGGCCGCCCGGTCGGCACGCCTTCCCTGATCTTTGCCGAGAACTGCGGATCGTCGAGCGAGAGCGTGCGGGCGTGGTCGCCGATGCGGGCGAGCCGGACCAGCTCTGCCAGCGGAATGTCCTGCCGGATCGCGCCGATCTGCTGGAGATAGCCCGGCAGGAAGCCCGAGAGCAGCACGCGCGGATCGAGCGGCAGCGAGAATGTCCAGCGGGGCGCGACGGTGCCGACGAGATGGAAGACCACGGTCGTGCAATTCGTGGTCAGCGTGTTGTACCAGCGCGGCCTGGCGGCGAGATCGTTGATGTCGGCCGTGTAGGCGAGCAGCAGGTCGCGCGCCTGGGTCGCCGAGGCGCCGAGGCGGAAGAGCCTGACATCCTCGCGCCGCGCATGGGTGCGCAGGCCGACGATGTCGCGCTCGTCGGAGGCGACATAGGCCATCTCGTAGCTGCGGAAGAAGCCGGCGAGCGCCGACCACTCCTCCCCCTTCTCGCGCCGCACCTCGATCGAGAAGGTCAGCGGCACCGAATCCGAGAAGGTGAAGCTCACCAGGAGATGCGCGATCGCCTCACCCGACCAATAGGACAGGAAGATATCGGCGCCGGTGACGGCCGCGAGATTGTAGCGCCGCGTTTCCCAGTGCTGGTCGTAGTCCTCCTCCGTACGCCAGCGGAAATGGCGCAGATTGGAGACGGTCAGCGCGTCGCCCTCTCGGGCGATCGTCGGCAGGCGCCCCAGTTCGGGAATCCAGTTGCGGTCATGCGATGGCTGGAAGCTGCTCCACCATGACAGCAGCCCGACGAAGACCGCGACGAAACCGAGCGGCAGGCGCAGATCGCTCGTCCAGATGCCGATGAGGCCGGCCAGCGCCGCGATGCCGAAGCCGACGGCGCCGATAATCGCGGTCGCGCCCGACAGCCGGAACAGCAGGAAGCCCGCGCCCCAGGTCGCGGCGCCGAGGATGGCGAGGGTGAGGAGAAGTTTCAGCACAATGAAAAAGAGGCGGCCCATGGCCGCCTCTCGTAACACAAGCCAGTCGACTTGGCGTCAGGCCGCGAGCGAGCCCGACGGTGCGGCCGCCTTCACGGCGTCGTCGACATGGTCCTCGAACTTCGCGAAGTTCTTGGCGAACATGCCGATGAGGTCCTTGGCCGTGGCGGCGAAGGCTGCTTTGTCGGCCCAGGTCTTCACGGGATAGAGGATATGCGGCTCGACCCCGGGAACCGAGGTCGGCACCGCGAAGCCGAAATAGGGGTCGCGGCGGAAATCGGCGCGGTTGAGCGAGCCGTCGAGTGCGGCCGAGAGCAGGCGGCGCGTCACGCGGATCGGCATGCGCCGGCCGGTGCCGTACTTGCCGCCGGTCCAGCCGGTGTTCACCAGCCAGCAATCGACATGGTGCTTGTCGATGAAGTCGCGCAGCAGGTTGGCATATTCCGACGGATGGCGCGGCAGGAAGGGTGAGCCGAAACAGGTCGAGAACTCCGGCTCGACGCCGACGAGGCCGCGCTCCGTGCCGGCGACCTTGGCGGTGTAGCCGGAAAGGAAGTGGTACATCGCCTCGGCCGGGGTCAGCTTGGCGATCGGCGGCATCACGCCGAAGGCGTCGGCGGTCAGCATCACGATGTTCTTGGGGATGCCGGCGCGGCCGGTGCGCGAGGCGTTGGGGATGAAGTCGAGCGGATAGGCCGAGCGGGTGTTCTCGGTCTTCGACTGGTCGTCGAAATCGACCTCGCGGGTGATCGGGTCCATCACGATGTTCTCGAGCACCGTGCCGAAGCGCAGCGAGGCCGCGTGGATCATCGGCTCGGCCTCGGCCGAGAGGCGGATCGTCTTGGCGTAGCAGCCGCCCTCGAAATTGAAAATTCCTTCCTTCGACCAGCCATGCTCGTCGTCGCCGATCAGCGTGCGCTCGGGATCGGCCGAGAGCGTGGTCTTGCCGGTGCCGGACAGGCCGAAGAAGATCGCGGAATCGTCCTTGGAACCGACATTGGCGGAGCAGTGCATCGGCACCACGCCTTTGGTCGGCAGGACGTAGTTCAGATAGGTGAAGACCGATTTCTTCATCTCGCCTGCATAGGCTGAGCCGCCGATCAGCACGATCTTGCGGGTGAAGTCGATGGCGACGACGGTCTCGCTGCGGCAGCCATGGCGCTTCGGGTCGGCGCGGAAGCTCGGCAGGTCGACGATCGTCATCTCCGGAGCATAGGAGGAGATCTCGTCGCGGGCCGGGCGGATCAACAGGTTGCGGATGAAGAGCGAGTGCCAGGCCATCTCGGTGTAGACGCGCGCCTTGACGCGATGCACCGGGTCGGCACCGCCATAGAGATCCTGCGCGAAGAGCTCCTTGCCCTCGGCATGAGACAGGAAGTCGCCGAGCAGCGTTTCAAAATGCTCAGGGCTCATCGCCTGGTTGTTGTCCCACCAGACGGTGTTCTCGGTGAGAGCGTCGCGCACCGTGAACTTGTCCTTGGGCGAGCGGCCGGTATGGGTGCCGGTGTCGGCGCAGAGCGCACCGCCGCGCGCGAGCTGGGATTCACCGCGGCGCAGCGACTCTTCGTAGAGCTGTGCCGCTTCCAGGTTCCAGCGCACTGCCTTGAGCTTGCGGAAGCCGAAACCCTCGGCGCCATGGGCGGCGTTGAACTGACCGATATTGTCCACCGAATTCCTCCGAAGGCCGGCCCCTCTCAGGCGGCCCGTTGTCGAAACACATGCGCGCGGACCAGCGGAAAGGTCCGGGCGTCGAGGCGCTGGCCCTGAGGCCACGCCCGGTCTTTACGGCCATGAGCGCTCGGGCTCAAGTCGTCGGAAATACCGCTTCTCGTTCAAAAGCTTGCTAAATCGATTAAAAATCTGATGTGGATCAAAGACGCTGCCGCTGCAAAATCGCGGCCCTGCCGGAAAGCTTCCGCCGGTAGCTCCGCCGGCTGTCAGGCGGCCTGCGCGCGCGCCTTGCCGGCAAGCTCTGCGAGCATCTGTCGCAGCATTCCCGGCCCGCTCACCGAAGCCGGGAACGGCAGGCGCAGCGCCGCGCTACCGAGCGCCATGTCGAGCCCGTCCGGATCGAGGCCGGTCGCGCGCCATTCGCCGGGCTTCGCGCCGAGAAGCTGCGTCGCATAGAGGCCGATCGCGTCGGCGTGGTCGCTGTTCATATGCTCGACCGCTCCTTCCTCGACGCCGGCGAGAGCGGCGGCATGGTCCGGATCGCTCAGCAGATCGGCGGGCGACGGCGCGAAGGCGCGGGCGAAGCCGCCATTGAGGCTCGCCCCCTCGATCGTCAGTGCGAAAAAGCTGAAATCGGGGAAATCGGCATAGAGCGCTGCCTTGGGCTGGCGCGCCAGATAGCGGCGGCGGATGCGGGCGCCTTCCTCGGTTGCGCGTTCGATCTTCCGGGCACGGACCTTCAGCGTGATGCGCGCATGGGCGAGCGGATCGCCCTTGCCGCCGGGCGAGATCAGCAGCGATGCGCGCGGGTCGGCCGCGAGGTTGGCCGTATGGGCGGCAAGGCCGGATATGAGGATCACCGGCGTTCCGTCGATGTCGGTCGCGATCCCGACGAGGCTCGCCGAGGGGTGCCCGTCGGGGCCGAGCGTGGCAAGCGCGGCGGAGCGCGCCCCGCGCAGCAGCCCCTTGGCTTCGGCGCGAACGGCATCGTCCATCGGCTGGATGACGTCTTTGGTGTCCTTGGCCATGGAACCTCTCTCCGCTTTCCGGCTTGTGATACGGGGACATAGGCAAATCGCCACGCCCCGGCTAGATTGCCGCCACGCTTTGGCCTCTCTCCCGCGAGAGGGGATCCCGTTTATTGCAACGTGACCAAGAGACGAAAGCCTTATGCCAACGATTGCGCTGGTCGATGACGACCGTAACATCCTGACGTCGGTCTCGATCGCCCTCGAAGCCGAGGGCTATCGCATCATGACCTACACGGACGGCGCCTCGGCACTCGACGGGCTGAAGCAGAACCCGCCGGATCTCGCCATCTTCGATATCAAGATGCCGCGCATGGACGGGATGGAACTGCTGCGGCGCCTGCGCCAGAAATCCGATCTGCCGGTCATCTTCCTGACCTCGAAGGACGAGGAGATCGATGAGCTCTTCGGCCTGAAGATGGGCGCCGACGATTTCATCAGGAAGCCCTTCTCGCAGCGCCTGCTGGTCGAGCGGGTCAAGGCGATCCTGCGTCGTTCCGGCGCCAAGGATCCGGCCGTGGTTGCCCGCACCGAGGACGCCAAGGCCCTGGAGCGCGGCCTGCTGCGCATGGACCCGGAGCGGCATACCTGCACCTGGAAGGGCGAGCCGGTCACGCTGACCGTCACCGAATTCCTGATCCTGCAGTCGCTGGCGCAGCGCCCGGGCGTGGTGAAGAGCCGCAACGCCCTGATGGACGCCGCCTATGACGACGAGGTCTATGTCGACGACCGCACCATCGACAGCCACATCAAGCGCCTGCGCAAGAAGTTCAATCAGGTCGATGCCGAGTTCGACATGATCGAGACGCTCTACGGCGTGGGCTATCGCTTCAAGGAAGTCTGAGGCAGGAAGGCCGGCATGCGTCGGCTTCGGCGCACCCGTCAGCTCCCGAGCGGAAAGTAAGCCGCAGCCATGGCAACCGTCGACAACGAGGCCCGAGCGTCAGCGCCCGCCCCCGGCTGGCGCGGCGCGTTGCGCCGCCGTCTCGGCCTGGTCTGGCGGCGCGTGGGCCGGGCGATCTCGGCGCGCGCCGCCTCGAGCCTGACCCGGCGCATCCTCGTTCTCAATCTCGGCGGCCTCGTCGCGCTGCTGTCGGGCTTCCTCTACCTCAACCAGTTCCGCGAGGGGCTGATCGAGGCACGCGTCCAGAGCCTGCTGACCCAGGGCGAGATCATCGCCGGGGCCATCGCAGCTTCCGCCACCATCGAGATCGACGCGATCACCATCGACGCGGACAAGCTGCTCCAGCTCCAGGCCGGAGAAAGCGCGGGCATCGCTGAGGACCCGCTCGATTTCTCGATCAATCCCGAGAAGGTCGCGCCGCTGCTGCGCCGGCTGGTGACGCCGACCAAGACCCGTGCGCGGGTCTATGACAAGGACGGCATGCTCACCATCGATTCGCGCAGCCTCTACTCGCGCGGCGACGTGCTGCGCCTCGATCTGCCGCGAGTCGGCGAGCCGGACGAGCCGCCGCTGCTGGAGCGCACCTGGAACATGCTGCGCAACCGCCTGGGCAAGGCGGATGTCCCGACCTATGACGATTTCGAGAACGCCAACGGCAAGTCCTACCCGGAAGTCGCCCGCGCCCTGAACGGTGTTCCGGCTAGCGTGGTCCGCGTCAATACGCGCGGCCAGACCATCGTCTCCGTCGCCGTGCCGGTGCAGCGCTTCCGCACGGTGAAGGGCGCGCTGCTGCTCTCGACGCAGGGCGGCGACATCGACGCCGTGATCGCTTCGGAACGCTTCGCGATCTTCCAGGTCTTCGCCGTGGCGGCAGGCGTGATGATCGTGCTCTCGGTTCTGTTCGCCGGCACCGTCGCGGAGCCGATCCGCAAGCTGGCCGATGCCGCCCAGCGCGTGCGCCGGGGGGTCAAGTCGCGCGAGCAGATTCCGGATTTCACCAGCCGCCACGACGAGATCGGCCACCTCTCCGGCACGCTGCGCGACATGACCAAGGCGCTCTACAGCCGCATCGAGGCGATCGAGAGCTTCGCGGCGGATGTCGCCCATGAGCTCAAGAACCCGCTGACCTCGCTGCGCAGCGCGGTCGAGACCCTGCCGCGTGCCAGGACGGACGAATCGCGGGCACGTCTGCTCGCGGTGATCCAGCACGACGTGCGCCGGCTCGACCGGCTGATTTCCGACATCTCCGACGCCTCGCGCCTCGATGCCGAACTCGCGCGCAGCGACTCGGCGCCGGTCGACATCGCGCAAGTCCTGGGAGCCGTGGTGACGATCCAGAACGAGACTCGCCGCGACGGGCAGGCCCGGATCGAACTGGTCAACGACCGCCGCAGCCAGCGCATGGGCAGCAATGCCTTCCAGGTGCTCGGCCATGATTCGCGGCTCGGCCAGGTCATGGTCAACTTGATCGACAACGCCCGCTCCTTCTCGCCGCCGGACAAGCCGGTGCGGGTCGTTCTCTCCCGTGTAGCCAACGACGTGCTGGTCGCGGTCGAGGACGAGGGGCCGGGCATCGAGCCGCACGCATTGGAGCGCATCTTCGAGCGCTTCTACACCGACCGCCCGAACGAGGGCTTCGGCCAGAATTCAGGTCTCGGCCTCTCGATCTCGCGCCAGATCGTCGAGGCTCATCGCGGTTCGATCCGGGCGGAGAACCGGCTGGGGCCGGTCGGCCCGGACGGCGAGGCGACCCGTCTTGGCGCCCGCTTCATCGTCTGCCTGCCCGCGGCCTACCCGCATGCCGCCTGAGCCACGCGCGAGAGCCGGCACGAAGGCAGGGGTGCGCATCCACGCCACCGCCGTCGCCATCGGCGAAGCCGGCGTGCTTCTGCGCGGCGCATCCGGCGCCGGCAAATCGTCCCTCGCGCTGGCGCTGATCGGCTTTGCCGCCAGCTCCGGCCGTTTCGCGCGATTGGTGGCCGATGATCGCGTCGCGCTTCAGGCGGTCGGCGGGCGCCTGCTCGCCCGCCCGGTCGCGCCGCTCGAGGGCGTCGTCGAGCGGCGGGGCCTCGGCTTGACGCCCGAGCCGTTCGCGCCGGCAGTCGTGGTCCGGCTGGTGGTCGATCTCCTCGGCGAGGAGCCGGCGCGGATGCCGGAGCCGGAGGATCTGGTGGACAGCCTGGCCGGCGTCGACCTGCCGCGCCTGCGGGTTGCCGGCCGCTTCGGTGACGAGCGGCTTGTGCTCGCTGCCCTCGACTTATTCACAGCGACCGATGCGTCACCATGATTTTGACGAGTTTGACGGCAGGCATCTTGCGATTGTCCCGCACCTGCCGCATAAACCGCGACCTTGTCCGGGCGCCGATGGGCGCTCTCCGGTGCTGGATTGAATGATCGGACTGGTCCTTGTGACTCATGGGCATCTGGCGACGGAATTCCGCGCCGCCCTCGAACATGTCGTCGGCTCCCAGTCGCATCTGGCGACGATCGCCATCGCTCCCGATGACGACATGGAAAGCCGTCGCCGCGATATCATCGCCGCCGTCGAGCAGGTCGAGAATGGCAGCGGCGTCATCATCCTGACCGACATGTTCGGCGGGACTCCCTCCAATCTGGCCATCTCGGTGATGGAACCGGGCCGCATCGACGTGGTGGCCGGCGTCAATCTGCCGATGCTGATCAAGCTCGCCAGCGTCCGGGAGGAGAAGACCCTCGACGAAGCCGTCACCAGCGCGCAGGATGCGGGGCGGAAATACATCACGGTCGCCAGCCGCGTGCTGGCCGGCAAGTAACGGCGCCGAGAGGAGCGGATGGACGAAGACTGCGACTGCCCCGAGGTCGATATTCCCGCCGGCGCCCTCTACGGTGAATTCCAGATCGTCAACAAGAAGGGGCTGCACGCCCGCGCCACGGCGAAGTTCGTGCAATGCGCCGCCCGCTACGACGCCGACATCACGGTGAGCCGCTGCGGCGAGACGGTCGGTGCGACCTCGATCATGGGCGTGCTGACGCTGGGCGCCGGCATCGGCTCGACCATCACCATCGTCGCCAAGGGGTCCGAGGCGAAGCCGGCGCTCGACGCGCTTGCGGCCCTGATCGCCGACAAGTTCGGCGAGGGGGAATGACGCCGGCCAAGGGAGCCGCGTTCCATTTCACCAATCATGCCCTCGCTATGATGGCCGAGCGCTCGATCGCGAGAGAGTGGGTCGAACGCACGCTGCTTGAACCTGAGCACGTCGAGCCCGATCCGCGCCACGCTGCAGTTTTGAGAGCGTTTCGTCCGTTGCCGGAGCGCGACGGGCGCGTGTTGCGTGTGGTATACAGGCACGTTGATACCCATTTCCACGTCATCACGATGTTTCTCGACCGAGGTCGCAGCAAATGAGAACGACTTACGACCCCGAGGTCGATGCGCTCTATGTTCGCTTCGCTGAGAGCAGAATCGTCGAAAGCGAAGAGGTGCGACCGGGCATCGTGTTCGATCTCGACGAGACCGGGCGCATCGTCGGTGTGGAAATCCTGGATGCGTCCGAGCATTTGGCCCAGGGCGCAGACCTGACGCATCTCACGGCAGCCTGATTGTTGAGGCAAGTCTTCATATAAAGACATCTTTATATCTTTGATTGCCTTCCGCTCCGCTCGCTGCTAGAGAGCCGGCACGTTTAAGGTGCCAGGATTGGAGCTCCCCGTGTCGGATTACATCGTCAAGGACATCGCGCTTGCGGATTACGGCCGCAAGGAAATCAACATGGCCCAGGACGAGATGCCGGGCCTGATGGCGGTTCGCGCCGAGAACAAGGGCAAGGCCCCGCTCAAGGGCGCCCGCATCGCCGGCTGCCTGCACATGACCATCCAGACCGCGGTGCTGATCGAGACGCTGAAGGATCTCGGCGCCGACGTGCGCTGGTCGTCCTGCAACATCTTCTCGACCCAGGACCACGCCGCCGCCGCGATCGCCGCGACCGGCACCCCTGTCTTCGCCATCAAGGGCGAGACGCTGGAGGAGTACTGGGAATACGTTCTGAAGACCGCCACCTGGGGCGACGGCGGCACGCCGAACATGATCCTCGACGATGGCGGCGACCTGACCATGCTGATCATCCTCGGCGCCGAGGCCGAGGCCGGCAAGGCCGAGTTCCTCGACAAGCCGGGCAATGAGGAAGAGACGATCTTCTTCGCGCTGATCAAGCGCCAGCTCAAGGCCAATCCGGGCTGGTTCACCAAGACCCGCGCCGCGATCAAGGGCGTCTCCGAGGAGACCACCACCGGCGTGCACCGCCTCTACGAGCTGGCCAAGGCGAGCCGCCTGCCGTTCCCGGCGATCAACGTCAACGACTCGGTCACCAAGTCGAAATTCGACAACCTCTATGGCTGCCGCGAGTCGCTGGTCGACGCCATCCGCCGCGGCACCGACGTGATGATGTCGGGCAAGGTCGCGGTCGTCGCCGGCTATGGCGACGTCGGCAAGGGCTCGGCCGCCTCGCTGCGCCAGGCCGGCTGCCGCGTGCTCGTCACCGAGATCGACCCGATCTGCGCCCTGCAGGCGGCGATGGAAGGCTACGAGGTCGTGACCATGGAAGACGCTGCCCCGCGCGGCGACATCTTCTGCACGGCGACCGGCAATCTCGACGTCATCACCGTCGACCATATGCGCGCGATGAAGCACCGCGCCATCGTTTGCAATATCGGCCATTTCGACTCGGAGATTCAGGTCGCCGGCCTGAAGAACTTCAAGTGGGACAACGTCAAGCCGCAGGTCGACGAGATCGAGTTCCCCGACGGCAAGCGCATCATCCTGCTTTCGGAAGGTCGCCTCGTGAACCTCGGCAACGCCACGGGCCATCCGTCCTTCGTGATGTCCTGCTCGTTCTCGAACCAGACGCTCGCCCAGATCGAGCTCTGGAACCACCACGCCAACTACCAGAACAACGTCTACACCCTGCCGAAACATCTCGACGAGAAGGTCGCGGCGCTCCACCTCGCCAAGGTCGGCGCCAAGCTCACCAAGCTCAACGATGCCCAGGCGAAGTATATCGGCGTGCCGCAGGCCGGCCCGTTCAAGCCGGATCACTACCGCTACTGACAGGCGCCTGAGCGCGCGCCGATCTGACTGCGCGGCAGTCGGATCGGACCCGGCTCCAATGCGCGATCGCTGCAAGGCCCGGCACCCGCCGGGTCTTTTTTCATGCCTGTGCCATTAAGGAATCACCTCCGAGGCCACTACTAATTGTGGCCCCATCACGTTTTTCTTCTAGAAGTTGATGCTTTTCGATGGAGGGCGCGCGCCGCCTGAAAAACTCGTCATTTACCGGCGATTAAGCACTTCCTGACGGACTCGGGCGATGATTACAGTGGAACTGATTCGGGCTCCCGCCGAGGCGCGGGCCGGATCGAAATTCTGATGTGATCGGCGTGGTGGCGAGCGTGCTTCGGCCCCCGAGACGGCGGTTTCGCCGGCTCTCGAAGCCGATTCCGACAAGCTGCAGACATGGCGGCCCCGGCTGCCGAGAGATGATGGGCGCAGGATGAGACGGTCGAGGCGACAGGGGCGAAGTGGCGGCTGGAATCCGCGCGCATTGCTGCCTGCTCTGACCGTGTCGCTCGCCTCCGCTCCGGTGGCTGCGCAGGATCTCTGGGTGGCGCCGCTGCGGCTCGATGCCGTCAGTACGGGCGCGCTCTCGTTGATCCTCGCCGGGTTGACCGCTTTCGCGACCACGACGTCGGTGGTCTATGTGCGCGAACGCAACCGCTGGCAGAAGCGGGAAGCCAGGCTTGCCGCGGAGCTCGAGGCCGCGCGCAGCCATCAGGAGCGGCTGTCCATCCTGCTCGGTGCCGATCCTCAGGTGGTGGTGAGCTGGAACGGCCGGGACGCGCAACCCGTCTTCGAGGGCGACAGCGGTTTTCTGGGGGCGCCGGGCGCCACGCTTGCGCTGGCCTATGGCAGTTGGGCGGCTCCCCCGGATGCCAAGCGGCTGGAACTCGCGACCGACGCGCTGAAAGACCGCGGCGAGGCCTTCAGCGTCACGCTCCGCAGCAAGGCGGGGCCGTTCATCGATATCGAAGGCAGGCCCGTTGCCGGCCGGGCCGTGATCCGCTTCCGCGAGGTCACCGGCGAACGGGCGCAGGTGATGGCGCTGCGCGGCGAGCTTGAGCGTGTCACGGCCGATCACGCGGCGCTTGCCCATCTGCTCGCCGGGCTGCCCCATCCGGCCTGGATGCGGGATGCCGAGGGTCGCCTGACCTGGGTCAACGCCGCTTATGCGCGGGCCGTCGAGGCATCCGATCCGGCGACGGCGGTCAAGGGCGGGCTCGAACTGCTCGACAGGACCGAGCGGGAGGCGGCGGCGCGCTCCCGTCGCGAGGGACAACCCTTTGCCGTGCGCGCGCCTGCGGTCGTGGCCGGTCAACGGCGGATGCTCGACGCCGTCGAGCTGCGGGCGACGACGGGCTTTGCCGGTTTCGCCACCGATATGAGCGAGCTGGAAGCGGTCAGGGCCGATCTCCAGCGCCAGATGGATGCGCATGTCGGGACGCTCGACCGGCTGAAGACGGCTGTCGCGGTGTTCGATAGCTCGCAGCGTCTCGTCTATCGCAATTCGGGTTTCGATACGCTCTGGTCGCTGGAATCCGGTTTTCTCGATGCCCAGCCGACCGATGGCGAGATTCTCGACCGGCTGCGCGCGGAGCGGCGGCTGCCGGAGCTGGGCGATTACCGCAGCTGGAAGGCGGCCGCCCAGGCTGCCTACACCGCGACGCGCCCCGGCGAGGACTGGTGGTATCTGCCCGATGGGCGCACCATCCACGTCGTCGCGAGCCCCAACCCGCAGGGCGGCGTCACCTATCTCTATGACGACGTGACCGAGCGCTTCACGCTCGAATCCCGCTTCAACGCGTTGTCCCGCACGCAGCGCGAGACGCTGGATTCGCTGCGGGAGGGCGTCGCGGTGTTCGGCTCCGACGGGCGGCTCAAGCTCTCGAACCCGGCCTTCGCCCAGTCCTGGCGGATTCAGGGCGGCGATCTCGCCGCCAGCGCGCCGCATATCGACGAGGTCATCCGCCTCTGCCGCCCCCTCTTTCCGGAGGACGAGGTCTGGAGCGAGCTGCATAGCGCCGTGACCGGCGTGCGCGACGCGCGCGAGGATTATCACTGCCGCATGGAGCGCCGTGACGGCAGCGTGCTGGACATGGCGGCGGCGCCGCTGCCGGACGGGGCGACGCTGATCTCCTTCGCGGACGTGACGGCCAGCGTGAATGTCGAGCGGGCCCTGACCGACAGGAACGAGGCGCTGGAGCGCGTCTCCCGGCTGCGCGAGGATTTCGTGCACCACGTCTCCTACGAGCTGCGCTCGCCGCTCACCAACATCATCGGCTTCGCGCAGCTTCTCGGCACGGAGACGGTCGGCCCGCTCAACGACAAGCAGCGCGACTATACGGCCCACATCGTCCGCTCCTCGGGCGCTCTGCTCGCCATCATCAACGACATCCTCGACCTCGCCACCATCGACAATGGCGCGCTGACGCTCGAGATCCAGGATGTCGACGTCGCCGATACCATCGCGCAGGCGGCGGCCGGGCTGCATGACCGGCTGACCGACAGCAGGCTCGAACTCAAGGTCGAGATCGACCCGCGCACCGGCCCCTTGCGCGCCGACGGCAAGCGCTTGCGGCAGGTGCTGTTCAACCTGCTCTCCAATGCGATCGGCTTCTCGTCACCCGGCCAGGTGGTGGCGGTGAGCGCGATGCGGCGGGGCAGCGATATCAGCATCACCGTCGCTGACCAGGGTCGCGGCATCCCGGCCGAGGTCATGGAGAAGGTTTTCGAGCGCTTCGAGAGCCACTCCCTCGGCTCCAGCCATCGTGGCGTCGGGCTGGGGCTGTCGATCGTCCGGTCCATCGTCGAGCTCCATGGCGGCCATGTCGAGCTTGATTCCGCGCCGGGTCGCGGCACGCGGGTGACGGCGGTCTTCCCCGCTCAGGGCATGCCGCTCTCGGATGCGGCCGAATGACGGAAGAGATTCGCAAGGCTGGCCTGCACCGGCTGATGCTGGTGGACGAGGCGGCGACGCTGCGCCTTGCCGCCGACATCGCCGCCATCCTGAAGCCCGGTGACATCGTCGCGCTGTCCGGCCATCTCGGCTCGGGCAAGTCCTTGCTGGCGCGCGCCATCCTGCGCGAACTCGCCGGCGATCCCATGCTCGAAGCGCCGAGCCCGACCTTCACCCTCGTCCAGAGCTACGACACGCGGCGCGGCCTCGTGCTGCATGCCGATCTCTACCGCGTGCGCTCGCCGGACGAGCTCGACGATATCGGCCTGATCGAGGATGTCGAACGGCTGATCACGCTGGTCGAGTGGCCGGACCGGGCCGGCACGCGCCTGCCGGCGGGTCGCAGGCTCGACATCGTGCTGGATGTCGATCCCGACAATCCCGAGACCGGCCGCATCGCCGATCTCTCCGGCGGCGTGCTCTGGAAGCAGCGGCTTGCCATCGCCGTGGCTTCGCGCCGCCTGCTCGACGCCTCCGGCTGGGGCGGGGCTCGCCGCGACTTCATGCTCGGCGACGCCTCGACGCGCGCCTATGAGCGGTTGACGCGCTCCGAGAGCGAGACCGCCGTGCTGATGATCTCGCCGCCGCGGCCGGACGGCCCGCCGATCCGCCTCGGCAAGCCCTACAGCACGCTCGCCCACCTCGCCGAGAACGTCGAGGCTTTCGTCGCGATGGATCGCGGCCTGCGTTCGCTGGGCTATTCGGCGCCCGAGATTTTCGCCGAGGATCTGGCGACCGGCCTGCTCGTCATCGAGGATCTGGGCAGCGAGGGCGTGATCGATGCCGAGCGGCGGCCGATCACGGAGCGCTACGAGGCCGCCGCCAGGCTCCTCGCCGACCTTCACCGCCACACCTTGCCGGCGATCCTGCCCGTGGCCGAGGGGCGCGACCAAACGATCCCGGACTATGACCGGCAGGCGCTCGCCATCGAAACCGAGCTGATTCTGGAATGGTATGCGCCGCATATCGCCGGCGTGACCCTGCCGGCGGTGACGCAGGCCGATTTCGCCCGCATCTGGAACAAGCTCTTCGACGAGATTCTCGCCCAGCCCGCCACCTGGACGCTGCGCGATTTCCATTCTCCGAACCTGATCTGGCTGGAGAAGCGGGAGGGCCATGCCAAGCTCGGCCTGATCGATTTCCAGGACGCCGTGCTCGGCCACCCCGCCTACGACCTGGCATCGCTCGGTCAGGATGCGCGCGTCGACGTTCCCGCCGCGCTGGAGTTGAGGCTGCTCGCCGCCTATGGCGCGGCACGGCGCGCCGAGACGCCGGATTTCGACCTCGCGGACTTCGCCCGCGCCTATGCGATCCTCGGCGCGCAGCGCAACACCAAGATCGCCGGCATCTTCGCGAGGCTCGACAAGCGCGACGGCAAGCCGGACTACCTGAAGCACCTGCCGCGCATCGAGGCCTATCTGCGCCGCAACCTCGAACATCCGGCGCTCGAAGAGCTGAAAGCCTGGTATCAGGCCCATATGCCCAAGCTGTTCGAGACGGATATGGCGGGCTAGTCTCAAAGCCGATCGACACGGAGATTCGCGTGACTTCAACCGCTTCGCCGCCGATCCGCCGGGCGATGGTGCTGGCGGCCGGGCTCGGGCAGCGCATGCGCCCCATCACCGATACGCTGCCGAAGCCGCTGGTCAGGATCGGCGGCAAGGCGATGCTGGACCATATGCTCGACCGGCTGGCCGATGCCGGCGTCGCCGACGCCGTGGTCAACGTCCATCACCTAGCCGGGCAGGTTGAGGCGCATCTCGCCGGCCGTAACCGTCCGCGCATCGCGATCTCGGACGAGCGCGCCGAATTGCTGGAAACCGGCGGCGGCGTGAAGAAGGCGTTGCCGCTCCTCGGCGCCGCGCCGTTCTTCCACGTCAACTCCGATGCGCTCTGGCGCGAGACCGGCCGGCCGGCCATGCCGGCGATGGCCGAGGCCTGGGACCCGGAGCGGATGGACATGCTGCTGCTGCTCGCGGATCGCGAGACCAGCCTCGGCTTCGATGGCGCGGGCGATTTCTTCCTTGGCGAGGATGGTCGCCTCTCCCGCCGCGGCAAAGCGGCGAGCGCGCCTTGGGTCTATGCCGGGGTCGCCATCATGAAGCCGGCACTCTTCAGCGACACGCCCGAGGGGCCGTTCTCGCTCAACCTGCTGTTCGACCGCGCCATCGCCCGTGGCCGCCTGTTTGGCGAAGTGCTGGAGGGGCGCTGGCTGCATGTCGGCACGCCCGAGGCGATCGCGCCGGCCGAGGCCGCCTTCGCCGCGCAGCCGGCCGATGCCTGAGCTCAACCTGTTCAGCATTCCGGCCGGCGCGCCCTTTCTGGAGGTGCTGGCGCAGGCGATGCTGGATGGGCGGTTGGGGCCGATCCACGATCCCGGCGATCCGGCGGCGATGGCTCGCGCCACGCTTTTCCTGCCGACACGCCGGGCCGCGCGCGCCTTCACCGCGATCCTGGCCGAGAAGCTCGGCGGCAAGCCGCTCCTGCTGCCGCGCATCGTTCCGCTCGGCGATGTCGACGAGGCCGAGACGGCGCTGATCGGCTCCGGTGCCTGGATGGGAGCGCGCCTCGCACCCGTCGAGCCGCTGCAGCGCCGCATGCTGCTGACCCGGCTCGTCGATGCCTGGGGGCGCAGCGCCAACCGCAGCCATCTCAGGCTCGATCCGTCCGAACCGTCGCTGGTGCCGGCGACGCTGGCCGAGGCCTATGGGCTCGCCGGAGACCTCGCGGCCCTGCTCGACCAGATGCAGACCGAAGGCGTGCCGGTGGAGAAGCTGGCGACGCTCGACGCCGCCCGCTTCGACAGGGTCTGGCAGCTCAACGCCAGCTTCCTCGCCATTCTCGGCGAGGCCTGGCCGCAGATCCTCTCCGAGCAGGGCGCGCTCGACCCGGCCGAGTTCCGCAACCGCATGCTGGCGGCGGAGCGCGAACGGCTGCTGGGCGGCGGAGCGAAGGGGCCGATCATCGCCGCGGGCTCGACTGGCACGGTGCCGGCCACGGCGCGGCTGCTCTCGGCCATCGCTCGGCTTCCCAATGGCGCGGTCGTGCTGCCCGGCATCGATCGGAGCCTGGGCGAGCCGGCCTGGAGAGCCATCGCGAAGGAGCTCGCGCCGTCGCATCCACAGGCGGCGCTCCATCACCTCATGGAGACGCTCGGTGCGCAGCGTGACGATGTGCGCGAACTCGCGGCGCCCGATGCGGCGCGTCAGGCGCGAGGCGCGCTGCTGCGCGAGGCGATGCTGCCGGCCTCGGTGACGGAGCTCTGGGCCGGCCTCGGTCAGCGCTTCGCGGCCGGCGCGGCGGAGGCGGGCTTTGCCGGGCTCCGCATCGTCGAGGTGGCGGATGAGCGCGAGGAGGCGCTGGCGGTCGCCATCGCGTTGCGCGAGACGCTGGAGCGGCCGCAGGCACGAGCCGCGCTGGTGACGCCGGATCGCGGCCTCGCCGAGCGCGTCGCGGTCGAGCTGGCACGCTGGGGCGTCGAGGTCGACGATTCCGCAGGCCAGCCGCTGGGGCGCTGGCCGGCCGGCTCGCTGCTGCGGCTGATTCTGGAGGCAGCGCTGGCGCAGATGACGCCGGCCTCGCTCGTGCCGCTCTTCGCCCATCCGCTGTGCCGGCTCGGCCTGAGCCGCGAGGCGCTGGCGCGTGGCGCGGCGGCGCTTGAGATCGGCTGCTGGCGCGGCAACGCGGTGGGCCGGGGCCTGGCGGGGCTGCGTGCCGCGCTCGGCCAATGGAATGCGCTGCGCGAGGGCGGGCATGTGCCCGGTCCCCGCAAGCGATTGACGGGGGAGGATGCGGCCGCAGCAGCGGCCGTGCTCCATGCGCTGGAAGCCGCCTGCGCGCCCTTGCTCGAAGCGCTGTGTCTCGAAGAACCTTCGCTCGCGGCGGTCGCCGCAGCCGCGCAGGCGGCCGTCACGGCGGTCGGCACCACCGAGGCCGGCACGCCGCTGGCCTTCGTCGGACCTGACGGGGAGGCGCTGGCAGCGCTGTTCGACGACCTTGCCGGGGCGCGGGACGTCATGCCGCCCGGCGGGCGGCCGCAGGATTTCGTCGCGATCCTCGACGGGCTGCTCGCCGAGCGCGCGGTCAAGCGGGCGACGCCCGGCCATCCGCGCGTCGCGATCTGGGGCCTGCTCGAAGCGCGCCTGCTCGAAGCCGACCATGTCGTGCTCGGCGGCCTCAACGAGACGGTCTGGCCGCCGCAGACCACCACCGATTCCTTCATCAACCGGCCGATGCGCGCCGAACTGGGCTTGTCGCCGCCGGAACGTCGCATCGGCCAGACCGCGCATGATTTCGTCCAGGCGCTGATGGCGCGCGAGGTCACGCTGACGCGGCCGCGCAAGGTCGGCGAGGCCGAGACCATCGCCTCGCGCTTCTGGCAGCGCCTGCAGGCGGTGACGCCGAAAGAGACGTGGAGCAGGGCGCGGGCCGATGGCGAGCGCCTGCGCGGGCTTGCGGCCCTGCTGAGCGCGCCGGCCGATGCCAGGCCGGTCGGGCGGCCGAAACCGCGCCCGCCGCGCGAGATACAGCCGCTCTCGCTCAGCGTCACCGAGGTCGAGACGCTCTATCGCGATCCCTACCAGATCTACGCCCGCAAGATCCTGAAGCTCGACGCGCTCGACGAACTGATCGAGGACCCGACGGCGCAGGATCGCGGCCGCCTGCTGCACAACATCGTCGAGAGCTTCACCACGACCTATCCCGAGCAATTGCCCGCCGATGCGCTCGGGCAATTGATCGCCATCGGCGACAGGCTGTTCCGCGATTATGCCGACGTACCCGAGGTGCGTGCCTTCTGGTGGCCGCGCTTCCTGCTCACCGCCGGGCATTTCATCCGCTGGGAGGAACGCAGGCGGCCCGGCATCGCCCGCATCGGCGTGGAACTCTTCACCGGGGCGAGCTTCAAACTCGGCGACGGCAGCGAGTTCCGTCTGAGCGGCCGGGCCGACCGCATCGAGCTGACGCGCGAGCCGGCCCTGCGCATCGTCGATTTCAAGACCGGGGCACCGCCGAGCAAGGCGCAGGTCGAGAAGGGCTTCGCGCCGCAATTGACGCTGGAGGCGGAACTCGCGGCCCGCTCCGGCTTCAAGGGGCTGAGCGGCCCGATGCCGGTCGAGGCGCTGCTCTACATGAAGCTCCACCACGACCCGAAGGGTTGGGCCAAGGACAAGCCGCTCGATTTCGACGGCGAGCCGCTGGCCGATGTCGCCGCCCGCCATCTCGACAACCTGCTCAAGCATCTCGACGCGCTGCGCACCGGCCGCGAGACCTATCTCTCGAGGCGCGCGCCCGACTACATCCGCTATGCCAGCCCCTATGACCATCTCGCGCGGGTCAAGGAATGGTCGGCGGCGCCCGGTGGTGACGAGGGAGGCGAGGCGTGAAGCCGGGCTGGATCGTCCCGCCGCTGACCAATCAGCGCCAGGCGCTGGCCGCCGATCCCGGCCTTTCCGCCTGGGTCTCGGCCAATGCCGGCTCGGGCAAGACCCATGTGCTGGTCAACCGTGTGCTGCGCCTGCTGCTCGACGGCGTGCAGCCGAGCCGGATGCTCTGCATCACCTATACCAAGGCGGCCGCCGCCAACATGGCGAACCGCATCTTCAAGGCGCTGGGGAGCTGGGCGACGCTGGACGAGGCTGCGCTCGACAGGACGTTGGCCGAGCTGACCGGCCGCACGCCGACGCTGGCCGAGCGGGCCAAGGCCCGCCGCCTCTTTGCCGAGGCGCTGGAGACGCCGGGCGGCCTGCGTATCGAGACGATCCACGCCTTCTGCACCCGTGTGCTGCAGGCGGCGCCTTTCGAGGCCAATGTGCCGCCGCGCTTCGAGGTGGCCGACGATCTCGCCCAGGCCGAGATGCTGCGCGAGGCGCGTCGCGACTTGCTGGCGCTGGTTGCCGCGAATCCGGACGGGGCGGAGGCGAGGGCACTCGATCTCCTGGCACAGCTCGCGGCGCAGGACTCGTTCGAGACCATGGTGCAGGAGGCGCTGCGCCAGCGCAGCTTGTTCAGCGACGAGAACGGCCGCGCCCGCGATCCGCGGGAGATACTGGCCGGCATCGCCGCTTTCCTCGGCATCGCGCCTGATCTCGATGCCGATACCGTCAAGGCCGCTTTCCGGGTGGAGCTTGCCGCGCTGCCCGACCTGGCGGCGCTGGTCGATGCGCTCGGAGCCGGCAGCAAGACCCGGCAGGACTTTGCCGCGACCTTGCGCACGCTGCTGGCCGGGCAGGATGACGGGGACCCGATCGCCTTCTGCCGGCGCGGCTTCATCACCGCCGAAGGGACGATCAACGTCAATGTCCGCGGCCGGGGCAATTCCGCCTTCGACGGTGCCTTGCTCGCGACGCTGGAGGCGCTCGCCACCTGCCTGTTGAGGGCGGCCGATGCGCTCAATGCCGTCGCCATCCGCGACCGCAGCGCTGCGCTCGCCTTGCTGGTGACGCGCATGCTCGCCTCCTATCAGCGCCAGAAGAGCCTGCGCTCGCTGCTTGATTATGGCGACCTGATCGCGCGGACGCGCTCGCTGCTGGAGCGGGTCGAGGCCGCCTGGGTGCTCTACAAGCTCGATGCCGGCATCGACCACATCCTGCTCGACGAGGCGCAGGACACCGGCGAGGCGCAATGGGCGATCCTGCGCAAGCTGGCGGAGGAGTTCACCAGCGGCGGCGATCTTCGCGCGAAGCCGCGCACCATCTTCGTCGTCGGTGACGAGAAGCAGTCGATCTACGGCTTCCAGGGGGCGGCACCGGCCGCCTTCGGCGAGGAGCGGCGCGCGCTCGGCCAGCGAATCGAGGCGGCTGCGCTCGCTTTCGAGGCGATCAGCCTCAACACCTCCTTCCGCTCGGCGCCGGACATCATGCAGGCCGTCGATGCGGTCTTCGCCCTGCCGGAGCATGCGCGCGGTCTCGTCTTCGACGGCGCGGCGCGGCCCGAGATGCACGACACCGTCCGCCGCAGCGCGCCCGGCACGGTCGATCTCTGGCCGCTGGCCGCCAACGACACGGGCGAGCCGCCAGACGCCTGGACGACGCCGGTCGATGCCCCGGAGCGGCGCAGCGGTACGGTGAAGCTCGCCGAGCGCATCGCCCGCACCTTGCAGCGCTGGCACCGCGACCGCCGCGACGATCGCGGCAATCCCTTTGCCGCTGGCGATGTGATGATCCTGCTGCGCCAACGCGGCGCGCTGTTCGAGGCGATCGTCAAGGCGTTGAAGGATGCCGACGTGCCAGTCACCGGCCGCGACCGGCTGACGCTGGCCGAACACCCGGCCGTGGAGGATCTCGTCGTGCTCGGCCGGGCGCTGCTGCTGCCCGAGGACGACCTGACGCTCGCGACGGCGCTGAAGACGCCGCTGCTTGACCTCGACGACGACGATCTCCTGCGCCTCGCGCCCGGCCGCAAGTGCTCGCTGCGGGCCGCCTTGCAGGAAGCTGCGGAGAGCGAGCCGCGCTATGCCGCCGCCGAAGCCAGGCTCGTCGCCTGGGCGCGCGAAGCCGGCCGCAGCGGGCCGTTCCGCTTCTTCGCCGGGCTGCTCGGCCCCGGCGGCGGGCGCAATCTGGCCATCGCCCGGCTCGGTGCCGAGGCGGGCGACGCGCTCGACGCCTTCCTCAACGCCGCGCTCGATCACGAACGTCGCTACGGTCCCTCGCTGGCCGGCTTCCTCCAGCATGTCACCGGCAGCGCCGCCGATGTGAAGCGCGATCTCTCGGCCAGCGCCGGTGAGGTCCGGGTCATGACCGTCCATGGCTCGAAGGGGCTGGAGGCGAAGATCGTCATCCTCGCCGATCTCGGCATCGAGCCCGGCGCCAAGCGCCTGCCGAAGATCCTCGCCGTGCCGGCGCCGCGCGCCGGCCTCGTCCCGATCTGGCCGCCTGCCAGCGCCGAGGATACGCAGGCGACCACCGCCGCCAAGGCGACCGTCGTCGCGCAGATGGTCGAGGAGCATCATCGCCTGCTCTATGTCGCCATGACCCGCGCCGAGGATCGGCTGATCGTCTGCGGCGCGCAGGCCAAGGGCGAGGCGCCGGCCGGAAGCTGGTATGCGATGATCGCGGAAGGGTTGGCGCAGTCGGAGGCCGGCCTGCGCGAGATCGGCGCCGGCGAGGATGCGATCTTGCGCTTCTCCGTTACCCCACCAGCCCTCGCGGAGGAAGAGGACGAAGCCCGTGGCGCCGAGCCGGCCCTGCCGCCGCCGGCCTGGCTGGCGAAGCCGGTTTCCCGCGAGGCCGAGCCCTTGCCGCCGCTGAAGCCGTCGAACGCCCTGTCGGCTGCCGACGGAGAGGAGCGGCCGGGCGATGGGCCGTTCCTGGCGGAGGCGGCTGCTGCGGGCCGGCTGGCGCATCTGCTGCTCCAGCTTCTCCCGGACGTGCCTGCCGAGCGTCGCGCCGACACGGCCGCTGCGTTGGCGCAGGCGCGGGGCGGGGCGCTGCCGCCGGAGCGCCGCGCGCGCATCGCATCGCAGGCGCTCGCCCTGCTGGACCAGCCGGGCCTTGCCGCGCTTTTCGCCGAAGGAGCTCTGGCGGAGGTGCCGGTCGCCGGCGCCATCCATCTGCCGGACGGAGCTGTCCGCGCGGTTTCGGGCCGAATCGATCGTCTCGCCGTCCTGCCCGACAGCGTCGTCATCGCCGATTTCAAGACGACCGCCCGGCCCCCGGAACGGGCCGATGCGATCCCCGTGTCGACGCTGGCGCAGCTTGCCGCCTATGCCGCGCTGATGCGGGAGATCTATCCGGGCCGGGCGATCCGGGCGCTGGTGGTCTACACCGCGACTCTCGCCCATTTCGAGCTGGCGCAAGCACAGCTCGACGCGGCGCTGCTCGCCTTGGCAGGCGCGGCTGCGGAGGCTAGCCTCGGCACCTCCGGCGGATCGTCCCGATCATGAAGCTCCTGCCATCCCTGCTGCTGCGCCCCCGCCTTCTGGCGGCGCTCGCGGCCGGGGCGGGGCTGGCCGCGCTGTTGCCGAGCGACTGGCGCTGGGCGACGCGCTTCCTGGTCGCCTGGGATGCGGGCGCGATCTTCTATCTGGGCCTGCTCGGCGCGAGCATGTTCACCGAGTCGGTCGACGAGATCAGGGCGCGGGCCGAGCGTCAGGACGAGGGCGCTTTCGCCATCCTCATCATCGCCTGCCTGGCGGCCGGCGCGAGCCTCGTCGCGATCGTGGTGCAGCTTACCGGCATCGGCGCGGTGCCGGCCGCCGAGCGGGGACTCCACCTGGCGCTGGGCGGCGTCACGATCCTGTGCTCATGGGCGCTGCTGCACGCCTTCTTCACGCTGCATTATGCCGGCGTCTACTACCGTGGCGGCAGGAAGGAGCCCTGCCTCGATTTTCCCGGCGAAGCCGATCCCGACTATGTCGATTTCCTGTATTTCGCCTACACGATCGGCTGCACCTCGCAGACCTCCGACGTCGGCGTGACCACGCGCGAGGCGCGCGGCGTCGTGCTGCTGCACTCGATCCTCGCTTTCGTCTTCAACACCTCGATCCTGGCGATGGCGATCAATGTCGGGGCGAGCCTGGTTTCAAGCGGCCCGTGACGCACCGACCTCGCCTCTGCCCTGCAACGCACGCGCCTTGACCCGGGCGGCCGGCGTTCATAGCTTCGCTGGCGAAGGGTGGTTCTGCCGCCCGTTGAAACCGAAAGGCAGCCAGTCATGGCAACGAGCAAGGTAACCGATCAGAGCTTCGAGGCCGACGTGCTGAAGTCGTCCGAGCCGGTCGTGGTGGATTTCTGGGCGGAATGGTGCGGTCCCTGCCGCATGATCGGCCCGGCTTTGGAGGAGATCGCGACCGAGCTCAACGGCAAGGTCAAGATCGTCAAGATGAACGTCGACGAGAATCAGCAGATCCCGGCCCAGTTCGGCATCCGCTCGATCCCGACGCTAATGCTGTTCAAGGACGGCAAGCTCGCCTCGCAGAAGGTCGGTGCCGCGCCCAAGAGCGATCTCTCGCGCTGGATTTCGGCGGCCGTCTGATCACTGCGCTTCAGCCATGAAAAAGGCCCGCTTCCGACAAGGAAGCGGGCCTTTTCTGTTTCCGCGCTGTCGAACCTCAGTTCTTGCGGGAATCGAGGGCGAAGGCGCCGGGGCCGGCCGTGGCGATGTAGAGGAAGATGAAGCAGAACAGCATCGCCGCTTCGCCGCCGTTCAGCAGCGGATAGAAGCCCTTCGAGCCATGGGCCATCCAGTAGGCGACGGCCATCATGCCCGACAGGACGAAGGCGGCCGGGCGGGTGAAGAAGCCGACGAGGACGAGGGCGCCGCCGACGATCTCCAGCACGCCGGCGGTCCAGGGCAGGCTCATCGCAGCGGGCAGGCCCCAGGACGGCGCAGCCGGGAAGCCGAACAGTTTCTGCGTGCCATGCGAGATGAAGCTCAGCGCGGCGAAGATGCGCAGGAGGGCGAGAGTGTAAGGCTGGAAGCGCGACAGAAGCTGCATGCGATGTCCTTGTCTGGGAATAGGGATGGGTCAATCGTCGGAGGTTGCAGTTTCGGGTTCTAGGCGAGCCGCATGATTTTGCGCAACATCCCAGTGCATGACGTTTTCGTTTGCGTGTTTGCAAGTTCGATCACGTTTGCGCGACAGCTGTGATCGTCCTGCCGCACTGCACCCTTAACCGTCCCTTAAAAGCGCCATGTTTGAATCCCCAGTGACCTGACCGCATCGCGAAGCGGCGTGTCGACCGAAACGGGACAGATGAACGACCGGATCAAACGAGGCGAGCGGCGGGAGCCGTCCTTCGATCATGGGAGCGACGAAAGTCGCGATGATTTCGACATGCGCCTTTCCGACGACGATCGCCCGCTCCATCACCATCGCGCTGCGCCGCGTCCACAGCCGCGCAGCCAGCCCGTGCGCAACAAGCGCAGTGGGGGAGGCGGCAAGCGCCGCGGGCGCCGTGGCCGCCGCTCGTTCCTGGGTGGGCTGTTCTACTGGACGATGGTGCTCGGCCTGTGGTGCGCCATCGGTCTCGGCGGCTTCATCGCCTATCACGCTTCGCAGCTGCCGCCGATCGACCAGCTCACCGTGCCGAAGCGGCCGCCGAACATCGCGATCCTCGCGGCCGACGGCTCGCTCTTGGCCAATCGCGGCGAGACCGGCGGGCGCACCGTTACCATCGGCGAAATTCCGCCCTATCTGCCCAAGGCCTTCGTCGCCATCGAGGACAAGCGCTTCTACGAGCATTTCGGCATCGACCCGATCGGCATCACCCGCGCGCTCGTCACCAATCTGCGCGGCCGCGGTGTGGCGCAGGGCGGCTCGACCCTGACGCAGCAACTCGCCAAGAACCTGTTCCTGACGCAGGAGCGCACGGCCGCCCGCAAGATCCAGGAGGCGATTCTGGCGCTCTGGCTGGAGCGGACCTACACCAAGGACCAGATCCTCGAACTCTATCTCAACCGCGTCTATTTCGGCTCGGGCGCCTATGGCGTCGAGGCGGCGGCGCAGCGCTACTTCAACAAGTCGGCGCGTTCGGTGACGATCGCGGAGGCGGCGATGCTCGGGGGCCTGGTCCAGGCCCCGTCGCGGCTGGCGCCGAACCGCAATCCCGAAGCGGCCGAGAAGCGGGCCCAGCTCGTCATCGCCGCGATGGCCGACCAGGGCTTCATCTCGCAGCAGGCGGCCAAGACCGCGCTGACCGCGCCCGCCGAGGTGCCGGAGCGCGTCGGGGCCGGTTCGGTCAACTATGCCGCCGATTATGTGATGGACGTGCTCGACGACTTCATCGGCGCGGTCGAGGGCGATGTCACCGTCCTCACCACGATCGATTCGAAGCTGCAGGGCTCGGCCGAGACGACGCTCGTCGATGCGCTTTCTGCGCAGGGGTCCAAGCTGAACGCGTCGCAGGGCGCGGTCGTTTCGCTCGCGCCGGACGGCGCGATCCGCGCGCTGATCGGTGGCCGTGACTACACCAAGAGCCAGTTCAACCGCGCCACGGCGGCGCGGCGCCAGCCGGGCTCTTCCTTCAAGCCCTTCGTCTATCTGACCGCGCTCGAGAAGGGCATGACGCCGGATACCATCCGCGACGACGCCCCGGTCTCGATCAAGGGCTGGGAACCGGAGAACTATTCGCGCAACTATCGTGGCCCGGTGACGCTGGCGACTGCGATGCAGCATTCGCTCAACACGGTCGCCGCTCGGCTGATTCAGGAGGTGACACCCAAGGAGGTCATCCGCACCGCCCAGCGCCTCGGCATCACCTCGGCCCTGCAGCCGAACCTGTCGCTGGCGCTCGGCACCTCTGAGGTGACGCCGCTGGAGATGACGGCCGCTTACGCGACGTTCGCCAATGGCGGCCAGTCGGTGCTGCCCTATGTCATCCGCGAGGTGCGCCAGACCAACGGCAAGGTCGTTTACGCCCGCAAGGCCGCGGGTCTCGGCCCGGTCATCCAGCCGCAATATCTCGCCATGATCAACACCATGTTCAACGGCGTGATGAACGGCGGTACCGGCAGCAAGTTCAACATCCCGGGCTGGCAGGTCGGCGGCAAGTCCGGCACGACGCAAGACTACGGCGACGCCTGGTTCGTCGGCTTCACAGCCAAGCTCGTCACGGCCGTCTGGGTCGGCAACGACGACAATTCGAAGATGAAGCGCGTCACCGGCGCCGGCCTGCCCGGCGAGATCTGGGGCAAGTACATGAAGGCGGCCCATGCCGGCGCCCAGCCGATCCCGCTGCCCGGCGGCCTCTGGCAGGGTGCGCCGAAGCCGATCTTCGGCGACGGCGCGCCGGTGGCCGATGCCGGCGCTGCGGCGCCGGCCCAGCCTGCGAGCTCGGACCGCGCCTGGGTCAAGCCGGCGCCGCAGGAGCGCAATTTCTTCGAGCGGCTGTTCGGGGGCTGAGAATTCAGGCTTTAGCAGCCCGGATCCCCCGCGTCGCCCGGAACAGCACGAGGGCGGCGACGCCGAGCACCGACATCACCAGCGGCAGCGGCAGGGCTCCGTTCTTCAGCAGATGGCCGACGAGGAGCCCGACGCAGGCCGAGAGCAGCATCTGGCACAGGCCGTTGAACGAGGAGGCCGCGCCGGCGCGATCGGGGAACGGCATCATCGCCGAGGCCTGGGCCTGTGGCATGGTGAGCCCGACGCCGCAGACATAGAGCGCCATCGGCACCACGACGCCGGCGGCTCCGCCGAAGCCGGTGAGCACGCAGACGAGCATGGCCAGCCCGCCGCTCGCAAGGCAGGCGACGCCGATGGCGATGACGCCGTCCATGCCGCGCCGTCCGACGAGGTGCTGGGCGATGATCGTGCCCAGAATGAAGCCGAGCACGCCGAATCCGAAGGAGAAACCGTAGGCGACCGGCGTCAGCCCGTAGATGCCGATCAGCACGAAGGACGAGCCGGAGATGAAGGCGAAAAGGCCGGCATAGGCGAAAGCGGTAAGCGCGACATAGACGCGGAAGGCCCGGTTGCGCAGCAGCACGCCGAAGCCGCGGAAGATCGCGAGCGGCGAGAGCGGTTGCGGCGAGCGCGCACGCAGCGTCTCCGGCATGACCGTGACGATGACCGCGGCCAACACGAGCCCGAAGGCGAGCGAGGCGAGGAAAGTCGAGCGCCAGCCGAACGTGACCTGCAGCACGCCGCCGATCACCGGCGCGATGGCGGGGACGAGCCCCATGATCATGCCCATGCGCGCAAGCTCCCGGCCGGCGCGCACCCCGTCATAGAGGTCACGCACCATCGCGCGCCCGAGCACGATCGGCCCGGAGGCCCCGAGCGCCTGGAAGGCCCGCGCGATGGTGAGGGCCTCGATCGACGGCGCAAGCGCGCAGGCCAGCGTCGCCAGCGTGAACAGGCTCAGGCCCGTGAGCAGGACGGGCTTGCGGCCGAGCCGGTCCGAAAGCGGCCCCCAGAAGATCTGGCCGGCGGCGAAGCCGAACAGGAAGGACGACAGCGTCGCCTGGGCGCCGGCCACGTCCGTGTCCATCACCCGCGCGATCTCGGGCAAGGACGGCAGGTAGAAATCGGTCGAGAGCGGGCCGAGCGCTGTCAGCATGGCGAGGACGGCGGTCATCGCCAGTGTATCGGGACGAAGCTTCATGGGCGGCCTCCGGCGCGGCCCGGGCGGCCCGCGCGCCCCTGCTACGACGTCAGCCGGTCATCCGGCAATGGCGGCGGGCACAGAGCCGTCCCGGGTCTCGCCGCGACAGGTGCTTGTTCGGTCGCGAAAGGGCCAGCCGCTCATGCCGCGACGTCGGCCGGATCGAGGCCGACGAGCTCGGTATAGCGCGCCGGATCGGTCGCCCCCTCGGTGTTGACGAGAAAGACGCGGGAGGAGTCGTCGAGCCCGAGTGCCGCGCGTGCCTGCGGGCTGCGCAGCGCCGCGATGAGGCCGGCGAGACCGGCGGCCCCGCTTTCACCGGCGACGACGGCGGGGTCGCCCCCGACCGGCCGGGCGAGGCGGTTCATCGCCTCGACGGCATCGGAATCCTCGGCGGTTAGGAAGGCATCGGCAGCACGGTAGAGCACGCGCAGCGCCAGCGGCGAGGGATCGTAGCATTCGAGCATCGCCATGACGGTCGGAGCGCCATGCGGGATCTTGCCCGGTTTCCCCCGCTTCGCCGCTTCGAAGATGCAGGCTGCCCGCGACGGTTCGACCACGGCGAAGAACGGGCGTTCCGCGCCGAAGCGGGTCTGCATCTGGGCGGCGAGCGCAGCCGCGATGCCGCCGACGCCGGCCTGCACGAGGACATGGGTCGGGGGTGCCGGCATCTGCGCCAAGGCCTCGCGGGCAATGGCGGTGTAGCCCTGCATGACCAGGCCGGGAATGCGCTCATAGCCCTCCCAGGAGGTATCGGAGACGATGGTCCAGCCCCGTTCGGTCGCGACGCGGGCCGCCTCGACCACGGAATCGTCGTAAGTGCCGGCGACGCGGATCATCTGCGCGCCGAAGCGGGCGATGGCCGCGACGCGCTCGTCGCTGACGCCGCCATGCACGAAGATGACGGCCCGGGCGCCGAGCAGCTGGGCGCCCTGCGCAACCGAGCGGCCGTGATTGCCGTCGGTGGCGCAGGCGAAGGTCATGCCGGACGCGACGGCGCGGACCGCCGGGTCGTTCATCTCGGCATCGCTCAGGGGCCGGCCGAGCTTCGTGGAAGCGGCCTCGAGCGCCAGCCGGATCACGGCATAGGCGCCGCCCAGCGCCTTGAAGCTGCCGAGGCCGAGGCGCTGGCCCTCGTCCTTGATGAAGAGGGCGCCGATCCCGAGCGCGGCCGCGAGGCCGGGCAGGCTGACCAGCGGCGTGGGGACATGGTTCTGGCGTTGCGCGAGATGCGCCTCGATCGCATCCGCTCCGGCCGGGCCGAGCGTCTCGACATCGGCCGGGTGGAGGGCGGTGCGATAATCAGGATGGTGGTTCAACAGGAACATGACGACCTCGCGGGCTGGCTCGTGAATGGATATTGCAAGAACAATGAAAAGAGCGCTGGATTTGCGCCGGTCAGATGCAAGTTTGTTTCTCAGGACGCGCGATGCCCCAGTCGGCCGCTCATGATCTCGACGCCTTCGATCGCGCCATCCTCGCGATCCTCCAGCAGGATAACACCACGCCGCAGCGGGTGATCGGCGAGCGGGTCAATCTCTCGGCGCCGGCCGTGCAGCGCCGCATCCGCCGGATGGAGGCGAGCGGCGTCATCAGGGCGAATGTCGCGGTCGTCGATCCGGCAGCGCTCGGTCATCCGCTCACGCTGTTCGTCGAGGTCGAGCTCGTCAGCGAGACCGCGCCCGACATTGATGCCGCCAAGACCGCCTTCCTCGCCGCGCCGGAGGTGCAGCAATGCTACTACGTCACGGGCGAGGTCGACTTCATGCTGGTCGTTCTGGTGCCGAGCATGGCCGCCTATGAGACGCTGACGCGGCGGCTGTTCTTCGCCAATCCCAATATCCGCAAGTTCCGCTCATTCGTCGCGATGGACCGGGTGAAGACGGGGCTGTCGGTGCCTGTCGCGTAGTATGTGCAATCCCGTCGAGCCCTCATCCTGAGGAGCCGCGCAGCGGCGTCTCGAAGGATGTTCCAGATGTTAACGGAGCCTGCTGAAGCATCCTTCGAGACGCGAGCTTGCGCTCGCTCCTCAGGATGAGGGCTGTTTATTTTCAGGCGGATTCCCCTAGCCGCCTTGCGGTAGGGGCGGGGCTGCCATGGCTGGGTCGTCTTGTTCTGGCCGCGGCGATATGCGACCGCGGGCGAATGTGACGAACGAGCCTGACGGGCCTTTTGGATGAGGAAGCGGCGGCCGAACCCGCGCCACGCACGGTGCGGCATTTGCTGCGCAATCCCGACAGGATGCTGCTCGCCGACATGTCGGTGCGCGATACGCTGAAGCTCTTCGGTGAGGCGGAGAGCGAGGCCTTGCCGGTGGTGGCGGAGCGCGACAGCCGCCGCCTCGTCGGCATCCTCAGCGAGGCGCATGCGATCAAGCGCTACAGTGACGAGATGAGCCGCCGCAATCGCGAGCTGACCGGGGAATAGCTGTAAGGCTCAAGCCGAACGCAGCGCGGCGCTTGCGACGACACGCCAGTCCGCGATCGGCACGTCCTGGCCCGACGTCACGATGCCGATTCGGTCGAAGCGAATGGAATGGCCGGCAAGGCGCGTGTCGATCTCGGCGATGGCCGCAGCCTTCGCGGCGGCCGCGACCGGCCCGTAGAGCAGCGAGACATGCGGCATGAAGCTGGCCAAGCCCTCGGGGTCGAGCGCCTGCTTCAGTTTCGCCAGGGCCGGCGAGACGGCGAAGCGGGCATAGAACGAGCGGAAATAGGCATCGCTCCCTTCGACGAGCGAGACTGGCTCCGCGAAGGCCTCGACCGCGCCGGCCGCTGCGGCGATCGCCTGTTCCAGAAACTCGGGCGTCGTCTCGGTGTCGCCCTGCAATGTCAGATGCGGAGTGAAGAGCGGCGTACCGAAACGGCCCGACAGGTCGCCGACGATGCCGGCCAGCAGCGCCTCGTCGGAAGGCGCCGGCATCAGCCAGAGAGAATGAATCCGCGCTGTCATCCGAGTTTCACAAAGCTCTTGCATAGACTGCGCCCCGTGCGTAACGTTTATTTCAACTGAGCCGATTGTGGAAGAAATATTCCATTGTTAGGCGATAAGAGCAGAACCGGGGGAGTAGGCGCCTTGCAGCCGGAAACGCAAGCCAGAGCAGGCAGCGGCGCGGCCATTGGCGTGCGCGGTCTCAAGGTCGCCTATGGCGGCACGCGCGTGCTGCACGGCATCGATCTGGATTTCGCACCCGGCAGCTTCACGGCCCTCCTCGGCTCCTCCGGCTGCGGCAAGACCACGCTGCTGCGCTCGCTCTCGGGCTTCGTTCCGGTCGAGTCCGGTTCGATCATGGTTGGCGGCAAAGACGTCGCTGGGCTGCCGCCGGAAAAGCGCGGCATGGCGATGGTGTTCCAGTCCTACGCGCTCTGGCCGCACATGACGGTGCTCCAGAATATCGGCTACGGCCTCAAGCTGCGCGGCAAATCCAAGGCCGAGATCGCCGCCAAGGTCGGCGAGATGTTGAATTTCCTCGGCCTTGCCGGCTATGAGGATCGCAAGGTCACGGCGCTGTCCGGCGGCCAGCGTCAGCGCGTCGCGCTCGGCCGGGCGCTTGCGATCGATCCCGGCATCCTGCTGCTCGACGAGCCGCTTTCCAATCTCGACGCCAAGATCCGCATGGTGATGCGTCACGAGATCCGAGCCATCCAGCAGCGGCTCGGGCTGACCGCCGTCCATGTCACCCATGATCGCGAGGAGGCCATGACGATGGCCGACCGGCTTGTCATCATGCAAGCTGGCCACATCGCGCAGGTCGGCACGCCGGAGGAGGTCTATGACCGCCCGGCCAGCGCCTTCGTCGCCAATTTCATGGGCGCCGAGAACGTGCTGCCGCTGCGTGTCGAGCGCGGCGAAGGGCGAGCTTCCGTCGACGCCGGGGGCGCCCGTGCCACGCTCGCCGGTGGGGAAGCGGCAGCGCTGCCGGCCGGCGAGGCGCTCGCCTATTTCCGCGACGACGTCGCGAGCCTCGATGCACTCGACGCGGCAGCGTCCGGCGGCGATCTCGTCGTCCCCGGCACCATCGCCGCGCGTGCCTATCCCGGTGGCATCTACCGCTACAAGGTCGAAGCCGCCGGCCGCCAGATCACGGTCGACGATGCCGACCGTCACGAACTCGGAACGAAGGTCGGGCTGCGCATTCCGCTGCAGCGCCTTCACATCTTCCCGGCGACCGAGGCCGGGATCGCCGCCTGACAGGGAGTCAGACACATGCGCATCATCACGCTTGCCTGCTCGCTCGCCGCGCTGATCGTGGCATCGCCGCTATCCGCGCAGACCCTCAACGTCGCCTCCGCCGGCGACCAGAACATGGTCGACTACGTCAAGGACTATCTCGGGCCGATGTTCGAGAAGGCCAATCCGGGCGTGAAGGTCGTCTCGGTCGGCACCGGCCCGGGCGATTCCGGCTCGCAGAAGATCTATGAGAAGCTCGACGCCCAGAAGGGCGCCGCCTCGACCGATTTCGACGTGGTCGTCATCCACCAGAAGGCCGCCGGCCAGATGGTCAAGGAAGGGCTGCTGAACAAGTACACCGGCAACGTCGACACGGCGAAGCTCGCGACCGGCGACAATGCGAAGAACGCGCTCGGCACCGATGTCGGTGGCTTCGTCATCCCGATGTTCCAGTCGCAGACCGCGCTCGCCTACAACGCCGACATGGTGAAGACGCCGCCGGCGACCTTCGCCGAGCTAGCCGACTGGGCCAAGAAGAACCCCAAGCAGTTCGGCTATAATGGCATCAAGGGCGGCATGTCCGGCGTCTCCTTCGTCGCCGGCTGGGTCTATGCCTTCGGCGGCGACGCCGACAAGCTGATGAAGGGTCCCTATGACGCCGCCACCAAGGCGAACTGGGACAAGGCCTTCGCCGAGCTGAAGGAGTTCAACAAGAACGCCGTGATCACCCCCGGCAATGCCGGCACGCTCGACATGCTCAACCGCGGCGAGATCGCGATTGGCCCGGTCTGGGTCGACATGTTCTATTCCTGGCAGGCCGACGGCAAGCTGCCGCCGAACATGAAGCTGAAGCTCGTCTCGCCCGGCATGCCCGGCCAGCCGATGTATTACGCCGTGCCGGAGAAGTCGGCCCAGAAGAAGCTGGCGGAAGCCTTCATCGCGCTCGCGACCTCGCCGCAGGTTCAGGCCGACGGCATCGTCAAGAAGTTCAACTGGTATCCGGGAATCGACGCCAAGAACCTCGAAGGCAAGCTCGACAAGGCCGCCTGGGACAAGCTCTTCACGGACGTGACGCCGGCCGAGCTCGCCAAGAACGGCAAGCCCTTCCCGATCGCGCCCTATTTCAACGACATCCTCGAGGGCTACGAGAAGAAGGTCGCGAACTGAGCTTCGCCTGACGGGATGGCGCGGAAACGCCGTGTCATCCCGAGCCACATCCTCCGTCATCCTCGGGCTTGACCCGAGGATCTCATGACCAACTCGCTCTGGTTTCCGAGATGGCCGGGTCAAGCCCGGCCATGACGACCCTTCCAGCCCAGCGCGATTGGTTAGCCGGAACCGAGAATGTCCCTTTCCCAACGCCAGCTCGCCTTGCTGCTGATCGCACCCGGTCTCGCGCTCGTCGCGGCGCTGTTCCTCTATCCGCTCTGCTTCTCGCTGATCTCGGCCTTCACCGGGCCTGAGGGCGGTTTCTCGCTGCAGGCCTTCGGCAAGGCCTGGGAACTCTATTCCGGCGACGTCGTCTTCACCGTCGTCATCGTGCTCGCCTCCTGCTTCTTCACCGGGCTTGCCGCCATCATCATCGCCGGCACGCTGACGCTCGGCGAGAACCGCTGGATCGTCGGCACGCTGAAGGCGCTCTATCGTTGGCCGCTCTTCATCCCCTTCATCGTCGCGGCGCAGTGCATGCGCACCTTCCTCGCCAAGAACGGCCTGATGAACAACACCTTCGTCTCGCTCGGGCTGATGGAGCCGTTGCAGGCGGTGAGCTTCCTCGACTGGCGCGGCATCATCGCGACCTTCGTCTGGAAGCAGACGCCTTTCGTCGCGCTGTTGCTCGCCGGCGCGCTCGCCGCGCTTGATCGCGCCACGCTGGAGGCCGGCCGCAATCTTGGCGCCTCGCGCATGCGCGTCCTCATCGAACTCGCTTTGCCGCAGGTGATGCCGCAGCTCCTCGTCGCGCTCGTCCTCTCCTTCGTGACGATGCTCTCGGTGCTCTCGGTGCCGATGATGGTGGCGGGCTCGCAGCCGACCATGCTGACCGTCGACATGGCCTTCCGCATCAACGCCTATGGCGACTACGCCACGGCCAATGCGCTCGGCGTCATCACCTATCTGATCTCGGCTGGGGCGGCGATCATCTACCTCAAACGGGGCATGGCGAAGGAGAACACGCCATGATCCGCGTCGCCTCCGGCCTGCGCATGGTCCTTGCGGCCTTCGCGCTCGCGGCCTTCGCCTTCTTCCTGATCGGGCCGCTGGTCAATCTGGCGCTCTGGTCGGTCGCCGAGCGCTGGTACACGCCCTACAAGCTGCCGGTCGTCTACGGCACGCGCTACTGGGAGCAGGTCTTCCGCCCGACCGGCGACGCCATGGCCTCGCTCGCGACCTCGGTCTGGATCGCGGTGCTGACGGTGCTCGTCGCGCTCGCGCTCTCGATTCCCGCCGGCTATGCGCTGGCGCGATTGAAGCTGCCGGCGCGCGCCTTCTTCATGGTGCTTTTCCTGCTGCCGCAGGCCTTTCCCTCGGTCGCGATCTACATCAACGTCGCCCGCGTCTTCTACAATATCGGCATCAACGGCACCGTCTTCGCCGTGGTGCTCGTCCATGCCGCGCATGGCCTCGTCTACTCCGTCTGGATCGCAGCGGCGGCCTTCGCTGCCGTCGACAAGGATCTCGAACTCGCCGCGCGCAATATCGGGGCCTCGCCCCTCAAGACCTTCTTCTCGGTGACGCTGCCTTTGGCGGCACCCGGCATCATCGCCAGCGGTATCTTCGTTTTCCTGGAATCGCTCGACGAGTTCACCGGCACCTTCTTCGTCGGCGTGCCGCAGGTCACCACCTTGCCGCTCCTGCTCTACAACGCGGCGATGGGCGGGAATTATCAGGTCGCCTCGATCACGGCGCTGATCCTGCTCGTGCCCTCGGTGCTGTTCATGTTGTTCATCGAGCGCTTCCTGCGCGCCGACGTGCTCGCCAAGGTCGGGGCCTGAGGCGGGGGCGGGCTTGCGCGCCCTCGGGCGATCCGCAACTCTGCCGCTCCCTCCTGCCTTGCGGACCCGCGATGACGAACGGCGCTGATATCACCCCATTCGGGCCGGCCTCGGATTCCGTTCCGCGCGGACGGCCGATCGCGGGCCTCCGGCCCAGCCTGATCGGCTTCGGCGGGGCGCCGCTCGGCGATCTCTACGGCCATCTCGACGAGGTGACGGCGCAGGACACGGTTCGCGCCGCGCTTGCGGCCGGCATCAACCTTGTCGACACCTCGCCGCTCTATGGCCATGGCCTGTCCGAGCATCGCATCGGCGCCGCCTTGCGCAGCGTGCCGCGCGAGAGCGTCATCGTCTCGACCAAGGTCGGGCGCTGGATGCAGGCCGGCGAGCCGAAGCGCGACGGCTCCGGCTATGCCGGCGGCCTGCCGCACCCGGCGGTGATCGACTATTCCTACGATGGCGCAATGCGCTCCTTCGAGCAGTCGCTGCTCCGGCTCGGCACCGACCATATCGATATCCTGCTGATCCATGATGTCGACGTCTGGACCCATGGCGACAGGATGGAGCAGCGTTTCGCTGAGGCCATGGACGGCGCCTATCGCGCCCTTGAGAAGCTGCGCGCGTCCGGCGCGGTCAAGGCGATCGGCGTCGGCGTCAACGAGGCGCAGATGTGCGTTCGCTTCGCCCGCACGGGCGATTTCGACGTGATGATGCTCGCCGGCCGTTATTCGCTGTTGGAGCAGGGCGCTCTGCCGGAATTCCTGCCGCTGGCGCTGGAGAAGAAGATCGCCGTGATGCTGGCCGGCGTCTTCAACTCCGGCATCCTCGCGACCGGCGCCAAACCCGGTGCCTTCTACAACTACAAGCCGGCGCCGCCCGAGGTGCTGGTGCGCGTCGCCCGGATCGAGGCGGTCTGCGCCAGCCATGGCGTGGCGCTGCCGCAGGCCGCGCTCGCCTTCTGCGCCGTCCATCCGGCCGTGGCGACGATCGTGCTCGGCGCCGTGACGCCGCAGGAGGTCGCACGCAATCTCGACCTTGTCGCGCGGCCGGTCCCGGCCGCGCTCTGGCGTGATCTGAAGGCCAAGGGCCTGCTCGCGGCCGAAGCGCCTGTCCCTGAGGCTTGAGCGCTACTGGACCGCTCCGGTCGAGCCGAGATAATCCACCGCGCAGGCGACATGCAGCTTCATCACCGCGATGGCCTCGTCGATGGTGACGTGCTCCTCGTCGGTGCCCATGCTGATCGGCGATGGGCCGCAGATCAGCGCAGGCACGCCGCGCCAGCGCCAGTAGCGGGTATCGGTGCCGCCGAGGCTCGACACCGGCGGCGCGTCATGGCCGAGCAGCTCGCGGATGTTGCCGCGCAGGATGTTGGCCATCTCGCTGAACGGGTCGGTCAGGCTCGCCGGATAGCTGTGGTCCTCGTTGACGACCATCTCGCAACCGGCCTCGCGTGCGAGCTTTTCGAGATCGGCGCGGATCGCGTCGCGGTCGGAGCCGATCGGGATGCGCATGTCCAAATGGGCGATGCAATGCGTCGGGATCTGCGTCGCCTTCTGGCCGCCCTGCAGGATACCGACATTGACGGTGATGCGGCGTGCGACATCGCCCGCGCCCTTGCCGAGATTGAGATCGGCCGCCGCGATCGTCTCTGGCGAGGTCAGCACCGCGTCGATCTCGGGCGGCAGCTCAGCGAGCTTGAGATGGTAGCGGTCATAGATCGCGGTCACGAGCCGGCTCACATCCGCGATCGGGTTGCGCGCCCGATGGGCATAGCCGCCATGGCCGCCGATGCTCTTCGCCGAGAGCGAGAAGCGCAGCGTGCCCTTCTCGGTGAAGCGCAGATTGGCGAGGCCGCTCGGCTCGCCGTTCAGGCAGCAATCGGCCTCCATCTCGGCACCGAACGCATCGAACAGGAACTTGGTGCCGTAGCGCCCGCCCGACTGCTCGTCCGAGACCACGGTCAGCGACAGCGCGCCGTTGAGCTTTTCGCGGTGAGGATAGAGCTGGCAGAAAGCCAGGATCGAGGCCAGCGTCCCGGTCTTCATGTCGGAGGCGCCGCGGCCCATGATCCTGCCATCGACGATCTCGGCTTCCCAGAGCTTCTCGTTGGTGACCGGGAAGATGTCCATATGGCCGTTCAGCATGAGATGGCGACCGGGCTTCCCGGCCTCCCAGCGGCTGATGATGTTCGGCATCTCCGGCACGAAGGCCTCGGTGCGATGCGGCACGCCGGCCGCGTCGAGCAGTTCGCGCACGAAGGCCGCGGCCTCGCGCGTATCGCCCGGCGGGTTGACGCTCTTGATGCGCAGGAAGCGGCGCAGCAACGCGACGATCTCGTCGCGGCGCTGATCGATCGCCTGAAGCAGCTCGGCCTTCAGGGCGGCGATATTCTCGGACATAGTTGGTCTTCTTGGTCGGTGTTCGGAAGATGCGAAACGAGCTCAAGCCCGGGCGAGGAGCGACATCGGTCGGATCAACTCGGTCTTCTCCAGTCGGGCGGCGACGCAATAGGCGGGGTTGAAGACATTGGCGATGTCGTAGCGCACGGCTTGCCCGAGCAGATGGCTCGCCTCGGTCGGATCGACGCCCAGGTCCTCGCCGACCCAGCGCAGCAATTCCGTCGTGGCGAATTGCAGCGGCTGGTCGAGCGGGCGACCGGCGGCAATCACCAGAAGGTCGGTTTCGGTCTCGCAGCGCGGCCAGCGCAGGCCGAGCTTCTTGATGAGCTTCACCGAGAATTCGACCTCGAACGAGGTCTCGACGCCGGTGCCGGCGATCTCGCCATCGCCCTGGCAGGCATGGCCGTCGCCGAGGAAGAACAGCGCGCCCTCCACGAAGACCGGGAAGGCGATGGTCGCGCCGGGCCCGAACAGCCGGTAGTCCATATTGCCGCCATAGGCGCCGCTGGTCGCGGTCGAGATCGCCTGTCCGCGCTCGGGCGCGACACCGAAACAGCCGAGCATCGGCGCGAGCGGAAAGCTCCAGTCCTTGATGCGGGCGGAGGGCTCGAGCAGCTTCACCGTGCCGGCCTCGGCGTCGATCGCCCATTCGTAGCGCTCGCGCTTCGGCAGCTCGTGCAGCATGCCAGGATCGAGCACGCCGGGCGCCAATGGCGAATAGGTCCAGCCGGTCTTCCGGTTCGGCGTCATCCGCTCGATGGTGACGAGCAGCGCGTCGCCCGGCTCCGCGCCTGTGATGAAGAACGGCCCGGTCATCGGGTTGCCGCGCGGGGCATGCTGCGCGCCATCGCCGCCGAAGCCGGCGGCATCGAGCGTGGTGGTCACGACGCTGTCGCCGCTGGCGATCTCCAGAGCCGGCGGCAGGGTGCCGATCACGTTCGAATAGCGTGTCGGAACGAAGTGATGGCGCGCCATGGAAGCCTTCCTGAGCCGGATGTCGTCGATCGCTGGCCGGCGGCACCAACCGCCCTGCCTCGCGCCGCGGACGGTAGGGGCTCTTCCCGTCCATGGGAAGCACTCGCCAGCGAAGGGGCGCCTTGCGTCAGCTTCGCTGCCGCAGGCCTGTGCGCCGATGCAGCGGCCGTTAGTAGTGGAACGTCCAAAGCAAGCTTTCGCTCAGCTCCTTCAGGGCCTCCACGGCATCGGGGCGCTCGCGTGCGACGGCCGCGATCAGCGCGTCCGCCAGGGCAAAGACGGCACCCGGCGAATTCGGCAGGAGGTGGCTGCGTGCCGGGGCGAAGAGCGTGACGTCCGCAATCGGTGCGAGTGGCGAGGTCGGGCTGTCCGTCAACGCCAGCAGCTTCGCGCCGCGCTTCTTGGCGAAGTTCGCGAGGTCCAGCGTCGAGCGCGAATAGCGCGGAACCGAGATCGCGACCACGAGATCGTCCGGGCGAGCCGACATCATCTGGCGGACGGCCCGTTCCGGCCCGGTGCGGGCGGAGGCGAAAGCCACATCGACATCGAGATAGAGCGACAGCCCGTCCTCCAGGAACGATGCGATGTGGTGGCTTGCGCCCGAGGCGGCGATCACGACGCGCGGTGCCTTGAGCAGCAATGCGACGGCTCGCGTCACGGCTTCCTCGGTCAGCCCGTCGCGGGCGGCCTGGAGATTGGCGGCCTGGTCGGCGAGGGCCGCCTGGAAGGTCGCGAAGGGCGAGCCGGCGGCGGAGCGGGCGCCGGCGAAGTTGTCGACCGGGGCATGGGCGAACTTCAGCGCCGCCGAAAGCGCGCCGCGGAACTCGCCATAGCTGCCATAGCCGAGCGTGCGGACGAAACGCGTCACCGTGGCGTTGGAGGTGCCGCTGCCCTCGGCCAGCCCCTCGATGGTCATCGTCGCGACGTCGAGCGGGTGCTGCAGCACGAAATCGGCCGCCCGGCGGTGGCCGTTGCTCAGGGAGGGGTAGATCTGTGCGATCCGGTTCGAAAGATCCGTCGACGGCTTCAGGCCCTGGGACATGCGCCTCTGCCCGGTTGACGTTCAAAAATTTTCATGTTTGCTACCGGACGAAAATAAACATGTCAAAACGACAAGCGGGAGCGGATATCACCATGCGTCAATCCCTGTTCGTCGCGGCATTTGCCGCGACCTGCCTCTCCGCCACGGCGGTCTCGGCCCAAACCCTGCGTATCGCTCTGGCGTCCGAGCCGACGGCCGTCGATCCGCACTATCATGATCTCACTCCGAACAATGCCCTGGCGCAGCATATCTTTGATTCGCTCGTCAGCCAGGACGAGAAGCAGAAGCTGCATCCGAGCCTCGCCGCGTCCTGGGAGAACGACGGCAAGAATCGCTGGACCTTCAAGCTGCGCGAGGGTGTGAAGTTCTCGAACGGCAAGCCGTTCACCGCCGAGGACGTGGTCTTCACCTTCTGCCGCACCCTGAAGAACGAGACCAAGGTCTCGGATTCCTTCGCCGACGTCACCGGCAATTTCGCCTCGGTCGAGACACCCGATCCGCAGACGCTGGTGATCACCACCACCAATCCCGAGCCGCTGCTGCCGAACCTGCTGTCGGCGCTCCCCATCCTCTCGGCGGGAATCGTCGAGCACGGCCCGATCAGCTATGACATCGCCAAGAACTGCGGCGTCACCGGCCCCTGGCCGACGGTGAACGGCTTCAACGACGGCACGCTCGCCATCGGCACCGGCCCTTACAAGCTGAAGTCCTATGTGCGCGGGTCGGCGATCGAGCTCGAGCGCAACCCGACCTATTGGGGCAAGGCCGAGCCCTGGGAAACCGTGCGCCTGCTGCCGGTGACCAATGCCGGCCCGCGCCTCGCCGGCCTGCTCGCCGGCGACTATGACGTGATCGAGAACCCGGCGGCGCGCGATCTCGGCCGGATCAAGGACGACAAGCGCTTCGGCCATGTCATCACCCCCTCGACCCGCGTGATCTATTTCCAGCTCGACGTCGCCCGCGACCAGAGCCCCTTCGTCAAGTCCGAGGACGGCAAGAACCCGCTGAAGGATGCGCGGGTGCGCAAGGCGATGTCGCTCGCGATCGATCGCGACGCCATCGTCAAGCGCCTCATGGACGGCGCTGCCGAGCCTGCCTACCAGTACCTGCCGACCGGCATGTTCGGCACGCAGCCGAATCCGGAGAAGCTGGTCTACGACCCCGCGCAGGCGAAGAAGCTGCTCGCCGAGGCGGGCTATCCCAAGGGCTTCCAGCTCACCCTGTCGACGACGAACGACCGCTATATCAACGACAGCCAGATCACCCAGGCCGTCGCGCAATATCTGACCCAGATCGGCATCAAGACCGAGGTCGATGCGATGACGCGGGCGATCTACTTCCCGCGCCGCGCCAAGAAGGAGTTCTCGGTGGCGATCGGCGGCTGGGGCTCAGGCACCGGCGAGGCGGCCTCCTTCCTGCGCCAGTGGCCGCCGACCCCGAACGAGACCAAGACGCTCGGCGGCTCGAACTATGGCGGCTACAAGAACGACCAGTTCGACAAGGTAATCCGCGAGGCCGTGACCACGCTCGACGACAACAAGCGCGCGGCGCTGTTGCAGGAAGCCGGCAAGCTCGTCCTCGCCGACAACGCCTTCATCCCGCTGCACTTCGAGAGCGGCATCTGGGCCTTCAAGTCCAACCTCGACGTCACCGGCCGTGCCGACCAGTTCATGCTGGCGATGTCGGTGAAGCCGAAGGCGAAGTAAGCCGGCGGCCGACAGGCCATCGACAAGCCGGGCCGCCCGCGAAGGGCGGCCCGTGAACCATTGAGCGGAGCCGGTCGAGCCTCATGACCGCCTATGTCCTGCAGCGACTGATCCAGAGCGTGCTCGTGCTGCTCGCGGTTTCGGTCGTGGTGTTCTTCGCCGTCTACGGCATCGGCGATCCGATCGAGCTGCTCGTCTCGCCCTCGGCCAGCGCGGCCGAGCGCGAGGCGCTGATCCGGCGCCTGGGCCTCGACCTGCCGGTCTGGCAGCAATATTTCGTCTTCATGGGCAATGCGCTGAAGGGCGATCTCGGCCGCTCCTTCGTGCATGGCGTGCCGGCGATCGAACTCATCCTCGGGCGCCTGCCGGCGACCTTCGAGCTCGTCCTGCTCTCGATGACGCTCGCCATCGTCACCGGCCTGCCGCTCGGGCTCTATGCCGGGCTCGACCCGGACAGCCGGCCCTCGCGCATCATCATGGGCAGCACCATCCTGGGCTTCTCGCTGCCGAGCTTCTGGAAGGGCATGATGCTGATCCTGCTCTTCGCCGTGGTACTCGGCTGGCTGCCCACGGCCGGGCGCGGCGAGACGGTCTCGGTATTCGGCATCCAGACCAGCTTGCTGACCCGAGACGGGCTCGCGCATCTCGCCCTGCCGGCGATCAATCTCGCGATCCCCCAGATGGCGCTGATGATCCGGCTGGTCGCCGCCGGCACGACCGAGGCGATGACGCAGGACTATGTGAAATACGCGCGCGCCAAGGGCGTGAAGCCCCGCCGCGTCGTCGGCCGGCATGTGCTGCGCAACATCCTGATCCCGGTCGTCACCGTCGTCGGCATCGAGTTTGGCAGCCTTGTCGCCTTCTCGACGATCACCGAGACGGTCTTCGCCTGGCCGGGCATGGGCAAGCTCCTGATCGACTCGGTCTACCAGCTCGATCGGCCGGTGGTCGTCGCCTATGTGCTGCTGGCGACGCTGCTCTTCGTCACCGTGAACTTCCTGGTCGACATCCTCTATGCCGCGCTCGACCCGCGCGTGAAGCTGACGGGAGAGATGGCATGAGCGCCAAGGCGAAAGCCTCGCCCATCCCCGCCTATGCCGATACGCCGCTCCGCGAGAAGGTGCTGCGCCGCATCCGCAACCGGCCGACGACGCGCGGGGCCGCGATCCTGCTCGGCATTATGGTTCTGCTCGCTCTGCTCGCGCCGGTCATCGCGCCGCAGAACCCACACGATCTCGCTTCGCTCAGCGTGATGGACAACCGCCTGCCGCCGGGCGCGGCCAGCATGAGCGGCATGACCTATTGGCTGGGCACGGATTCGCAGGGCCGCGACATGCTGAGCGCCATCCTCTACGGGTTGCGTACCAGCCTGATGGTCGGGCTCACCGCGACGCTGGGCGCGCTCTTCATCGGCATCTCGGCCGGGCTTCTCGCCGCGCAGTTCGGCGGCGTGGTCGATGCCGTGATCATGCGCATCGTCGATTTCATGCTCGGCTTCCCCTCGATCCTGATCGCGCTCGTGCTGCTCGCCTCGATCGGGCGCGGGGTCGACAAGGTCATCCTCGCGATCATCCTGGTGCAATGGGCGCAATATGCGCGGTTGATGCGTGCCTCCGCGCTGGTCGAGCGGCGCAAGGAATATATCGAGGCGGCGCTGAACTTCGGCCTGCCGACGCGGCACATCATGATCGCGCATCTGCTGCCCAATTCGGTTGGCTCCGTGCTGGTCGTCGCCTCGATCAGCATCGCCGGCGCGATCACGCTGGAGGCCACGCTCTCCTTCCTCGGCGTCGGCGTGCCGGTGACCCAGCCCTCGCTCGGCCTGCTCATCGCCAATGGCTTCGAGTTCCTGCTCTCCGGCGAATACTGGATCGCAGTCTTCCCCGGCATTGCGCTGGTTCTGCTGATCGTCTCGCTCAACCTCGTCGGCGACCGGCTGCGCCGCAGCTTCAACGTGCGCTCATGAGTGATCCCTTGCTCGATGTCCGCGGCTTGCGGACCGTTTTCCATGCGCTCGACGGTGCCTGGCCCGCCGTCGACGGCGTCGATCTCAGCGTCGCGCGCGGCGAGGTGCTGGGACTGGTCGGCGAATCGGGCTCCGGCAAGTCGGTGACCGGCTTCTCGCTGGTGCGCCTGATCGATCCGCCCGGCGAGATCGTCGCGGGCACGGTGAGCTTCGGCGGCGAGGATTTGCGCGCCGCGACCGAGGAGCGGTTGCGCGACCTGCGTGGTGACCGCATCGCCATGATCTTCCAGGACCCGCTGATGACGCTGAACCCGGTGCTCAGCATAGGCGAGCAGATGAGCGAGGCGATCCTGGAGCATCGCGATTGCAGCCGCGAGGAAGCGCTCGGCGAAGCCGCCAAAGCGCTGGCCCGCGTCGGCATCTCCTCGCCGGAAGCGCGGCTGAAGCAGTTCCCGCACGAGTTCTCGGGCGGCATGCGCCAGCGCGTCGCGATCGCGACCGCGCTGCTCAATGCGCCCGACCTGATCATCGCCGACGAACCGACGACGGCTCTCGACGTCACCATCCAGAGCCAGATCCTGTTTGAGGTGCAGAAGCTCGCCCGCGAGACAGGCACCGCCGTGCTCTGGATCACGCATGATCTCGCGGTGGTGGCCGAGCTCGCCGATCGGGTGGCCGTGATGTATGCCGGCCGCGTCGTCGAGATCGGGCCAGTTGACGAGGTGCTCGACGCGCCGCGCCATCCCTATACGCTCGGCCTGCTCAATTCCTCGGCCGCCAATGTCGCGCCGGGCGCACGCCTGAACCAGATCGACGGCGTCGCGCCGCGCATCGACGCCCGCCCGAGCGGCTGTCCGTTCCGCCCGCGCTGCCCGCGCGTCCAGCCGGTCTGCGCCGAGCGCGATCCTGAAGCCGCGGGCGAGGGCGCCCGCAGCTTCCGCTGCCACAACCCGGTGCCGGTGGGAGAAGCGGCATGAATGCCCAGACCAGCGCCCCGATCATCGAGCTCAAGGGCATCACCAAGCATTTCCGCCGCAAGCCGACGCTTGCTGAACGCATCCTGATGGCGACCGGACGGGGCAAGGCGGCGCCGGTGCTGCGCGCCGTCGACGGCATCGATCTCAGCGTGAAGCGCGGCGAGGTGCTCGGTCTCGTCGGTGAATCCGGTTGCGGCAAGTCCACGCTCGCCCGTGTCGTCACCGGCATCCTGAAGCCGACGGCGGGCGAAGTCGTCTACGAGCAACGGCCGGTCGCGGGGCTGAAGGGCAAGGAGCGGCTCGATTTCCTGCTCAAGGTCCAGATGATCTTCCAGGATCCTTACGCTTCGCTCGACCCGCGCATGAAGGTGAGCCGCATCGTCGGCGAAGCCTTGAGCGTTCACAAGCTGCTGCCCAAGGCCGAGATCGATGGGGCGGTCGACCAGGCGCTGAGCGAGGTCGGGCTCGATCTCGCCTATCGCGAGCGTTATCCGCACCAGTTCTCGGGCGGGCAGCGCCAGCGCATCGGCATCGCTCGGGCGCTCGCTGTGAAGCCGGATTTCCTCGTTTGCGACGAGCCGGTCTCGGCGCTCGACGTCTCGATCCAGGCGCAGGTCATCAACCTGTTCATGGATGTGCGCGAGCGCCATGGCCTGACCTATCTCTTCGTCAGCCATGATCTCGGCCTCGTCCGCCATATCAGCGACCGCGTCGCGATCATGTATCTCGGCCGCATCGTCGAGATCGGCACGGCGGCGGAGATTTTCGCCGAGCCGGCGCATCCCTACAGCGCGGCGCTGATCGCGGCGATCCCCTCGGCGGCACGGCGCAAGCGCGCCTTCCAGCCGCTCAAGGGCGAATTGCCCTCACCACTGGCGCCGCCGCCGGGCTGTCCCTTCCACCCGCGCTGCGAGCAGGCGATGCCGGTGTGCCGCGAGGTCCGGCCTCAACTGGTCGAGATCGCGCCGGGCCGCAGCGCGGCTTGCCATTTGCACAAGGCTCCGGAGGCCGCATGACCACCACCACCCTCAACCCGCCGGTCGGGCGCAGCGCGCTGCCCTTCGTCGATCGCCGCCATCCGGAGCGGCCGCTGGTCGTGAATTTCTACCGGCCGGCGCGTCACCAGCCGAATGATCCGGTCATCGTCGTGCAGCATGGCATGCTGCGCAACGGCGACGACTACCGCGATTTCTGGATCGACGCGGCCGAGAAGCACGGCCTTCTGATCGTCGCGCCGACCTTCCCCGATGAGCATTTCCCGAAGGCCGAGGGCTACAATAACGGCCTCGTCATCTTGGCCGACGACGCCATCGCACCGCGCGAGCAATGGCTCTACACGGTGCCGGAGCGCGTGCTGGATGCGCTCCGCACGGGCGGGATGATCGACCGCCCGGTCATCCGCATTTTCGGCCATTCGGCCGGCGGTCAGTTCGTGCACCGCATGCTGGCGACCGAGGGCGGTGAGCTCTTCGCTGCGGCGATGGCGTCCAATCCCGGCTGGTACACCCTGCCGACATTCGAGCGGCGCTTTCCGGAAGGGCTCGGCGGCCTCGACCTCGACCGCAGCGCGGTTGCGCGCTGGCTCGCCTATCCGATGATCATCTTCGCCGGCGATCGCGACATCGCGACGGATGATCCCAATCTGCCCGCGCAGGCCGAAGCGCTGGCGCAGGGCCCGCACCGTTACGGGCGCGCGCATTTCATGCTCGATTTCGCCCGTGCCGAGGCGGAGCGCCTGGGCGTGCCATGCAACTGGCAGCTGGTGACGGTTCCGGGGATCGGCCATGACGGCGCTGCGATGTCGCGCGCCGCCGCCGCCTATTGGTTCGAGGGGCGTATTCCGTCGATCGCGGAGCTCCAGCCCCACGAGACGGCGGTCGCCTGAACCTTCGGTGAGATAAGGCCGTCTCGCCGCCGGCCACGCTTGCCATAGCCTTAGGGAAGTGCCGTCAGGCGAGCGGAGCCGGGGCGGAGACATCCCGGGTCTTGCGCAGGGTGCCAGCCGACTGGCGCACCACCTCGGAGATCGCGAGGAGCTGTCTGGCGAGCGGGCTCGTCTTGCGCCAGACCATGCCGATGGTGCGGGACGGCTCGGGTGCCTTGAAACGCGCGATCGAGACCGCGGCCGAACGGGTCTCGATCGCGACGGCCATCTCGGGGAGCAGGGTGACGCCCAAGCCGGCGTCGACCATCTGGACCAGCGTCGACAGGGAGCTGGCATCGAGCAGGTCGCGTGGCTGCGCGGCGCGCGGCTTCATGTTGCAGAACGACAGGGCCTGCTCGCGAAAGCAGTGCCCCTCTTCCAGCAGCAGCAATCGCATGTCTTGCAGCGCATCCCGATCCGGTGGCGCCTTGCCTTCGTCTTCGCGCGGCCGGACGAGGACGAAGCTCTCCGTGAACAGCGCGACCTCGGCCAGGGACGGCTCCGAGACCGGCAGCGCGACGATGGCCATGTCGAGCCGTCCCTCGTTCAGCTCCTGCACGAGCCTGGGCGTCAGCGTTTCGCGGACATGCAGGTCGAGCCCGCCATGCATCCGGTTGAGTTCCCCGATGAGGCTCGGCAGCAGATAGGGCGAGACCGTCGGTATCACGCCGATGCGCAGCCGTGTGACCAGCCGGCCTTGCGAGGCGCGTGCATAGCCTTCCAGCTCGTCGAGCGAGCGGATGATGTCCCTGGCCCGCAGGGCGACCTCCTCGCCGAAACGTGTCAGGCGAACCTGCCGCTTGCTTCTCTCGAAGAGCGCGCTGCCGAGCTCTTCCTCTAACGCCTTGATCTGCATGGAGAGCGCGGGTTGCGAGATCGCACAGGCCTCGGCCGCACGCCCGAAATGTCCGAGCCGCGCCAGCGCTTCGAAATAGCGAAGCTGCTTGAAAGTCAGGTTTGTCATAATTTCAGCTTATCGAGACGATCAGAAAATCGGAATTAATATAATGAAACGCCTTTGCTAAGACGCTGGTGGCGACGAGGGGAATGCAGATGCCGGGACCGTGGCGCACCGCGGAGGTCGATGAGGCTTTGCCTGCGCTCCGCCGGGTCATGGGAGCGCGGCTGGAAGCGAGCCAGCGGGTTCCCTGAGGCGCGTTCGCCTCGCCGACCACTGCAGGCACCGCCCGCCTGCCGATGAATTTACCGATTCCGCCAAGTCCAGCTCTGGAGAGAGACATGAACGCGAAGACCGAGGACAGCACGGGCAAGTGCCCCGTAACCCATGGCGGCGGCGCCAGCAGGCAGAATCGCGACTGGTGGCCGAGCCAGCTGCCGGTCGATCTCCTGAACCAGCATTCGTCCAAGTCGGACCCGCTGGATCAGGCCTTCAACTATCGTGAGGCGTTCAAGAAGCTCGATTACGAGGCGCTCAAGAACGACCTGCGCAAGCTGATGACCGACTCGCAGGACTGGTGGCCCGCCGATTTCGGCCATTACGGCCCGCAATTTGTCCGCATGTCCTGGCATGCCGCCGGTACCTACCGGCTCGCCGACGGGCGTGGCGGCGGCGGTCGCGGCCAGCAGCGCTTCGCCCCGCTCAACAGCTGGCCGGACAATGTGAACATCGACAAGTCGCGGCGGCTGCTCTGGCCGATCAAGCAGAAATACGGCCAGCAGATCTCCTGGGCCGATTTGCTGATTCTGACCGGCAACGTCGCGCTGGAGACTATGGGCTTCCGCACCTTCGGCTTCGCCGCCGGCCGCGAGGACACCTGGGAACCCGACAATGACGTGAGCTGGGGCACGGAGACCGCCTGGCTGACGCACCGTCCGCTCGACACATTCAACGCGCCGCTGAGCGCCACCGAGATGGGCCTGATCTACGTCAACCCGGAAGGTCCGGGCGCGAACGGCGATCCGCTCTCGGCCGCGCACTTCATCCGCGAGACCTTCGCCCGCATGGCGATGAACGACGAGGAGACCGTCGCGCTGATCGGCGGCGGCCACACCTTCGGCAAGACCCACGGCGCCGCGCCGGAATCCCACAAGGGTCCGGATCCGGAGGGTGCGGAGCTCGAGGCGCAGGGCCTCGGCTGGGCGAGCAACTACGGCACCGGCCATGGCGCCGATGCGGTGGGCAGCGGCATCGAGGTCACCTGGACGCAGACGCCGGCGCAGTGGAGTAACTTCTTCTTCGAGAACCTGTTCAAGTACGAATGGGTGCAGACCCGCAGCCCCGGCGGCGCGATCCAGTGGGAGGCGAAGGACGCCGAGGCTGTCATCCCCGACGCCCATGATCCGGCCAAGAAGCACAAGCCGACGATGCTGACGACCGACCTGTCGCTGCGCTTCGATCCGATCTACGAGAAGATCTCGCGCCGCTTCCTGGAGAATCCGCAAGCCTTCGCCGAGGCCTTCGCCCGCGCCTGGTTCAAGCTGACCCATCGCGATCTCGGCCCGCGCTCGCGCTATCTCGGCCCGGAAGTGCCGAAGGAGGAGCTGATCTGGCAGGACATCGTGCCGGCCATCGATCATCCGCTGGTCGGCAAGGCGGATATCGCCGCCCTCAAGGAGAAGATCCTGGCCTCCGGCCTGACCGTTTCCGAGCTGGTCGGCACCGCCTGGGCCTCGGCCTCGACCTTCCGCGGGGGCGACAAGCGCGGCGGCGCCAATGGCGCACGCGTCCGCCTGAGCCCGCAGAAGGACTGGGAGGTCAACCGCCCGGCCCAGCTCGCCAGGGTGGTCGAGGTGCTGGACGGCATCCGCCGCCAGTTCAACAAGCAGGCCGACGGCGACCAGAAGATCTCGCTGGCCGATCTCATCGTGCTGGCCGGCAATGTCGGTGTCGAGCAGGCGGCGAAGGCTGCCGGCCATGATGTCAGCGTGCCGTTCACCCCGGGCCGCACCGACGCGAAGCAGGAGCAGACCGACAGCCATTCCTTCGAGGTGATGGAGCCGGCGGCCGACGGCTTCCGCAATTACCAGAAGGCGGGTGCGAAGGTGGCGGCCGAGGCGGCGCTGATCGACAAGGCTCAGCTCCTGACCCTGACCGCTCCGGAGCTGACCGTGCTGGTCGGCGGACTGCGTGCCATCAACATCAATGCCGACGGCGGCACGCATGGCGTCCTCACCGCCCGGCCGGGCGCGCTGACGAACGACTTCTTCGTCAACCTGCTCGACATGGGCACGCAATGGAAGGCCGTCTCCGAGGCCAAGGACGTGTTCGAGGGTACCGATCGCAAGACCGGCGCCGCGAAATGGACCGGCACCCGCGCCGATCTCGTCTTCGGCTCGAACTCGATCCTGCGCGCCCTTGCTGAGGTCTATGCCAGCGCCGATGCGAAGGAGAAGTTCGTGAAGGACTTCGTCGCGGCCTGGACCAAGGTGATGAACCTCGACCGCTTCGACATCGCCTGAGACAACGAAGCCCGGCCGCCGGATCGCGGCCGGGCTTCCCGACCCGACGCGTCGCCTGAGGCCGTCAGGGCAGATTTTCGCGCAGGACGATCTCGATGTTCGGGCGGGCGATGCCCTCCTGCGCGGGCCGGCCGGCCCGGATATTCGTGAAGATCGAGACGCAGTCCATCAGCGCGGCCTGCGGGTTCTGGTTGAGCACCGCATCCATGACGCCGTCGACCAGCAGGGCGCGGGTCTCCGGCGTCAGCCCATGGCCGACGAAGACGACCTCGTCCTGCCGCCCGGCCTCCTTCAGGGCCCGCGCAATTCCCTCCGGGCCGCCACCGATATTGTAGATGCCGGCAAGGTCCGGATGCTGCGCAAGCAGCATCCGGGTCTGCCGATAGTTGCGCGCCTCCTCGTCATGGCCCTCGCGCAGGCCGACCACCTCGATCATCGGGAAGAGTTCCTGGAAGAGGTGGAGGAAGCCCATCTCGCGCTCCTCATGGGCGCGATAGCTCAGGCTGCCGGCGATCATCGCGACCTTGGCCGGGCGCCGGCCGATGAAGCGCGCGACGAGCTGTCCCGCGGTGCGGCCGGCGGCCCGGTTGTCCAGCCCGACATAGGCGACCCGCCTCGTATTGGCGACGTCCGATATCAGCGTCACCGCCGGAACGCCGCGCTCGGCGAGCCAGTCGACGGCCTCGCGCACGGTCGGATGTTCCAGCGCCATGAAGGCGATGCCGTCGACCTCGCGCCCGACGCGCCGCAGATGCTGCGCGAGCAGCTCGGGCTTGAAGCTGTCGATGTAGTCGACCCGCGCCCGCATGTTGAACGAGGCGAGGCGCTCCTGAGCCTCGACGACGAGGCGCCCGAGCCGGGCCAGGAAGCGGTTGCTTCCCGCGGGCAGCAGAAAGGCGAGCCGCAACGGCTTCAGCGCCCCGGCCGGCAGCGCGCCGTCGAGCACATAGCCGACATCCGCCGCCGCCCTGAGCACCCGCTCGACCGTCGTCGGCCTGACCCCGCTGCGCTGGTTAAGGACCCGGTCCACCGTTGCCGTGGACACGCCGGCGAGCCGCGCGACATCGACCACGGTCGCGAGCTGGCGCCGGCGATGCTCGCTCTTTCCGGCGGGGAGCGCTGCCCGGGGGTGGGTATTAAAAACCATCAAAAACCATCAGTAAATGAGTTTGACGACAATCATCCACGCTTTCTATCGTTCGCGCAACAAGACCAAGAGCAGGCCTTTCGGCCGACAGGGAGGACGATATGAGTGCTTTGACCCGCCGCACCGTCTTGCGCAGCTTTGCCGCCGTCTCGGCCCTGCCGGCGATCGGCGCGCCGATGATCGCGCGCGCCGCCGAGATCGAGCTGAAATACGGCAACAACCTGCCGCTCAGCCACCCGCTCAACATCCGGGCGCAGGAGGCGGCGAACCGTGTCGCCAAGGAAACGAACGGCCGCGTCGAGATCAAGATTTTCCCGAACAATCAGCTCGGCGGCGACACCGACATGCTGAGCCAGGTCCGCAACGGCGGCATCACCTTTTTCACGCCTTCGGCGCTGGTCATCGCGACGCTGGTTCCGGTCGCGGCGATCAATGCGGTGGGCTTCGCCTTTTCCGACTACGATCAGGTCTGGAAGGCGATGGACGGCGCTGTCGGCGCGCATGTCCGCCAGGCGATCGAGAAGGTCAATCTCTACGCCTTCGAGAAGATGTGGGACAACGGCTTCCGCCAGATGACGACGTCGGGCAAGCCGATCGAGACCGCCAAGGACATGGCCGGCCTCAAGATCCGCGTGCCGGTGAGCCCGCTCTCGATCGCGATGTTCAAGGCGCTCGACGCGGCGCCGGCGAGCCTCCAGTTCTCCGAGGTCTATTCGGCGCTCCAGACCCGCGTGGTCGATGCGCAGGAGAATCCGCTGCCGATCATCCAGGTGGCGAAGCTCTATGAGGTGCAGAAGAACTGCGCGATCTCGAACCATATCTGGGACGGCTTCTGGTTCATCGCCAATGGGCGCGCCTGGCGCGGCCTGCCGCCTGACGTTCAGAAGATCGTCGCCTCCGCCATCAACGATGCCGGCGTCGCCCAGCGCGGCGACATCAAGAAGCTGAACGAGACCGTGCAGGCGGATCTGCAGTCGCGGGGCCTGAACTTCAACAAGACGGACCCGGACTCCTTCCGCGCCAAACTGCGCGAGTCGGGCTTCTACAAGGAGTGGCAGGAGCGCTTCGGCAAGGAGCCCTGGGGGCTGCTCGAAGGCGCCGTCGGCAAGCTGGCCTGAGGCGCGCGGGCGGGCCTATAAGGCGCCCGACGCCCAAGACAGGAAACGCACCGATGGATGTCCAGAGCGCGACCCTCCCCGCTGCCCCCATGCCCGCGACCGGCCTCGGCCGTTTCGTTGGCGATCTCGATCGCCTGCTCGGCGGCGCGGTCGAGACGGTGGCGGCCGTGCTGGTGCTGGTCGAGATCGTCATCCTGGGCGCGGGTGTCGCGGCCCGCTACGTCTTCCACGCACCGTTGGTCTGGTCGGACGAGCTCGCCTCGATCCTGTTCCTGTGGCTGTCGATGCTCGGGGCCGTGGTGGCGCTGAGGCGCGGCGAGCACATGCGCATGACGGGGCTGGTCAGCCGCGTCTCGCCGCAGACGCGGGCGCTGCTGGAGGCGGTCGCGATCACGGCCTCGATCGCCTTCCTGCTGCTGATCCTCCCGCATGCCATCGAATATGCCGAGGAGGAGAGCTTCATCGTCACGCCGGCGCTGGAGATCACCAACGCCTGGCGTGCCGCCGCGATCCCGATCGGCGTCGGGCTGATGCTGATCGCCGCCGCCTGCCGGCTCCTGCGCTTCGGCTCGCTGCGGCCGGCCCTGCTGGCGATCGGGCTGACGGCGCTGCTCGTTCTGCTGTTCTGGTTCGCCGGGCCTGCGCTGAAGCCGCTCGGCAAGCTCAACCTGATCGTCTTCTTCGTCGGCGTCGTCGCGCTCAACGTCTTCTCCGGCGTGCCGATCGCCTTTTCCTTCGCGCTTGCCACCTTCGGCTATCTGTCGCTCACCACCTCGACCCCGATGCTGGTCATGGTCGGCCGCCTCGACGAGGGCATGAGCCATCTCATCCTGCTCGCCGTGCCGCTCTTCATCTTCCTCGGCGCGCTGATCGAGATGACCGGCATGGCGCGCGCCATGATCCAGTTCCTGGCGAGCCTGCTCGGCCATGTCCGCGGTGGCCTGTCCTATGTGCTGGTCGGGGCGATGTATCTGGTCTCCGGCATCTCGGGCTCGAAGATCGCCGACATGGCCGCGATCGCGCCGGTGCTCTTCCCCGAGATGCAGAAGCGCGGCGCCAAGCCCGGCGACCTCGTCGCCCTGCTTTCGGCGACGGGCGCGCAGACCGAGACGATCCCGCCTTCGATCGTGCTGATCACCATCGGCTCGGTGACGGGCGTCTCGATCGCGGCGCTGTTCACCGGTGGCATGCTGCCGGCGGTGGTGCTGGGCGTGGCGCTCTGCTTCGTCGTCTGGTGGCGCTGCCGAGGCGAGGATCTCAGCGAAGTCACCCGCTTCTCCCGGCGCGAGATCGCCAAGCTCGCTTTGATCGCGGCGCCGGCCATCGCGCTGCCCTTCGTCATCCGCGCCGCGGTGGTCGAGGGTGTCGCGACCGCGACCGAGGTTTCGACCATCGGCATCGCCTATGCGGTTCTGGCCGGCATCCTGCTCTATCGCCAGTTCGACTGGCGCCGCCTGCCGAGGATGCTGGTGGAGACCGCCTCGCTGACCGGGGCGATCATCTTCATCATCGGCTGCGCCACCGCCATGGCCTGGGGCCTGACGCAATCGGGCTTCTCGCGGGACCTCGCCCAGGCGATGGCGGCGGTGCCGGGCGGAAGCTGGGGCTTCCTCGGCATCTCGATCGTCGCCTTCACCATCCTGGGCAGCGTGCTCGAGGGCATCCCCGCCATCGTGCTGTTCGGCCCGCTGGTGTTCCCGATCGCCAAGCAGGTCGGCGTGCACGAGGTCCACTACTCGATGGTCGTGATCTTCGCGATGGGCATCGGGCTCTTCGCCCCGCCCTTCGGCGTCGGCTATTACGGTGCCTGCGCGATCAGCAAGATCAATCCCGACGAAGGCCTGAAATACATCTGGGGCTACATCCTGGCCCTGCTCGTCGGCCTCGTCGTCGTCGCTGCCGTGCCGTGGATCTCCATCGGCTTCCTCCGTTCCTGAACCATCGAGAAAGCAACGCCCATGAGCCGCTTCTTTGGCCAGATCCGTCAGGCCGGCTATGTCGTCCCGGATATCGAGGCGGCGATGGACTATTGGAGCCGCGTGTTGGGCGTAGGACCCTTCTTCTACAACCCGAAGGTCCCGATCCGGAACTACCGCTACAAGGGCGAGGCCTACGAGCCGCATAACTCGGTGGCGCTGGCGAATTCCGGCCCGCTCCAGATCGAGTTGATCCAGTGCCGCAACGACGTGCCCTCCATGTACAAGGACTTCACCGATGCGGGCCTGACCGGCCTGCAGCACGTCGCCTACTGGACTGCGGATTACGACGCCGACATGGAGCGCCTGCTGGCCGAGGGCTTCAAGCCGGTCATGAGCGGGGAGGTGGGCGAGCGCGGCCGCTTCGTCTATTTCGACACGCATTACCATCCGGGCACGGTGATCGAACTCTCGGAGGTCGCCGGCCCCAAGGGCGAGATGTTCCGTCTCATCCGCGAGGCGTCGGAGAACTGGGACGGCAAGGACCCGGTGCGGCCCTTCCCGGATCTGAGCCAGCTCGCCGCTTCCGCGGCGTGAGCCAATAACTGCATCGCGTCATGGCCGGGCTCGACCCGGCCATCTCGGAAACCAGTGCTCTCTGGTCCTGAGATTCTCGGGGCAAGCCCGAGAATGACGCCCTATGAACGACCTGGATGCGTCCGATGACCGAGAACCGCTTCGAAGCGACCTACCTCATCGAGACGCCGCTCGACCCGGCCCGGGTCGCCGAGATCATGGCGGGCGAGCAGTCGAGCGGCACCTTCACCCGCGTCGCCGGCGAAACCGACGAACTGCGCAGCCGGACCCGCGCCGCGGTGCTGCGCGTCGAGGAGCTGGAAAGCGCCTCCGAACCGAGCCTGCCCAATGCCTGGCTGGCGCGAAAGCGGGTGAGCGGCCCGTGGCGCCGTGCGCGCGTGACCATTTCCTTCCCCATCGCCAATGTCGGCACGAACCTGCCGACGCTGGCCGCGACCGTCGCCGGCAATCTCTTCGATCTGGGGGAGGTGACGGGGCTGCGGCTGGACGGCATGGCCCTGCCTGCGTCCTACCGCGCCGGCTTCCCGCTGCCGCGGCAGGGGATCGCGGGTACGCGCCGGCTGGCCGGCGTGGCCTCCGGCCCGATGGTTGGCTCGATCATCAAGCCCAATGTCGGCCTGAGCCCCGCCGACACCGCCGATCTCGTGGCGAAGCTCTGCGCCGCCGGCCTCGACTTCATCAAGGACGACGAGATTTCCGCCGATCCGGCGCATGCCCCGCTGGCCGAGCGCGTTCCGGCCGTGATGGCGGCGGTGCGGCGCCATCAGGACCGGACCGGCAAGCACGTCATGGTCGCGTTCAACATCACCGACGAGACGGACGCGATGCGCCGCCACGCCGATCTCGTCGCGCGCGAGGGCGGTTCCTGCGTGATGGCGAGCCTGAACTGGTGCGGTTTTTCCGGCATCGAGACGCTGCGCCGCTCGACCGATCTCGCTTTGCATGGTCACCGCAACGGTTATGGCGCCGTCTCGCGCCACCCGTGGCTGGGCATCTCGTTCCAGGCCTATCAGACGCTCTGGCGGCTCGCCGGCGTCGATCACATGCATGTCCACGGCCTGCAGGGAAAATTCGCGCAGGAGGACGAGGAGGTGGTCGCCTCGGCCCGCGATTGCGTGACTCCGCTCGCCGAGGGGATCGACGACCGCGTCCTGCCGGCCTTCTCGTCGGGGCAATGGGCCGGCACCGCCCAGCCGACCTGGGATGCGATCGGCCATGACGATCTGCTCTTCATGGCGGGCGGCGGCATCCTCGCCCATCCCGGCGGGCCGGCGGCCGGCGTCGCGAGCATCAGGCAGGCCTGGGAGGCCGTCGCTGCCGGCAAGCCGCTTCGCGAGGCCGCGGCGACCTACCCGGAGCTGAAGCAGGCGCTCGATTTCTTCGGCGGCAAGGCGGGTTGAGGCGGATATGGCGAGCCCGGCACCGCATTACGGCTGGTATGGCGACGATTTCACCGGCGCCACCGATACGCTCGCCACGCTGGCCGAGAGCGGCTTCAGGGCTCTGCTGTTCCTCGGCATCCCCACGGCCGGGCAGCTCGCCGCTGCCGGCGCGCTCGATGCGGTCGGCATCGCCGGCGCGACCCGTTCCATGGTGCCGGCCGGCATGACCTCCGTGCTCGACGAGGCGGGGCGCTTCTTCGCCGGGCTCGGCGTGCGGCTGATGCACTATAAATGCTGCTCGACCTTCGACAGCGCGCCGCATGTCGGCAGCATCGGTGCGGCGGTCGCGGCCTTGCGGCCCCATTTCCCGAATCCCCTGGTGCCGATCATCGGCGGACAGCCCAATCTCGGCCGCTACTGCCTGTTCGGGCAGCTCTTCGCGGCGGCCGGCGCGGGCGGCGAGGTCCATCGCATCGACCGCCATCCGACGATGAGCCGGCACCCGGTCACGCCGATGGGCGAGGCCGATCTGCGCCGTCATCTCGCGGCGCAGGGGCTGGGCCGGGTCGGTCTCGTCGACTACCGCGCCTATGACGAGGATGGCGAGGACGCTCTGTCGCGAGCCCGCATCGGCAACCCCGACGCGGTCCTGTTCGATGTGGCGCGATCCCGCGATCTGGCGACCATCGCCGCGCTTCTGCGGGCTCCGCTCGCGCAGGCGCCGATGCTGATGGTGGGAGCGAGCTCGGTCGCGCGGCTCGCCGCCGCATGGGGCGCGAGGGACGCGAAGGCCGTGCCGGCGCGGCGGCAGCGGCAGGGCGCGGTCCTGGCGCTCGTCGGCTCCCTGTCGCCGGTCACGCGCGCTCAGGTCGAGGCGGTCGACGGTTTCGGCCGGCTGACGGTCGACCCGGGGCGCCTGCTGGCCGAGCCCGGCCACGCTGCCGCGTTGCGCCGCGAGGCGCTGGCCATGCTCTCGGCCGGCGACGCCATGCTGGTCACGGCCGAGCCCGATGGAATGCCGGGCAACCCGCGTGCGGTCGCGGAGGCCACGGGGCATCTGTTGCGCGACGTCATGAGCGAGGCCCGGGTCGGGCGCCTGCTGGTCGCCGGTGGAGACACCGCCACGCTCGCGATCGAGGCGCTCGACATCTGGGGCCTGTCCTATCGCGCGCCGATGGTCGCGGGCGCTCCGCTCTGCGCGGCGCACAGCATGTCGCCCCATCTCGACGGGCTCGATATCGTTCTGAAGGGCGGACAGATGGGGCCGCCTGACTTCTTCGCGCTGGCTTCGCGCTAGGCTCCTGCTGCCGGCTCACCTCTCCGGCGCGAGGCCGAGGCGGCGGCAGATCTCGGTTTCCCGGCTTTGCACGAAGCGGGCATAGTCGCGCAGATGGACGCCATCGCTGAAGGCAGAGCGTCGCTCCGGACCGCTTTCCGCCCCTCCGAAAAGGTCGAAATAGGCGCAGTGTTCGGCTTCGCACGACTGCGCGAGCATGCCGGAATAGCGGGTGGCTGCGGAACGCGGAAACAAGGCTTCTTCCTTGTCGGCGACTGGCGGGATGGCGATCAGGGCGCGACGCTCGCTCCACGCCGACAGCCTTTGCTTCAGGGCTGTGAGCCCGCTGCGAAAGCTGCTCTCGGCTTCGGCGGTTTCGGGGGCGCGCTTCACCCAGATATCGTTGGTGCCGACCGATAGCAGAACGGTCGCCGCCTTGCGCGGCGGCGTGATCTTACGCACGAGGTCGAGCACGTCGCTCAGCGTCGCACCCGAAAGGCCGGCGTTCACCACCGGCAATCCGCAGAGGCTCTGCAGATAGAGGCGCTCCGCATGCGAGTCGCCGAGTACCACGACATAGGGGCCGCGGACCTGATCGAGCTGCGCCTGGATGGTTTTCAGCCGCACCTGCTGGAAGCCGTCGAAGGCGCGCGGCGTGCCGTCGCGCGCAAGCCCGGCATGGGCGAACCAGCCGAATGTCGCCGCCAGCAGCAGTGCGGCAGCGGCAAGCCCGGCCAAGGCCGGCAGGCCGATCGCGCGGCCGGAGGAATCCGGCCGGCGGGCGGGGGAGGCGATCAGGCTCACAGCGGCCGTGCCAGCGAAGCGAGCGAGCCGACGAAGGCGATCATCCGCGCGGTGACGGAGGGTCGTTCCTGCGTCGCGGCCGCGACCGTCGTGGCGGCCGGCGGCAGGTGCAGCGAGGCTGGACGCGACGGCGGCAGCGCGGCGACGACCGGCGCTGCGCCATGCGGCCGCGCGCTTCCCCGTGCCAACTTCGACGGGGGCGTTGCCGGCTTCGATACAGCGACGCGAACCGGCCCCGGCTCGGTGCTTGCGCCCACCGTGCCCTCATCGCTCCAACTTGCGGAGGCGAGCGCGATATCGGCGCCGAATGGGGCTGTCTGCATCCAGCTGGCGCTGGCGAGGCGCTCGGCAAAATGCGCGGCCGTCGGCGCGTTGCCGGGCAACCTGTCGACGACCTTGCCGGAAGGGCCGTGCTGTACGGCAGGTACATCCGGGCGCGGGGCTGTCGGCGCCTCGACGGCAGGCACGCCGAGTAGGATGAACAGGCCGATTCCGGTTGCGGAAGAGATCAGCGTGCTTGAGCGGCGTCGGTGGCGGGCAATGGAAAACATGTCTGTCCCGTTCGGTTCTCCGGGACTGTCATGGGTGGGTCGGGCGAAAAACCGGCGCCAATGTTGCCGAATGTTTCGCGCCCGTTGAAAGTTGTAGGCGCGCTCGGCGCGCCCACAGGTCAGGGGGCTTTCGGCCTCGGCAGGGCGATGCGGACCAGCAGGCCGCGCGGATGGTTGTCGTGCAGTGTCAGGCTGCCGCCATGGGCGAGCGCGATCGACTGGGCGATGGCGAGACCGAGGCCGAAGCCTTCCGATCCGATCCGCCCGCGTGCCTCGTCGCCGCGCATGAAGGGTTCGAGCAGACGATGCCGGTCGCCTTCGGGAATGCCGGGACCGTCGTCGGCAACTTCGATCAGGAATGTCTCGGCATCCTCGCGCAGGCGGATGGAGACGTCCTTGCCATAGCGCACCGCGTTCTCGGCGAGGTTGGTCACGGCGCGTTCGAGCTGCTGGGCATCGCCGTTCACGACCACGCGCCGCGGGCCCTTGTAGCCGATGCCGTGCCCCATGTCGCTGAATTCGTCGGCGACGGTCTGAAGCAGGCTCGAAAGATCGACGGCGACGTGCTTCTCGCGGCGATTGGCGTCGCGGAGATAGGAGAGGGCGCCCTGGACCATGGTGTCCATGTGCTGGAGGTCGCGCGTGAACTGTCCGCGGAGAGCCTCGTCCTCGATAAACTCGACCCGCAGGCGCATGCGCGTGATCGGCGTGCGCAGGTCGTGGCTGATCGCAGCCAGCATGCGGGTTCGATCCGCGAACATCGCGTGGATGCGGTCCCTCAGCCGGTTCAGGGCACGCGCCGCGGTGCGGACTTCCACCGGCCCCTCCTCACGCAGGGGCGACGGATCGCGATCGATCGAGAACTCCTCGGCGGCCGAGGCGAACCGCGCCAGCGGCGCCGTGATGCCGCGCGAGGCCCAGATGGTCAGGGCGCCGACATTGAGGCCGACGAGGACGATCGTGGCGATGACCAGGACGGAGAACGGCCTTGGCGGCGGAGGTCCCATCGCGTCGGGCACAAGCTCGACATTCAGGCCCGTGCCGTCCGGAAAGACGATCGACAACTGGCGAGGCGGCCCGCCGCCGCCGGCTGCCGGGTTGGCGGTGACGCGAAAGCCGCTGCCGAGCCGCTGGGCCAGCGGATCGATCTCGAAATGCCCTGGCGCCTGCAGGGCGGCGGCCTGTCCCGGCTGGCCCAGCGCGAACCGGAAGCGCGGATCCGCCTTGTTCGCCGCATCGACGGCATTCGGCCGCGTATCCACCGGCAGTTGCGCGACGAGCCGCGTGATCGCGGCCACGGTCTCGAGCGCGGGCGGGCCCGGCCTGTTGCGCGGCGCATACAGGATCAGCGTCGCGGCGAGGACCAGGTAGAGAAGGCCGATGATGCCGACCACCAAAAGCGCGATCTGGCTGCCGATCCGGGCAGGCAGGCGAAGCAGCCGGGTCATTGCCGCTCGACGGCCGGGGTGAACAGGTAGCCTCCCGAGCGGATCGTCTTGATCAGTTCCGGCTCGCGCGGTTCGCGCTCGATCTTCTGGCGCAGGCGGCTGATCAGGATGTCGATGCTGCGCTCATAGGGCGCGGCCGTGCGGCCCTGCGTCAGGTCGAGCAGGATGTCGCGCGAGAGCACCCGTCCCGGGCGTTCGCAGAACACGCGGAGCAGGTCGAATTCCGCTCCGGTCACGGCAACCCGGACATCATCCGGGTTGGTCAGCTCGCGATTGTTCGCATTCAGCGTCCAGCCGAGGAAGACGAAGGAGCCGGGGGGCTCGGCCGCATCCGGTTGTCCGCCGCTCTGCCGGCGCATCACGGCGCGGATGCGCGCCAGCAGTTCGCGCGGGTTGAAGGGTTTGCCGAGATAGTCGTCGGCGCCCATCTCCAGGCCGATGATCCGGTCCACATCCTCGCTGCGGGCCGTCAGCATGATGATCGGCACGGCCATGGTGGGGCGCAGCCGGCGGCAGATCGACAGGCCGTCCTCGTCAGGCAGGTTGAGGTCGAGCACGATCAGGTCGAAGCGGCCGTCCCGCAGGGCGCGGTCCATCTCGCGCCCGTCGCGCACCGTCGAGGCACGCATGCCGTTCTGTGACAGGTAGCGCGCCACCAGCGTACTGATTTCGCGGTCGTCCTCGACGATCAGGATATGTGCCGGTGCACTCACTTGGATGTCCGTTATTTCAAGCAACGCAACCATATCGGACCTGCGGTTCCTGTGCAGCCGTCATCGCACGGTGGCGCGGTAGGTCACGCCCGCGCAGGTCATGGCGCCGTCCGGCGCGAGGCGGGCCGGCCCGATGCTGCGCTCCTGCCCGATCAGCGGGTCGCGGTAGAAGGCGTGGCGGCAGGCGGTGACGCTGTCGATCGGGTCGGCGCCGAAGAGGCGCAGAAGCAATGCCGCGGCCCACAGAGTGCCGACCGCCGAAACGGCGATCCATCCCGGGTTGAAGAAAACGACGCTCCTGGAAGCGTGGCGCGATGATGAAACGAGATTCGACATGGTGTTCCGATGGTGATGCGGATCATCGGATACGCCCCGTCTGTTTCCCCCGTGCCGAACGCATGTTGCTGGATTGTTTCATTGTGTTTCCCAAGGGGGCCTTGCGAAGGCGGCATCGCGCGACAGGGCGTTTTCGGCCGCGTCGCTAGAGCCGAAATCGCAGCGGCTTGACCACGATGGCCCAAATCGGAGAAGGCTCTTGGAGCCGCCGACGGATCGGGCCTTCCAAGCCTTTGAAGAAAATCTCTCCCCATCGCTTGCTCGCCGGTCGCGGCGGGACACAGGGCGCAGCCATCGCGGGCGCGTTGGCGTCTCTCGCGGCGTTGCCGGAAACGCGTTTGCCATGAGCGCAGTGCTCGCCTGCGATCTCGGCGGCAGCAGCTTTCGGGCAGCGCTGATCGACCCGAGCGGAGCGACTCTGGCCGAATGCACATTGGCCGGTCCGACGCTCGACGATCACCTCGGCCGCTCGGAGGTGGAGGCCAGGGCGTGGTGGGCGCTTTTCACGGAGGCCGTGGGCCAGCTCTCCCGGGATGAGCCGGCGCTCTTCGGGCGCGTCGAGGGCGTCGCGATCTGCGGTGTAACGCGCACGCAGGTCTTCCTCGGAGAGGATGGGCGGGAACTGCGCCCGGCCCTGACCTGGAAGGACACGCGTTCGGCGGCGGCGGCGGAGCGCCTGCGCGGAACGCTCGGCCGTCACCCGGAGGCGGCGCGCATCAACGCCTTCCATCCACTTGCGCGCCTCGCCTGGCTTGCCGGCGAGGAGGCGCAGGCGTTCCGCAGCCTCGCCTGCGTGCTGGAGCCCAAGGACTATCTGAATTTCCGGCTGACGGGCCGGCAGGCCAGCGACCCCGTCTCGATGGCGCGTCTCATCGCCGGCATGGAGGCTGGCGAGAGCGGGACGGCGTTCGCCGCGCTCGGCCTTCCGGCCAGCATCGTTCCGGCCATTCTCGGCCCTTGCGATATCGTCGGAGCGATCCAGCCCGGCTTGCCGGCGCCCCTGGACCGGCTCGCGGGCGTCCCGGTCTTCTGCGGCTGCAACGACACCTGGGCGGCTGTCGCCGGGCTCGGCGCGCTGCGGGCAGGCCACGCCTACAACATCTCCGGCACGACGGAGGTCCTCGGCGTGCTCGATCCGCGTCAGGCCGAGGCCGAGGGGCTCATCTCCATCGACTGGGGTGGGCTCTGGCATCTCGGCGGGCCGAGCCAGAACGGCGCCGACACCGCGACCTGGCTGATCGATCTGCTCGGCGTCTCCGGACGGGTCGGGGACAATATCGATCGCCTCCTCGCCGGCCGGCGCCATCCGCAACCGCTGATCTTCCTGCCTTATCTGCAGGGCGAGCGCGTGCCTTACTGGAACCCGAATCTGCGCGGCGCCTTCATCGGGCTCGGCCGCCAGCACGGGGCGACCGATCTGGCCTATGCCGTGCTGGAGGGTGTCGCCTGCCTGAACCGCCTCGTGCTGGAGCGGGCGGAAGCGGCGCTCGGCGCTCCGGTCGGTGAAATCCGGTTCGGCGGCGGGGCTGCAGCCAATCCGGTCTGGGCCCAGATCAAGGCCGATCTGAGCAATCGTCCGGTCGCGGTCGGCCGCGCCCGGGAGCCTGGTCTGCTCGGTGCCGCGATCATCGCCTGGACCGGCCTCGGGCGCTTCGCCTCGCTGGAAGCCGCGCAGGATGCGCTTGCCGGGGTGGCACGACGCTACGAGCCCGATTCGGCCCGGCGTCCTGCCTATGATGCGCTCTACGCCCTCTATCGCCGCAGCGAGGCAGCGCTGGCACCGATCTCGGCCGAGCTTGCGGCGCTGGCGCAGAGCGCGGCTGCGCTGCCCGGTCTCGTCAATCCGGAACCGACCTCGTAAGAACGCTTCTCATGCCGACGATGCCAGCCGCGAACAGCCCGATGCAAAGAGTTCCCGTCATGCTCCCGACCGGCGCTACCTTCGTTCGCCGCGGCATCGGGATTCCCGCACCGATCCGCCCCATAGCCAAGGGAGCCTGAGTTGGGCCGCATCGACCCGCGCGAGCTGATCGGACGCTATGGCACGGCGATCGCCGGGCTGGCGTTGATCCTCTTCTTCCTGATCTTCGCTTCGAATTTCGCCAGCGCCACCAACATCATCAACGTCCTGAAGGATACGAGCTTCCTCGCGATCCTGGCGCTCGGTTTCGCGCTCGCCTTCACCGTGGCCGAGCTCGATCTCTCCGTCGCGGAAATGGCGAGCCTCGCGGCCGTCGTCTGCGGCTGGATGGTCCATGCGCAATATCCGCCGGCCGTCGCCGTGGCGGCCGCGCTCGGCGTCGGCATCGTGCTCGGTTCGCTGAACGGCTACGGCGTCACCGTGCTGCGCATCCCCTCGCTGATCATGACGCTCGGCACTGCCGCCATCGCCAAGGGCCTCGCCTTCATGATCACCCAGGGCGTCGCTTTCGTCGGCCGCTGGCCGGTCGGCTTCACCGGGCTCGCCCGCGGCTACTCATTCGGCATCCCCAATCTCGTGCTCTGGATGGCTGGCGCCACGCTCTTCGCCTGGGGCCTGGTCAAATGGACGAAGACCGGCGCTCATATGGTCGCGACCGGCGAGGCGGATGAGGCCGCGCGCCTCGCTGGCATCGCCACGGCCCGGATGAAGCGCATCGGCCTGCTGCTCGCCGGGATCTTCGCCGGCATCATGGCGATGCTGCTCGCCGCCAACCTGTCCTCGGCCGCGCCGAACATGGCGGGCGACTACCTGCTCTACGCCATCGCCGCGGTGCTGCTCGGCATGACGATGTTCGATCCCGGCAAGCCCAACGTGCCCGGCACGGTGTTTGCTGCGCTGGTGCTCAAGGTGCTCGGCAACGGCTTGGTGCTGCTCGGCGCGCCCTATTACGTTCAGGACATCGTGCTGGGCGCGATCATCATCGGCTCGGTCGCTTTCTCGGCGAGCGCGATGAAGAAGGCGGCGTTCAAGGTCTAAGGCTGCACAGAACAACACTGGAGGGGAGAGTTCACATGTTCGGCAAGGGATTTGGATTGAGGAAGATGCTGCTGGCCGCCGCCGCGCTCGTCGCGCTCGGCCAGTCGGCGAGCGCGTTCGAGGTCGGCATCGTCGGCTTCCAGTTTTCGTCGGAGACGCACGCCCGCGTCGCCAACGCCGCGGCGGCCGCCGCCAAGGCCAAGGGCTGGAACGTCACGCTGCTGAACTCGGAAGGCGCGCTGCCGAAGCATGCCGAGCAGTTCGACGCGCTGATCGCCAAGAAGGTCGACGCCATCATCATCGCCATGGGCAAGCCGGTCGAGGCCGACGCCCAGTTCAAGGCGGCGAAGGACGCCAAGATCCCGGTGATCACCGTGCAGTCGGGCGCGAGCCCGCATGCGCTCTTCGACATCCAGACCAACGAGTACAAGGTCGGTGCCGACGCCGCGCTCTATCTGCTCGGCCAGCTCGGCTATCAGGGCAACATCGTCTCGGCCCGCTTCGATCTCAACGTCGCCTCGCGCATCCGCGGCAGGCTGCTCGATGCCGTCCTCGCCGAAAACCAGGCGGTGAAGGAGCTCGGTAAGTTCTCGATGGCGCGCACCCAGAGCTGGCGCGACGATGTCCGCGCCGGCATGCAGGCGTTGCTGCTGCAGAACCAGGGCAAGATCAACGGCATCTGGGCTTCCTTCGACGGGCAGGCCTACATCATCGACGACCTGCTGCAGGCTCAGGGCGTGAAGAAGGGTCAGATCCCGCTCGTCTCGGTCGACGGCGGCAAGGAGAGCTACGAGCGCATCGCTGACCCGAACTCGACCTTCATGGCGACCGTTGCCGTGCCCTTCGAGGAAATGGGCAAGCAGGCGGTGGATGCGATCCAGGCGATCGTCGTCGACAAGAAGCCGAAGGAGAGCATCACCTCCGGGCCCTATCTCTTCACCGACGCCGTGCTGGTCGACAAGAACAACGTCCAGCAGTTCCTGAAGAAGTGACGTGCCAGCCGCCATGCCCGGGCTTGCCCCGGGCATGACGGAAACCAGCACCCTCTCGTCCTGAGGTTCTCGGGTCGAAGCCCTGCTTCGCCCGAGAATGACGGCAAGCCGCTCCGCAATACCCGGGACAGCCCATGACACCCACACCGCTCCTCTCGCTGCGTGGCATCGGCAAGAGCTACGGCCCCGTCGTCGCCGTGCGCGATGTCGATCTCGACATCTTTCCGGGCGAGGTCGTGGCGCTTTGCGGCGACAACGGCGCCGGAAAGTCGAGCCTGATCAAGGTGATCTCGGGCGCCGAGGAGGCGACGAGCGGAACGATCAGCCTGCGCGGCAAGCCGGTCACCTTCGCCTCGCCGCATGACGCGCTCGAGAATGGCGTCGCGACGATCTACCAGGACCTCGCGCTGGCGCCGCGTCTCTCCATCGCCCAGAACGTCTTCATGGGCTCGGAACTGACGCGGCCGGTGTTGCTGCCCTTCCTGCGCATCCTCGACAAGAAGAAGATGATCGCGGAATCGCAGCGCTATCTTTCGCAGCTCTCCGCCGCCGTCACCGACATGACGCGCCCCGTCGAGCGGCTTTCCGGCGGCCAGCGTCAGGCGGTCGCGATCTCGCGCGCGCTGCGCTGGAATGCCGAGATCATCATCATGGACGAACCGACCGCCGCGCTCGGCGTCAAGGAGAGCGCGCTCGTCCTCGACCTCATCCGCAAGCTCAAGGCGGACGGACGCACCGTGATCCTGATCAGCCACAACATGCGCGACGTGGTGGCGCTGGCCGACCGCGTCGTCATCATGGGGGCGGGCCGCAAATATGTCGACCGGCCGCTCGGCGACCTCCAGCCCGACGACATCGCCCATATGATCATGGCCGGCAATGCCAAGGCCGCCTGATCCATGCGCGAAGCCATCGTCATCGACACCGATCCGGGCCAGGACGATGCCGTCGCCCTGCTGCTCGCCTTCGCCAGCGCCGAGCGGATCGATCTCAGGGCGATCACCACGGTCGCCGGCAACGTATCCGTCGCGCAGACCACGACGAACGCGCTGCGCATTCGCGACCTCGCCCGTCGCGGCGACATCCCCGTCCATCGCGGTGCCGAAGGACCGCTCGTCCTCCCGCTCGAAACCGCCGAATTCGTCTGCGGACCCGACGGGTTGGCAGGCGCAAACCTTCCCACCCCCGCAAGCGAAGCCGCGCCCGGCCATGCGGCGCAGGCGATCATCGATATCTGCCGTGCCGCTCCGGAGGCCGGCATCACGCTCTGCCCGCTCGGGCCGCTGACCAACCTCGGATTGGCCTTCCGGCTGGCCCCCGACATCCTGCCGAAGGTGAAGCGCATCGTGCTGATGGGCGGGGCCATCGGGCTCGGCAACATCACACCGGCCGCCGAGTTCAACGCCTATGTCGACCCGCATGCCGCGGCGGTGATCTTCGGCTGCGGCCGCCCCATCGTGATGTTCGGCCTTGGCATCACCCTGCAGGCGATCGCCAGCCATGCGCAGATCGAGCGCATCGGCGGCCTCGGCAACGCCGCCGGCAAGGCCGTCCACGGCATGCTCACGCGTCCGCGTCCCGGCGGACTCGGCAGCGACGGCCATCCGATGCACGACCCCTGCGTCGTCGCCTGGCTGCTCTGGCCGGAGCTCTTCGACGGGCGCGATTGCTTCGTCGCGGTCGAGACCGGCGAGGGCCCCTTGCGCGGCCGCACCACCATCGACTGGAACGGCCGTCTCAAGCGCGCGCCCAACGCCCATGTCGTCTCGGCCGTGCAGGCCCATGAGCTGTTCGAGCGGATGATCGAACGCCTCGCCACCTTGCCTTGAAGGAACGCCCCATGCCGCATTTCGTCGAAACGCTGCAGCGGGAGGCCGCCGATGCCATCGTGCAGATGCAGGAGGCGGCGCTGCGCGCCCGCCATGCGCATGCCCGCGCCGAACTGATGCGCCACATGCTGACCACGGCGCGCAAGGTCAAGGACAAGCCGAAGGCGGAGGCTGTCGAGACGGTGGTGCGCGAATGGATGGACGCCTGGAATCTCGGACGCGCCGACTGGCCGCATATCGCCCGCGAGATGGAAGCTTTCACGGAAGCCTTCCATGACTACGCCAATGCGCCGGACGATGTGCATGACCGGCGGTTGCGCGAAGCCTGTGCGGCGCTCGACGCCGTGCTGGAACGGGAGGGCACGTCGATCTCGGACCAGATGGCCTATCGGTCGCAATGCGCACATGGCTGGTGGGAAGCGGTCAAGCCGGTTCCCGGCGAGCTGCCCGGCCGCAAGCCGAGGCCCTCGGTTCCGCCGGTCGAGCCCGGGGCGCCGTTCTGGGCCGCCGGCTGCGCCGATTTCTGCCGCTGAAGCCCGCAGGGCGCGGCAGCTCGGGCGAGCCCAGCCTTCGGGTCAGGTCAGCTCACGGTGCAGCCTTTCGAATCCGATGAGGGAGACGTGGCCCGGAGCCGGCTCGCGTCGTTTAGGCCGCGGAAGCCTTGAGCTCGTCGGTGTAGATCTCGAAACGCTGCAGCATGTGCGGGCCAAAAGTGTGGATCATCGGAATGTCTGCAGCATCTCTTCCCCGCGCCACCAGGATCCGCCCGATGCGCGGCGTGTTGTGACGGGCATCGAATGTGTACCAACGGCCGCCAAGATAAGCTTCGAACCAGGCGTTGTAGTCCATTGGCGCGGGGTCGGGCGGGACCCCGATATCGCCCAGGAAGCCGTTGCAATAGCGCGCCGGGATGTTCATGCAGCGGCACAGCGCGATGGCAAGGTGCGTAAAATCCCTGCAGACGCCAACGCGCTCATTCATGGCTTGTGCCGCGGAGCGCGTGCTTCTGGCGAACTGGTAGTCGAAGCGGAGCTGCGCATGCACGAAATTGCAGATTTGCTGGACCCGGTTCCAACCGGGAGCGCAATTCCCGAACAGCGACCACGCTGTAGGTGACAATTCGTCGACCTCGCAATAGCGGCTCGATAACGTGTACTCGATGACCTCATCCGGTAAATCCGCAGGCCAAACCTCCGCCGCCGCCTCGTCGACCTGATCGGGTGTGCCCGGGTCGCGCAAGACCATGCCGTTCGTGAAACGGGCGCCGCCCTGCGGGATGATGAGCCGGCGGCATCGGTTTCCGAACCTGTCGATGTATTCCCGCACAGGCACATGCGCTCCATCGACCAGTGAAGAGATCTGCGGCGTGGGTGGGCTTACGATGCTCGTGTCCCGAATGGGATGAGGGTCGAGAAGCAGCAATCCGGGGGTCGGCTGTTGCGTGACAATCTCGATGCGATAGCCGATCCGGATGTCCATCGAAGCTCCTTGTGCTGTCAAAGACCGACAACCGCAGAGGAGCGATGTGGTTCCGGAACAAGATCCCGGGATTTTGGCCGGTTGACCGATTTGGCTGCTCGACACGGCATCGCAGCTGGACCGGCCGATCGGCCGAATTCAACTGTTCGACGGGGTGACGACACCGCCATCGCCAATTTGGCTTGAGATGATCTCTTATCCAGTCCTTGGTGGGCCGCTGATGCGATTGTCGAGCCATTTTGCGCAAGCGAGCCCCGGATCGGGTGGCGAGCGAGCGGGCCTTCAGGTCAATTGCCCAATCATTGAACAGACCTTTCGTGCGACGGACGCAGGCTTACGCAGAGAGCCGCTTTGCGCGCCCGCAAGGTCCGACTAACGTCGCAAGAAAGGGGCTTCTGGCTCCGCACCCGGGGGAGGCTTGTTTGGCCATCATCGCCGCGCTGAATCACGTCACGCATTATCGTTACGACCGGCCGGTCACGCTCGGCCCCCAGATCGTCCGATTGCGGCCGGCACCACATTGCCGGGCCACCGTCAGCAGCTATTCGCTCAAGGTGACGCCGAGCGAGCATTTCGTGAACTGGCAGCAGGATCCGAGCGGCAACTGGTTGGCGCGCTTCGTCTTTCCCGAACCCGTCAGGGAATTTCGCGTCGAAGTCGACCTCGTCACCGAGCTTTCGATCATCAATCCCTTCGACTTCTTCGTCGAGACCGACGCCGAGTCCTTCCCCTTTGCATATCCGCCGGAGCTTCAGGAGGAGCTTGCGCCTTATCTCGTCAAGGAGCCGGCTGGGCCGCTGCTGCAGGCCTTTCTCGCGACGATCCCGCGCGGAGCGACCAACACCGTCAATTTCATCGTCGATCTCAACGCGCGCCTGCAGCGGATGATCACCTACGGCATCCGTTTGGAGCCCGGTGTGCAGGAGCCGGAGCATACGCTCGACATCAAATCCGGTTCCTGCCGCGACACGAGCTGGTTGCTCGTCCAGATCCTTCGTCATCTCGGTCTCGCCGCGCGCTTCGTCTCCGGCTACCTGATCCAAATGAAGGCCGACATCGACCCGCTGGAAGGTCCGCGCGGCACCGACAAGGATTTTACCGATCTCCACGCCTGGGCGGAGGTTTATATCCCGGGCGCCGGTTGGATCGGTCTCGACCCCACCTCGGGGCTGCTCACCGGCGAGGGCCATCTGCCGCTGGCCGCGACGCCGCATTACCGGTCCGCCGCTCCCATCTCCGGCTTGGCAAGCTATGCCGAGACCAGTTTCGATTTTCGGATGAACGTGACGCGCGTCCATGAAGTCCCACGCATCACCTTGCCGTTCTCCGACGAAGCCTGGGCTGAACTCGACGCGCTCGGTGACCGGGTCGACGCAGACCTCGCTGCCCAGGATGTTCGGCTCACCATGGGCGGCGAGCCGACCTTCGTCTCGATCGACGACCAGACCGGCGCCGAATGGAACACCGCGGCCGTCGGCCCGACCAAGCGCGGCCGCGCCGACGACCTGATCCGCCGGCTGCGCGAGCGCTTCGCGCCGGGTGGAATGCTGCATTACGGACAAGGCAAGTGGTATCCGGGCGAAAGCTTGCCGCGCTGGGCCTTCGCACTTTACTGGCGCCGGGACGGCGAGCCGATCTGGCGCAACCCCGCGCTCATCGCACGCGAGCCCGGCGCCCAAGCCGGCGGCGATCGGGAGCCGGAATCCGGCGCCACGATCGAGGATGCCGAAGCTCTCGCCGCCGAGCTTTCGCAGAAACTCGGCTTCGGCGCCGACTACATCATGCCGGCTTACGAGGACACCGGCCACTGGCTGCTGAAGGAGGCGCAGCTTCCCGACAATGTCGACCCGCTGGATTCCCGCCTGTCCGACCCGGAGGAGCGGGCACGGATGGCGCAGGTCTTCCAACTCGGCTTGGGCAATCCGCGCGGCTTCGTCATTCCCGTCCAGCGCTGGCAGGCTGGGGCAAGCGACCGCCGCTGGCGCTCGGAGAAATGGCGGCTGAGGCGCGGCTTGCTGTTTCTCGTACCCGGCGATTCGCCGGTCGGCTACCGACTGCCGCTCAGATCGCTTCCCCATGTCCCGGAAGCGCAGTACCCGCACATCCACCCGCAGGACCCGATGGAACCGCGCGGGCCTCTGCCGCCGGCCGGCGTGTTACAAGGCGGTCCGGTGCCAAGGGTGGCAAGCCCGTCCATGCCAGCGACCGAGACCCGCTTCGGAGCGCCGCTGCAGATGGCCATCGCGTCCGATGACGGTGCGACCGGCCTTCAGGAGCGGGTGGAGCAGGAGATCGGCAGCGATGCCGTGCGTACCGCGCTCAGCCTGGAGATCCGCGACAAGGTCCTCTGCGTCTTCCTGCCGCCCGTCGAGCGTCTGGAGGATTATCTCGACCTTGTCGCCGCGATCGAGGCCGCTTCCCAGGAGACGGGGTTGCCGGTTCATATCGAAGGATATGCGCCGCCCTTCGATCCGCGCCTCAATGTCATCAAGGTGACGCCCGATCCCGGTGTGATCGAGGTGAATATTCACCCGGCGGCGGATTGGCGCGAGACGGTTTCGATTACGCAGGGGGTTTATGAAGAGGCGCGGCAGGCCCGGCTCTGCGCCGAGAAATTCATGGTCGACGGCCGGCACACCGGAACTGGCGGCGGGAACCATGTCGTGCTCGGGGGCGTAACCCCGCCCGATTCACCCTTCCTGCGCCGGCCGGACCTGCTCAAGAGCCTCGTCCTCTACTGGAACCGGCACCCTTCGCTCTCCTATCTGTTTTCAGGGTTGTTCATCGGCCCGACGAGTCAGGCGCCTCGCATCGATGAAGCGCGGCAGGATCAGCTCTACGAGCTCGAGATCGCCCTCGCGCAGGTGCCGGGGCCGGGGGCGCCCTCGATCCCACTTTGGCTGATAGACCGGCTGTTTCGAAACCTGCTGGTCGACGTCTCGGGCAATACGCACCGCACCGAGATCTGCATCGACAAGCTCTATTCGCCGGACGGACCAACGGGACGGTTGGGGCTCTTGGAGTTCCGCGGCTTTGAAATGCCGCCGGATTCACGGATGTCGCTCGCACAGCAACTGCTGCTGCGGGCGCTGATCGCCTGGTTCTGGCGCGAGCCTCAGGACGGCAAGCTGGTGCGCTGGGGCACGGCGCTGCACGATCGCTTCATGTTGCCGGAGCTTGTCTGGCAGGATTTCCGCGAGGTGCTCTCCGACCTCAACCGGGCCGGCTATGCCTTCGATCCGGTCTGGTTCGAGGCGCAGGCCGAATTCCGTTTTCCCTTCTTCGGCAAGGTCGAGCATGGCGGGGTCGAAATCGAGATCCGGCAGGCGCTCGAGCCCTGGCATGTAATGGGTGAGGAGGGCGCGATCGGCGGCACGGTGCGCTATGTCGATTCCTCGGTCGAGCGGTTGCAAGTCAAGGCAACGGGCCTCGTCCCGGGACGGCATCTGGTGACTTGCAACGGCCGGCGCCTGCCGCTGGCACGGGTGGGCGGTGCAGGCGCAAGCGTCGCCGCCGTGCGCTTCAAGGCGTGGCAGCCTGCATCCGGCCTGCACCCGACGATTCCGGTGCATTCGCCGCTGACCTTCGACATCGTCGACAACTGGGTGGGGCGCTCGCTCGGTGGCTGTGTCTACCACGTCGCCCATCCGGGCGGCCGTAACTATGAAACGCCTCCCGTGAATTCATATGAGGCGGAAGCGCGGCGGCTCGCCCGCTTCGAGGCGATCGGTCATAGCCCGGGGCCTATGGTCATTCCGCCGGAGGAACTCAACGCCGAGTTTCCGTTCACTCTGGATTTGCGGCGTCCCAGAGGGATTTGACGTGCAGAGAGTGGGAACCATCGACAACTGCGACAGTCGAACGGCGCAACGCCCTGCTGCTTTTCTCACGATGATACGGAAGGAATGGCGGACAGGGCGGGATTCGAACCCGCGATACGGTTTCCCGTATACACACTTTCCAGGCGTGCGCCTTCAACCACTCGGCCACCTGTCCGGCGCGCTGCTTATGACCGCGGCGCCGACATCTTTCAAGGCCCGAGATGCAGCGTTTTGCACAATCCCGGTAAATCATGCCTCGCCGGTTGCGCTGCTGCGCCGGGGTAGGCACATCTGATGGGGTGTGCAGTGCACGGACAGGGCTGCCCTGGCAGGGGCGGACGCAGACGGGAGCGGGCGGTGCGGTTTCTTCTCAGGCTGGTCGGATATCTGAGCGTCGCTGCCGGTTTCATCGCGCTGGTGATCGACGGGGCCCGTTCGATCGCCAATTCCGGCCTGCGCTTCACCGCCTTGAGCGAGACGCTGACCTCGCTCGTCCATGAGCGCTATGCGCTGCTTCAGCCCGCCGTCGAGCGCAATCTTCATCCGCTGCTCTGGGACCCGGTGTTGCTGTCGCTGATGCGGGCGCCGACGGCACTGGTCGCGCTTCTCCTCGGCTTAGCCCTGCTCTGGCTCGGGCGCAGCCCCGCGCCGCAGATCGGCTTCGTCACGCGTCGGTGAAGGCGCAGTCCCGCGCCACCCCCTGTGCGAAAGGCTGCCGGACGCCTACATAGGCGCCGAGGCTCGAACGACGGAGCGATGAATGTTCTCTTTGCGCAAGAAGACCGAAATGCCGGCGGCGGCGGAAATCCTGCCGGGGCGCCCTGCCGCCATCCCCACCGCCGAAACCCATTTCGTCAACGGGCACGCGCTGGCCGGTCCCTATCCGCAGGGCACCCGCAAGGCGTTGTTCGGACTCGGCTGCTTCTGGGGTGCCGAGCGCAAGTTCTGGCAGAGCGGCGAGGGCATCTGGGTGACTGCGGCGGGATACGCCGGCGGCACTACGCCGAATCCGACCTATGAAGAGGCCTGCAGCGGTCTGACCGGTCATACCGAGGTCGTGCTGGTCGTCTACGATCCGGCCAGGATCGCTTATGAGGATCTGCTCAGGATCTTCTGGGAGAATCACGACCCGACACAGGGCATGCGTCAGGGCGGCGACATCGGCACCCAGTATCGCTCGGCGATTTATACCTATGACGCCGAGCAGAAGGCGGCTGCCGAGCAGTCCCGCGCAGACTACCAGAAGGCCCTGGCGGCCAAGGGCTATGGCCCGATTACGACCGAGATTCGCGAGGCTCCGGCTTTCTATTTCGCGGAAGACTATCACCAGCAATATCTCGCCAAGAATCCGGCCGGCTATTGCGGGCTGGGCGGCACCGGCGTCGCCTGCCAGATCGGGCTCGGCGTCGAGGCCTGACGATCGGGTGCGGGGAGGCGCATGCCTCTCCGCGCTCCGACTTAGACCAAAGTTCTCTATATGTTCTTGCGTGTCGGCTGAAGCTCCGTTACCGTTCCCACGGGGAATGGGGCTGGGCCGAGATGGTGACGCGAGTTGCGACCGTGGCGTTCGAGGGCATCGAGGCACGCGCCGTCGATGTTCAGGTGCAGGTCGCTGCCGGCGGCGTCGCTTTCATTCTGGTCGGGCTGCCGGACAAGGCCGTGGCCGAAAGCCGCGAGCGGGTCCGGGCGGCCCTGATCGCCTCCGGGCTCGCCCTGCCGGCCAAGCGCATCACGGTCAATCTCGCTCCGGCCGATCTGCCCAAGGAAGGCAGCCATTACGATCTGCCGATCGCGCTCGCGGTGATGGCCGCGATCGGCGCCATTCCACCCGATGCGCTCGCTGGCTACGTCGTGCTCGGGGAACTGGCGCTCGATGGTTCCATCGCGCCGGTGGCCGGCGTCCTGCCTGCGGCGATGGCAGCCTATGGCAAGGGGCAGGGGCTGATCTGCCCGTTCGCCTCCGGCCCCGAGGCGGCCTGGGCCGCCGCCGATATCGACATCCTGGCGCCGCGATCCCTGATCCAGCTCGCCAATCATTTCAAGGGCACGCAGGTCATGGCGCGGCCCGAGCCGGCCGTCGCGCGCCAGGGCGGTATCTTGCCCGATCTGCTCGACATCAAGGGGCAGGAGAGCGCGCGTCGCGCGCTCGAGATCGCTGCCGCAGGCGGGCACAACCTGCTGCTGAATGGTCCCCCCGGTGCCGGCAAGTCGATGCTGGCGAGCCGGTTGCCGTCGATCCTGCCGCCGCTCTCGCCGCGCGAATTGCTCGAAGTGTCGATGGTGCTCTCGGTCGCAGGCCATCTCGCCGAAGGGGCGCTGACCGATCGCCGGCCCTTTCGCGCGCCGCATCATTCGGCCTCGATGGCGGCGCTCGTCGGCGGCGGCCTCCATGCCAGGCCCGGCGAGGTCTCTCTCGCGCATTGCGGCGTGCTCTTCCTCGATGAGTTCCCGGAGTTCCAGCCGCAGGTGCTGGACGCCTTGCGCCAGCCGATGGAAACCGGCGACGTGCTGATCTCCCGCGCCAATCACCGCGTCACCTACCCGGCCCGGTTCCAGCTCGTGGCGGCGATGAATCCGTGCCGGTGCGGCAAGGCGACGGAGCCCGGCTTCGCCTGCCGGCGGCAGCCGAACGAGCGCTGCATGGCGCAATATCAGGCGCGGTTGTCCGGGCCGCTGCTCGATCGAATCGATCTCACGATCGACGTGCCGGCGGTGACGGCATCCGATCTCATCCTGCCGTCCAGCGGCGAGGATTCGGCCACCGTGGCGGCGCGGGTGGCGGCGGCGCGCAGGCTTCAAAGCGCGCGCTTCGAGGCGCTCGGGCTGGCCGAGCGTGGTTTGGGCCACGTCGCCACCAATGCCGGCTGCCCCGTGCCGGTGCTGGAGGAGATCGCGCGCCCCGACAATGCCGGCCTCGCCTTGCTGCGTGATGCGGCCGAGGCGATGCGCCTGACGGCGCGGGCCTATCATCGCGTACTGAAGGTTGCCCGAACGCTTGCCGATCTCGATGGGGAGGCCAAGGTCGGGCGCCTGCATCTGGCGGAGGCATTGTCCTACCGCTCGCGCGGGGAGCCGCTCGTCCAGGCGGCGTGACCGGCTCGGTTAACCGCCGGTCAAGACGGGCGGGAGAATCCACGCGGTTCCCAGGCGCCTTTTTCAAGGGACGGCGGCTAGATCGAAGAGCATGGATTCTTCGTCTTGGCCATGGCTCGTCATCGGGGGGGCGGCGTTCGCCCTGTGTGTGGTGGTCGCGCATCTCCTGTTGCAGCGCGATCGGCTGCGCCGGCAGGTCGCCGGACTCACCCACGAAACCGAGACGCTCAACGACCGGCTCTGGAGCCTCGCCGACAGCGAGGAACGCTACCGCAGCCTGATCGAGGCCCAGGGCGATCTGATCGTCAGGCGCGATGGCGCACGCATCGTCTACGCAAACAGTGCCTTTGCCGCGCTGTTCGGCGTGAGCGAGGTCGATATCGTCGGCAGCAAGATGCAGCTGCCGTTCCTTGCCAGCCGGCCGGCCCAATGGCTGGAGGGCGGGACCCGCAGCTTCGACGAATGTCTCGCCACCTATGAGGGCGAGCGCTGGATCTCCTGGGTCGAGACCGCGATCCCGGGGCCGGATGGCGGTACCTTGATCCAGCGCGTCGGCCGCGACATTACCGCCCGCATCGCCGGAGAGGACGCGCTTGTCGAGGCGCGTGCCCGGGCGGAGGCCGCAAGCGAGGCGAAGTCGCGTTTCCTCGCGACGGTCAGCCACGAGTTCCGCACGCCGCTCAACGGCATTCTCGGCATGGCCGATCTTCTCGCCGATACCGGCCCCGATGCCGAGCAGGCGACGTATATCGCGGCGCTGCGAACCTCCGGCGAGGCGCTGCTGGTTCTGGTCGAGGACATTCTCGATCTTGCCAAGGTCGAGGCGGGCAAGATCGAGCTCACGGCGGAGCCGTTCGATGTCGTCCAGCTTGTCGAGACCGTGGCGGAGTTGATGGCACCGCGCGCGCAGGCGAAGGGCATCGAACTCGCCGCCCATATCGCGCCCGATCTGCCGACGCGGCTGGTTGGCGACCGTGACCGGCTGCGCCAGATTCTGCTGAACCTGGTCGGCAACGCGGTCAAGTTCACGGATGTTGGCGGCGTCGGCCTCAGCCTGCGCCTGACCGGAGAGCAGATCGAATTCGTGGTCGCCGATACCGGGCCCGGCATTCCGGCTGAGAGGCTCGACGACATTTTCGCCGAGTTCGAGCAACTCGATCACGGCAGCACGCGGCAGGCCGGGGCGGGACTCGGTCTCGCGATCGTGCGGCGGCTGGTTGCCCTGATGGGCGGCAAGATCCAGGTGGAAAGCCGGCCGGGCGCGGGCGCGACCTTCCGCGCCGTCCTGCCGCTGGCGGTGGCGGCCGATGCCGTGCGCCCCGCGATTCCGCACTGGCCGCAGCAGCATGTGCTGGTGGTCTCGCCGGCGCCCTTCGCGGCGCGTTTTCTGGCGGAGACGATCCGGGCGACCGGCGCGGCGGTCTCCGTGGCCGAAAGCCTCGACACGGCACGCGACAGCCTGACCGGCGAGAGACCGCCCGTTGCCGTGGTGATCGATCATGCCCTCGGGGATCGCCCGGCGAAGGAACTCGCTGCCGCGTCAGCGACTGCTGGAATCCGGGATTGCCTGATCCTGCTGTCTCCCTCGGAGCGGCGGCCATTCGGCCTGCCACAGGAGGTCGGCTTCTCCGGCTTCCTCATCAAGCCCGTGCGCGCTCGTTCGCTCTATGAGCGACTCGGTTTCGGCCTTTCGCGGCGCGCGCCGGCGGCTGCTGAGGCCGTGGCAGGGACCGGGCCCGCAGGCGACCTGCCGGGGGCGGGCCTGACCGTGCTCGTGGCCGAAGACAACGACATCAACGCGCTCCTCGCGGTCCGGACGCTCGAACGTTTCGGCTGCAAGGCGATCTGGGTGCGTGACGGGCGCGAAGCGCTGCAGCGGATCGAAGCCGGCTTTGTCGGCAGCGCCTCGCCGCTGTCGCTTGCCCTGCTGGACGTGCGCATGCCGGTGATGACCGGCCTCGATTGTGTCCGTGCCGTTCGCACGCTCGAACGCCGGTTCGGCCGGGTGGCCAGGCTGCCGGTCGTGGCCGTGACGGCGAACGTTGCGGCCGCCGACCGTGAGGCGGCCCTGGCGGCTGGAATGGATGATTGCCTGGCGAAGCCGCTGGAGCGCGCCGCGCTGCAGAGATGGCTGGAACGCCTGTCCCGGCCGTCGGCCGGCAGCCGCTTGGCTTGACCGTGGTCATCGCTTCGACGCAGTTTTGTCGCTAAGTTGTAAGATCGTCCGGGCAAGCCTACCTGCAGGCCGAAGGCGGCTGAGGGAAGAGACGCGATGGCATTGCACGTTTCTGAGAGCGAAAACGCGCTGCCTTCAAGATTGTCAGCCGGCAAGCGGTTTTCCCCATTCGCCCCGCTGCGGCTGATTGCCGGTGGAACGATCCGCCGTTTCGGGGCCGAGCCCGGCGAGGCGCCGCCGCTTTCGGGCACGCTCGGCCGGATCGGCTCGCTCGAGGTTCGTCTGGCGCGGGGGCCGCGCGAGATCTGGCGCGCGCAGCGCCTGCGCTACCGCGTTTTCTATCAGGAGATGTCGGCCAAGCCCGACGTGGTGTCGCGGATGTTCCGTCGCGATGCCGATCGTTTCGACAAGGCTTGCGACCACCTTCTGGTCATCGACCATGCGGCGCGCGGCCGCTTCGGCGGCATCAAGCCCAAGGTCGTCGGCACTTACCGGCTGATGCGCCAGAGTGCTGCCGAGCGGCTGGGCGGCTTCTACACCCAGAGCGAGTTCGATCTGGCGCCGTTGCTCGTGCGCCATCCAGGCCAGCGTTTCCTGGAGCTCGGCCGCTCCTGCGTGCTGAAGCCCTACCGCACCAAGCGGACGGTGGAGCTGCTTTGGTCGGGCATCTGGGCCTATCTCCAGCATCACCGCATCGATGCGATGTTCGGCTGCGCCTCCTTCGACGGTACCGACCCCGACGCGCTGGCACTGCCGCTGAGCTTCCTGCACCATCAGGCCCGCTCCGAGGGCGATTGGGCGGCGACCGCGCATGCCGAGCATTTCGTCGGCATGGACCGGCTTCCGGCAGAGATGGTCGACGCCAAGCTCGCCCTCAAGCAGATGCCGCCGCTGATCAAGGGCTATCTGCGGCTCGGCGCGCGTTTCGGCACGGGTGCCGTCATCGACCGCCAGTTCGGCACCACCGACGTGCTCGTCGTCCTGCCCGTCTCGGCGATCGACAAGCGCTACGCCGACTATTATGGCGGCGAAACACCCCGCCACGCCGCTTGAGCCGGCTTATTCGCCGGCTTCGGCCAGGGCGCGGAGCGCCTCGCGATAGGTCGGGTAGCGGAAGGCGTAGCCGAACTCCCGCTTCACCAGCGCGTTCGAGACGCGCTTGCTCTCGCCATAGAAGCTTGCCGCCATCGGCGAGAGCTGCGCCTGCTCGAACGGGATTTCGGGCGGCGGCGTGAGGCCGGTCAAATCCGCCGCGAAGGTGATGACATCCTGCGGCGGGCCGGGTTCGTCATCGGTGACGTTATAGATCGCGCCCTGGCGCGGCTGGGCCAGCGAAGCCATCAGCACGCCGGCGATGTCGTCGACATGGATGCGGTTGAACACCTGCCCCGGCTTGATCAGCCGGTTCGCGGTCCCGGCGCGCAGCTTGGTGATGGCGTTGCGGCCGGGGCCGTAGATGCCGGAGAGGCGGAAGATCTGCACCGGCTTGCCGCTGTCGCGCCCGAGCTCAAGCCAGGCCTCCTCGATCTCGACGCGCTGGCGGGTACGGGCATTGGTCGGTGCGGGCGGCGTCGCTTCGTCGATCCAGGCGCCGCCCTGGTCGCCATAGACGCCGATCGTCGAGAGATAGCCGATCCAGCGCAGGTTCGGCGCCGCCATCAGCGCCGCGCGCAAGGGGCCGAGCGCCGGGTCGCCATCCTCCGCCGGCTGCACCGAGACCAGCACGGCATCGGCTTCAGCCACGGCCTTGGCGAGTGCCGACGAGACCGCGAAACCGCCGAAGACCAGCGTCCGGATACCCTCGCGGCTGAGCTCGGCCGCCTTCTCGGCCGAGCGGACGGTGCCCGTCACCGCCCAGCCCCGTGCCAGCGCGGCGCGCGCAAAGAACCCGGCCGAATAGCCGAGGCCGAGGATCAGGATGTTCATGCGGCGTCTTCCGTCTGGGGCATGAGCGCGCGCCATTCGGCACGCACCTGCGGGTCGGTTTCATCGGCGAGTCGCTCAAGGGCGAGCTGGCCGGCTTGTTCGGCGTCGAGCCGGCCCAGCGCCCAGACCGCCATGGCGCGGACGAGCGGCGAGGGATCGGCGAGATGGGGCAGGGCGCTTTCGACGAGCGCCGTCCGGCCGCTATTGCCGACGGCGATCAGCACATTGCGCAGGAAGCGGTCGCGGCCGGTGCGCTTCACCGGCGTTCCGGCGAAGAGGCTGCGGAACGCGGCATCGTCGAGGCGGGCGAGCGCGGCGAGATCCAGCCCGTCGAGCTCGCCCTTGAGGGCGAGGCGGGTTTCCTGCGCTGTCTGCGCGAACTTGTTCCAGGGGCAGACGGCGAGGCAGTCGTCGCAGCCGAAGACGCGGTTGCCGATGCCGGGCCGCAAGGCCGCATCGATATGGCCGGCATGCTCGATGGTGAGATAGGCGATGCAGCGCCGCGCATCGAGCTGATAGGGCGCCGGGAAGGCCTCGGTCGGGCAGATGTCGAGGCAGCGCCGGCAGGAGCCGCAATGGTCGCGCTCGGCCGCATCGGCCGGCAGTTCGGCCGTGGTGTAGATCGCGCCGAGCAGCAGCCATGAGCCGTGCTCGCGCGAGACCAGAACGGTATGCTTGCCCTGCCAGCCGAGGCCGGCCGCCTGTGCGAGCGGCTTCTCCATGACGGGGGCGGTATCGACGAAGACCTTGACGTCGGCGCCGCCGCGCGCGGCGAGCAACCCCGCCACGCTCTTCAGCTTGCCCTTGATGACGTCGTGATAGTCGCGCCGGCGCGCATAGAGCGAGATCGCCGCCTTGTCGGGCTCAGCCAGCATGGCGAGGGGATCGCCTTCGCCGGCATAGTTCATGCCGAGCATGACGACGGAGCGCACCTCGCCCCACAGGCGGCGCGGATCGGCGCGCTCGGCGCGGCGCTCCGCCATCCAGCCCATCTCGCCCTGATAGCCGCTGGCGAGCCAGGCTTCGAGACGCTCCGGCGCTTCGGGAATGGCATCGGCCGAGGCGACGCGCATCACGGCGAAGCCCTCGCTCAGGGCGCGCTCGGCGACGGCGCGCTTGAGCTTCTCGGCGTTCAAAAATCCAGATTGTCGTAATGGGCGCTCGGAGCCATGCCGGGCACGCGGTCGCTCAGCAGCGGCCGGAAGCTCGGTCTCGACTTGATCCTCGCATACCATGAGCGAGCCGCCTCATCCTCTTCCCAGGGCACGTCGCCGAGATAGTCGACGCAGGACAGATGCGCCGCTGCCGCGAGATCGGCATAGCTCAGCTCAGCCCCCCCGAGCCAGTTCCGCTTGGCCAGAAGCCAGGAAATATAGCGCAGATGATAGCGCACATTGGCGCGCGCTGCGCGGATAGCGCTCATTTCCGGCGGGCCGCCGCCCTCGTCGCGGCTCATGAACCGCTTCATCACCTTTTCCAGCACGAGCGGGCCGGTGATCTCCTCGTGGAACTTGAGATTGAACCAGTCGAGCAGGCGGCGGATCTCGACGCGTTCGCCCGGGCCTTCCGGCAGGAGGCGGCGATCGCCCAGGGCCAACCCGCGGGTCTCGTCGAGATACTCCGCGATCGGCCCTGCGCCGGGCACGGCGAGCCCGTTCTGCTCCTGAAAGACGGGGGTGGTTCCCGCCGTGTTGAGCTCGATGAATTCTCGTCGCCGCTCCCAGACGCGCTCCTCGACCAGTTCGGCCTCCATGCCGAACTCGCTCAGCGCGAGACGGATGAAACGCGAATGCGGGCATAGCGGGTAGTGGTACAGGGTCGCCATGGCACTCATGAGGACTGTGAAGCAGACAAAATGCGACGGAAGCAGGGCCGCCGGGCTCGTAGCGACCGGGAGGCGGCGGAGGCTTGCTATAATCATGCCTGAAAAGCGTCACAACCCGTCGCAATGCAGGAGCTTACAATTTGCTCAGGCTCCTTGGCGAAGTGGTAACCAATTTGCAAAGGCCTGGGCGTAAGCCGACGGGACGATGATCGATGCCGACGCGGCGCGGTCTGATTCGCGCGAGGATGCTCCCGCATGCAGAACCTGATCGAAGCTTTCGTCCTCGGCATCGTCGAGGGCCTGACCGAGTTCCTGCCCGTATCCTCGACAGGACACCTGCTGCTGCTGGGGCATTTCCTCGGCTTCGAGTCGAACGGAAAGACCTTCGAGGTGCTGGTGCAGCTCGGCGCGATCCTGGCGATCCTGCTGGTCTATTTCCGGCGCCTGCTCGATATCGCGCTGAGGCTGCCGACGGACCCGTCCGCCCGGCGCTTCGTCATCGGCGTGCTGATCGCCTTCCTGCCGGCGGCGGTCATCGGTGCCATCCTGCACGGCTTCATCAAGACGGTGCTGTTCAACCCCTTCATCGTCTGCTGCACGCTGATCGCCGGCGGCCTCATCCTGCTCGTCGTCGACGAACTCGAATTGCAGGAGAAGCACAACGACGCCACGGCCTTCCCGCTGCCGATGTATTTCAAGATCGGCCTGATCCAGTGCCTGGCGATGATCCCCGGCGTCTCGCGCTCCGGCTCGACCATCGTCGGCGCCATGCTGCTCGGCGCCAGCAAGCGCGCGGCGGCCGAGTTTTCCTTCTTTCTCGCCATGCCGACCATGGCGGGCGCCTTCGCCTATGATTTGCTGAAGAGCTACAAATTCCTGACCTTCGACGACGGAATCCTGATCGTGGTGGGGTTCGTCGCGGCCTTCTTCTCGGCGCTGATCGTGGTTCGCAGCTTCCTCGACTTCGTCTCGAAGCGCGGCTTCGCCCCTTTCGCCTGGTGGCGCATCACCGTCGGCATGGTGGGGCTCGCCGGTCTTTGGATCGTCGGTTGAGCCGGCGAAGACCGATCCCGCTCAAGCCGGCCGCGCCGGGTCGTTGAGCGAGTCGGCGAGGGTCGGGCGCGCCGTCAGCGCTTGCGGCAGGGACGCGGTCTGCCGCTCGATCATGCGGTGAACAACCGGCGGATTCGGGCCGCTATGGAGCGCGCGCACCCGCTCGCCGATCTCGGCATCGGCCTGGGTGACGCGCTGGTTCTGCCGGACATATTCGACCCAGGTCGGGCTGTCGTAGCGCTCGATCCAGAGCGTCGGATCGGTCAGGTCGCGCAGCAGGGTCCAGTGCCGGGCGCCGTCGCGGCGCCGGATGCGGCGCCGTTCCGCCATCACGGTCAGGAAGGCGACGACGTCCTCGGGCTTGACGATGTATTCGATCGTCACGATCACCGGGCCGGAGCGCGGCTCGATGTCGACCGCGACCTTCGGTTCGCGCCAGCGGCTGAGCGGGTCGAGATTGAGCGCTTCCAGCGGCGGCAGCCGATAGCGCAGGCCGAGCGCGGCGCCGGCCAGCAGCGTGACGGCAGAGATCAGCAGGGCCTTCTCGACGCCGAAATGCTGCGCCAGGCGCCCCCAGGCCCAGCTGCCGGTCGCCATGCCGCCGAAGGCCGCCATCTGGTAGGTCGCCAGCGCCCGGCCCACGACCCAGCGCGGCGCCGAAAGCTGGACCGTGGCGTTGAAGGTCGAGAGCGCCAGAACCCAGCAGGCGCCGCAGACGAAAAGCCCGACCATGGCGAGCGGCATGGCGGTGCTGAGCGCCACGAAGATCACGCCGACGGCATAGGCGGAGAAGGTGGAACGAACCAGAGCCTCGGTGCTCATCGCACGCCGCAGCCGCGCGCTCATGAAAGCGCCGGCCACCGCCCCCGCGCCGAACGCGCCGAGCAGAACGCCATAGGTGAGCGGCCCGCCCCGGACGAGATCGCGGGCGATCAGTGGCAGCAGCGCCAGCCCGACGATGGCGCCGAAGCCATAGACGAACGCGCGCAGGATGACGGCGCGGATGTTCGGCGACATCGCGACATAGCGCACGCCAGCGCTCATCGCGATCAGCAGCGTCTCGCGCGGCAGGAGGCGCTCGACCTTGGGCGGCTGCCAGCGCGCCAGCACCACGAGCAGCGGGATATAGCTGAAGGCGTTGATGGCGAAGGCGGCGACAGCGCCGGCGGCCGCGACGATGGCGCCGCCGATGGCCGGGCCGACGCTGCGGGCGATGTTGAAGGCGACGCTGTTCAGCGTGACCGCCGCCGGCACGTCGCGGCGCGGCACCATGTCGCCGACCGAGGATTGCCAAGCCGGATTGTTGAGCGCGGTGCCGCAGCCGATCAGGAAGGTGAAGGTCAGGAGGAGCCAGGGGTTGATCAGGCCGAACCAGGCACAGACCGCCAACCCGACGGAGACCAGCAGCATGAAAACCTGCGCGGTCAGCAGAATCTTGCGCCGGTCGTAATTATCGGCGATGGCGCCGGCCGCGAGCGAGAACAGCATCACCGGCAGCGTCGTGGAGGACTGTACCAGGGCCACCATCTCGGCCGAGGGTGAGATCGAAGCCATCATCCAGGAGGCGCCGACGGCCTGGATCAGGCCGCCGAAATTCGAGGCGAGGCTGGCAAACCAGACGGCACGGAAGATCGGCTGCTGCAGCGGGACGAAGGGCGAGACCCGGGTCTGCGCTGGCCCGATGCCTTCCGAGGCCAACTCGGCTTCTACGACATCGGCCGTGGGCTGGGCGTGCTGATCGTCAGGCATGTCATAGGGTTAGAGCATGAGTGCTGGACGGGGAAACCCTTTCCATCTGGAAGATGTCGAAACTTGGAAAGTTTTTCTTCTCACGCCGCCGCGGGCTGCCGTGCCGGCCGCGGCGGGCGGGCCTTGCGGGCGCGCAAGCCATGGCCGAACGTGACCAGAAGCCCGGCGAGCGCGACCCAATGCGCCGGCCGGATCGAGGCATAGTCCTGATAGGTCAGGATGTCGGCGTTGGCCTGGAAGACCAGCCAGGCCGACACGCCGGACGTCGCCGCATACCAGCCGGCTTCCAGGCTGGCGGTGAGCAGTCCCGCGAGAAGCGCGGTGCCCGCCAGCACCGGGACCGAGACCGGCAGCTTCCAGCGATAGAGCCCACGATAAAGCATCAGCAGGACGAACAATCCGCTCGTCAGCACCGGCTCGGTAACGTCGATCTTGGATTGCAGCGCGAAATGCAGCAGCGCCAGGATCGCGATCGGATAGACGAGATTGTGCAGGCGCTGCCAGTTCTTGCCGAGCCGGCGGATCATGCCGTCGGTCGAGGTCGCGCCGAGCGCGACGAGGCCGATCAGCGCGACGAAGCCGATGGTCAGGTAGAAGCGCTTGACGATCTCCGAGACGATCAGCCCCCAGTCGAACGCCATGTCGATGCAATAGAGCGCCAAATGGCCGAGTGCATAGGCCATCACGCCAAGGCCGAGCATCCGGCGTATGCCGATCAGCTTGCTCCAGTCGAACAGCCGCCGGAACGGGGATACGGCCAGCGTGACGACGAGCAGCCTCACCGCCCAGGTTCCCGTGTGGTGGATGGCCTGGGTCCAGGGCTTGGAGCCGAGCTGGTGCATCCAGGCGGCGTAGAGCAGCATCAGCGCCGGCACGAACAGCAAGGCGAAGCACGCCGCCCGCAGCGGCGAGAGACGGCCTTGCCGGTCGGTCCATGGCAGCCATGCCCGCGCGGGGCGGTTTTCGGTACGCGCGCTCATGTCCCTCGCATAGACGATGGGGACGGCCACTGTCCTGCACGTCTGGACACAAGCGCGTGAATGGGCTGTCCTGCCGGCCGTTTCAACAGGACACGCTCATGGCTTCCGGCAATCCTATCGTCGTCTTCGATGTCGGCAACGTCCTGCTGCGCTGGGATGCGCGGCTGATCTACCGCTCGCTGATTCCCGAGCCGGAGCGGCTCGACTGGTTCATGCAGAACATCTGCACCTCGGCCTGGAACATCGAGCAGGATCGCGGCCGCTCCTGGGAGGAGGCGGTGACGCTGCTGGTCGCGCAGCACCCGGAATGGGCGCGCGAGATCCGCGCCTTCGACGAAAGCTGGCATGACAGCGTGCCGCACACCATCGCCGATAGCGTTGCGGTGCTGGAGGATCTGAAGGGGCGCGGCGAGAAGGTCTACGCCATCACCAATTTCTCGCGCGAGAAATGGGCCGAGTGCCTGATCCGCTTCCCGTTCCTGCAGAGCTTCGACGGCGTCGTCGTGTCGGCGCATGAGCGCCTGCTGAAGCCGGACCCAGCGATCTACGAGGTGCTGCTCGGCCGCTACGGTCTTCAGGCCGGCGACTGCATCTTCGTCGATGACAGCGAGAAGAATGTCGTGGCGGCCCGCGATGTCGGCATGCGGGCCGTCCATTTCGTCGAGCCGATCGACCTGCGCGCGGAATTGCGCGGGCTCGGCGTCAGGCTCTGACGGGCAGAGCCTTTTCGTTTTCCACGGAAACCCGCGTCATTTCGGACAAGCCGCGAAGCGGCGCCGATCCGGAATCCATCGAAGGGCACGAGCTCTACGATGGATCCCGGGTCAAGCCCGGGATGACGGCGGGTTTCCGCGCAAAAATCGTCGAGCTCAGGCCGCGCTCTTGAGCGCGGCCGCCGGGGCGATGCCGGTGGCATCGGCGCCGCGCGCCTCGCGCACCAGCCGGGTGCCGGCCTTGGTCGCCAGGAAATCGGCGAGAACGGCGTCCTCCTGCCGCACGAAGCCCTTGGCCGGCAGCTTGCCGGCGAGGAAGAGCTCGATCATCGCGACGCAGCCGGCGGCGGTGGTGAGCTGGATGGCGCCGAGCTCGTCATTGCCGTCATAGCGCAGTACGACGCTCTCTTCCTCCAGGCGGCCGTTGCGCTCGCCGACGCCGGTCACGAAGATCACGACGACGTCCTTGCGGGTGAAGGGCGCCGAGTGGGTGAGGATGCGGCGCAGCGTCTCGCGGTCGTCAGCGAGGTCGAGGTCGCGCAGCAGGAGCTTCATGATCTCGGCATGGCCGGGATAGCGCAGCGTCTTGTAGCTCATGTTGCGCACCTTGCCGTCCAGCGTCTCGGTCAGGGTGCCGAGCCCGCCCGAGGTGTTGAAGGCCTCGTAGGCGACGCCGTCGATCATGACGCTCTCGATGCCTTCGAGCGCCGGGACCAGCGTCGGCTTGCCGTCGAAGACGATCTCGCAGGGGTTGCAGTATTCGTTGATCAGCCCGTCGACCGACCAGGTCACGTTGTAGCGCAGCGCATTGGTCGGATAGAGCGGCAGGGCACCGACGCGCATCTTGATGGCGCGCACGGTCTCGAAACGCGCGGCCATGTCGGCGCCGAGGATGCAGATGAAGCCGGGTGCGAGGCCGCATTGCGGCACCAGGGCGACATCGGCGGTCTTGCCGAGCTCCTTGATGTAGCCGGTGGTGGCGACGTCCTCGGTCAGGTCGAAATAATGAGTCTTGGTCTCGGCGGCGACCTTGGCGATGCCCTTGTTCAGGAAATAGGGGCAGGCGCTGACGACGATGTCGCGATCCTTCAGGAAGGCGCGCAGCGCGTCGAGGTCGGCGGCGTTGACGGTCGCGGTGGCGAAGCGGCCGCCGGCGGCGTGCTTGAGCTGCGTCTCGTTGGCGTCGGCCAGCGTCACCTCATGGCCCTGCTCGGCCAGCATGCCGGCGATGATGACGCCGATCTGGCCGGCGCCGAGCACGGCGATGCGCTGCTTCTGGATGGTCATGTCGCGATCTCCTGACAGGGGCGGGCAGGTGGAACACCTCCCTTCCCGTCGATCATCGCCACTTCCGTCGCATCCTTTAACGAACGGATCGCCGGCCGGCCCGCCGATGTGCTCGCAAAGTGAAGGGATATGCGACAGATCGATGGGGAATGACCGGCGCACCTGGAGCCTCGCGCCGCGGGAGCTTCAGCGTTCGAACTTCCGCGCCAGAATCACCGAGGAGGTCGTGCGCCTGACGCCTTCCGTTTCGGCGATCCAGTCGATGATCGTATCGAGGTCGCTCGCCGTCTCGCATTCGATCTTCACGGAGAGGTCGAAATGGCCGCTCAGCGTGTGGCATTGCACGATTTCGGGCCGTTTCTTCAGGGCCGCGATCACGCCGCCCTGCTGTTTCACCTCGAGTTCGATCAGGATCAGGGCGGAAATCGTCGTCGCCGGCTGGCTCGCCTTGCCGAGGATCGTGGTGTAGCCGGCGATCACGCCGTCACGCTCCAGCCTTGCGAGCCTCCCTTGCGCGGTGGCGCGCGAGACCCCGAGCTGCTTGGCTATCTCCGATAGCGGCAGGCGCGCGTTCTCGCTCAGGATGCGGATGAGTTCGCGGTCCTTCGCGGCGTCGGACGGCCGTGCCATATCGTCTCCGGATCGTTTGGTGGGCCGTCATATAGCAGGGAAACGCCGGCGCCTGGCAAGCCAGGTCTGGAACAGCGGCCGGGCCGGCTTCCGGACCGCGCGTCGGGCTTTGCCCGAAAAGGAACATCTTGGGGTCGAAAGCGTTGTCTGCGCGCCGGAAAGGGCTTGCTTCGGGGCGCAAATCGGAGTGGCATGCCGACCGGCGGCAACACGCTTTGCCATGGAGAACGCCATGTTCAGGACTTTCATTCTCGCATCCGCATCGGCTTTCGTTCTCGCCTCCCTTGCCGCCAGCCCGGCATCGGCGCTGACGATGAAGGAGTGCAGCGCCAAGTATCAGGACGCCAAGAAGGCCAACACGCTGAAGGGCCAGAAGTGGAATGATTTCCGCAAGGCGCAGTGCGGCGATGACGATGCGGCCGATGACGAGGCCGCCGCCGCCGTGCCGGCCGAGCCGGCTGCGGCGCCTGCCGCCGCGCCTGCGGCTGGAGCGAAGCCCGCTGCGGCGCCCAAGCCGGTCGGCAAGGCGAAGGCCGCGGTCTTCCCGAGGGCCGTGTCGCAGAAATACTCGAACGAGAGCGCCGGCAAGGCGCGCCTGAAGACCTGCGCCGATCAGTACAATGCCAACAAGGCGGCGAATGCGAATGGCGAGCTCAAGTGGATCGAGAAGGGCGGCGGCTACTGGAGCCAGTGCAACGCCAAGCTGAAGAGCTGATCCTGCGCCACATGCAGGATGAGAACGCCGCGCCTTCGGGCGCGGCGTTTTGCGTTTCAGAGCATCTGCGAGGGTCTTGAAGCGGGATCCGACGGCCGTGCCGGGGCCGGATTGCCCGGCTTGATCCCCTTGTCGATCATCTCGCCGCGCGTGCGGATGATATGGGCCGTGACCATCTCCTGGACGCGCTTCTCGGCCGCGTCGCGGATGACGGCGCGATTGGCGGGACGCCCTTCCTCCGTCTCGATCAGCTCGATCGTGGCATTGGTCAGCGCGTCGACATCGTTCTTGCAGAACAGCATGGCGGCCTTGGCCACCACTTCCGCCTTCTCGTCGGTGAGCAGCATGGAACGGCTCTCGCGCCCGATGCAGGCCAGCATCTTGGCCCGGATGAGGTCTCGCGTCCTTTCGAGCAGAGCCTTTTTCTCGGCGCGGGCGGCCCTGTCCTTCTCGGCCGCGGCGCGCTTTTCTTCCTCGGAGCGCGCATCGACCGGTGTCCCAGGCGAGACCGGTCCGCGCACATTGGCGCTCTGCTTCACGCATTCGACCAGCGCCGGCAGCATTTCTCCGGTCGAGGTCAAAGCGAAGGTATAGCGCGCATCATTGGCGACCAGCTCCAGAAGCTGCCCCTTGCGGAAGGCTTCGATCAGGTTGGACTGCGCCGGCATGGCGATGGTCAGCAGGGTTGGCGATCTGATGTTGGCGGTGACGTCGATGGTCGAGCTGCGGTCGAAGACGAGCTGCAGCTTCAGCGTCTCGCCGGTCCTGAGCTTCCATTCCGGCTTCGAGAAGCCGAGCAACCAGATGAATTGCGAGGTGACCGAGGTCAGCATGGTCACCCCGCTCTTGTAGCGGGCGCTGACGGCGCAGTGCGAGAACGCCCCCGTCTGGTCGTTGGTGAACGAGCCGCCCGACCAGTTGCCGACGACGATCTTGCCGAACGGGCCGGCGGCGCTGGCCGGCAACGACAAAAGGCAGGTCAGGGCGACTGCTGCGGCCCGCATCGGCTTCCTCCGAAGATATCCGCCTGTGACGCTAGAGACTGTCCAGACCTATGGGAAGGATGCTCGCCGGAGGAAACCAGCTTTTTCGTCAGGCGGCCTCGCGCCGCAGCGGTCGCAGCAGCATCGCCAGAAGGTCGCTCTGGCTGACGAGCCCGACGAGATGCTCCCGCTCGTCGACGACGATGACCGCATGGTGGCGACCATTGGTAAGAGTGGCGATGAGATCGATGGCCGGCTCGTCCGGACGCGCGATCACGGCCGGCGACATGACGTCGTGGACGCGCGTGCCCGGGCGGGTCAGCTCGCGCAGGCCGATCGTGCCGAGCACCCTGTTCTCGCGATCGACGACGGGCAAGGTACGGACCGCATGGTCGAGCAGCAGCCGGCGGGCGGTCTCGATGTCGTCGTGCTGGTCGACACGGACGAGGTCGCGGGACATGATGTCGGCACAGCGCGGCAGGTCGCGGTGACGGGCCAGCGCATGCAGCTCCACGCGGCGCAGCAGCCGGTCGAGATCCTCCCGGTCGATGTCGAACGCCTCGCCGACATCGCTTAGCGCGGCGTCGATATCGGCTTCGTTGAAGCCGACGCGCTGCCCTGACGGACGGTCCTTCGTGCCGTGGCTGTTCGTCGCCGGCTGTGCCCGGTGCGGGTAGCGGTGACTGGAGAAGCGATGGAAGAGGACGCCGAGCCCGGTGAGCACGACGGCGTTCAGGCCGACCGGCACGATCGCGAAGCCGAGGCCGTAGGCGGCGACGATCGGCCCGCCCAGCGCCGCCGTCAGCGCCGCGGCACCGCCCGGCGGATGCAGGCAGCGCAGCAGCGACATGCCGGCGATCGCGAGGGCCACGGCCAGCCCGGCCGCGACCGCTGGCTCGGGAACATAGCGCCCGACCAGCAGGCCGATCAGCGCCGAGACGGTGTTGCCGCCGATGATCGACCAGGGCTGCGCCAGCGGGCTCGAGGGAATCGCGAAGAGGAGCAGGGCAGAGGCCCCCATCGGCGCCACGAGCAGGGGCAGATGCGGATCGTTGCCGAGAAGGAGACCGCAGATCAGGCCGGTGGCGCCGACGCCGATCAGCGCGCCCAGGCAGGCGACGATACGGTCGCGCCAGGTTGCGCCGGCCAATATCGGCGCGAAGAAGCGAAAGCGCGAACGCCGGCTCACCGAAGAGGGGGAAGAAGCGGAACTCATGACGGCCGAATGGCTGCTTAAATATCGGGCAGGCTCATTAGGCGGATCGCGATTGGCGGGGCAACGCTATTCTGCCGAGAAACCGGCCGCTTTTCTGCAAAAGGCGAAAACGTCTTTTCGAGCAAGCCGATTGGAGAATTTCGATCTAGGCGCCGCAGTTTGTCCCTCGGAGCCACGCGGGTCATCCCGGCTCTTCGCTTCAGCCGGGGTGACCCGCGCGTCTGCGAAGAAGTCGTAGGTTCGAGCAGGTCGCCCGGCCAAGTCGGCCGGGCGACCCGCAATCGTCAATCGACCACGCGCACCGCGCCCTTGGCGGCACTCGTCGTCGTTGCGGCATAGGCCTTCAGCGCGGTCGAGACCTTGCGCTTGCGTGGCGCGGCCGGCTTCCAGGCATCCTTGCCCTTGGCCTCCATCGCGGCGCGGCGACGCGCCAGCTCCTCGTCCGATACCTGCAAGGAGATGCTGCGGTTGGGGATGTCGATCGCGATGATGTCGCCGCTCTCGACGAGCCCGATCGCGCCGCCCTCGGCCGCTTCCGGCGAGACATGGCCGATGGAAAGGCCGGACGAGCCGCCCGAGAAGCGCCCGTCGGTGATGAGCGCGCAGGCCTTTCCGAGGCCCTTCGATTTCAGATAGCTCGTTGGGTAGAGCATCTCCTGCATGCCCGGCCCGCCGCGCGGCCCCTCATAGCGGATCAGCACGATGTCGCCAGGGTTGACCTTGCGGTTGAGGATGCCGTCGACCGCGGCGTCCTGGCTCTCGAAGATCACGGCCGGACCGGAGAATTTCAGGATCGAGGCATCGACGCCCGCCGTCTTCACGATGCAGCCATCAAGCGCGATGTTGCCGAACAGCACGGCAAGTCCGCCATCCTTGGAATAGGCGTGCTCGGCGCTGCGGATCACGCCCTTCTCGCGGTCGCTGTCGAGCTCGGCGAAGCGGCGATCCTGGCTGAAGGCGGTCTGGGTCGGCACGCCACCCGGCGCCGCGCTGTAGAAGGAGCGTACCGCCTCGCTCTGGGTCTGAGCGATGTCCCAGCGCGCCAGCGCGTCCGCCATCGTCGTGGCGTGGACGGTCGGCAGGGACGTGTCGATCAGCCCGGCGCGGTCGAGTTCGCCGAGGATCGCCATGATGCCGCCGGCGCGGTGGACGTCTTCCATATGCACGTCGGCGACGGCCGGCGCGACCTTGCACAGCACCGGCACGCGCCGCGACAGCCGGTCGATGTCGGCCATGGTGAAGTCGATCTCGGCCTCGTGCGCCGCCGCCAGCAGGTGCAGCACCGTATTGGTCGAGCCGCCCATGGCGATGTCGAGCGTCATCGCATTCTCGAAAGCCTTGAACGAGCCGACATTGCGCGGCAGCACGCTCTCGTCGTCCTGATCGTAATAGCGGCGCGCGAGATCGACGATCAGATGGCCGGCCTCGACGAAGAGGCGCTTGCGGTCGGCATGGGTCGCGAGCGTCGAGCCGTTGCCCGGCAGCGCGAGGCCGAGCGCCTCGGTCAGGCAGTTCATCGAATTGGCGGTGAACATGCCCGAGCAGGACCCGCAGGTCGGGCATGCCGAGCGTTCGATAACGTCGACCTCGGCGTCGGTGTACTTGTCGTCAGCGGCGGCGATCATCGCGTCGACGAGGTCGACCTTCTTTAGCACGCCCTCGGCGATGAACTTGCCGGCCTCCATCGGTCCGCCCGAGACGAAGACGGTCGGGATGTTCAGGCGCATCGAGGCCATCAGCATACCGGGCGTGATCTTGTCGCAATTGGAGATGCAGACCATCGCGTCGGCGCAATGGGCGTTGACCATGTATTCGACGCTGTCGGCGATCAACTCGCGCGAGGGCAGGCTGTAGAGCATGCCGTCATGCCCCATGGCGATGCCGTCATCGACCGCGATCGTATTGAACTCCTTGGCGACGCCGCCGGCCTTCTCGATCTCGCGTGCGACGAGCTGGCCGAGATCCTGGAGATGGACATGGCCCGGCACGAACTGCGTGAAGGAGTTCACCACCGCGATGATCGGCTTGCCGAAATCGCCGTCCTTCATGCCTGTGGCGCGCCACAGGCCGCGGGCGCCGGCCATGTTGCGGCCATGGGTGGAGGTGGCGGATCTCAGCCTGGGCATTGCATTACGTCTCCGGTCTCGGGCTCCTGACGTCCCGTTGCGCGGCACGCTAAACGCCCCGCGCCCTGCGGCAAAATTGAATTCTTCGATTTCCATGATCGGGCGCGCGCATGGCGGCCATCCGGCCCTGCCTACGGGACAGATGGTTTCCGAATTGGCATAACCGCTTTCGCTGGACGTTAAGGGTGAGGGCGGCTGCTCCATGCTGCGCAATATCGACGTCGATCTGCTGCGCAGTTTCGTGACGGTCGCGGAGCTGCGGAGCTTTACGCGCGCTGCGGCCGCACTCTTCCGCAGCCAGTCGACAGTCAGCACCCAGATCCGCCGGCTGGAGGAACTGACCGGACAGACGTTGCTGCAGCGTTCGCCGCAGGAAGTGCTGTTGACGCGCGCGGGCGAGCAGTTCCTCGGCTATGCCCGCCGCATCGTCGCCCTGCATGACGAAGCGTTGGACGTCATCAATGCGCAGAGTGTCAGCGGCCGGGTCAGGCTCGCGGTGATGGACGATTATGCCACCATCGTCCTGCCCGAGACGCTGGCGCGCTTCGCCCGCTCGCATCCCGACATCGAGCTGGAGGTCACGACCGGCTTCACCCGCGACCTGCTGAACAGCCTCGGCGAGGAGTTCGATCTGGTTCTCGCGACCCAGAAGGCCGGAGACGGCCGCGGTCGGGTCCTGCGCCGGGAGCACACGGCCTGGGCCTGCTCGGATCGCACGAGCTTCTCATTGGAGGAGCCCTTGCAACTCGCCTTGCTCAAGGCGCCCAACATGTTTCGCGAATGGGCGCTGGAGGCGCTGAACGAAGCGGGGTTGCGCTGGCGCATCCTGTTCTCCTCCTCGAGCATCGGCGCCGTCGAGGCGATGGCGGCGTCGGGAGCGGCGCTCACCGTGGTCAAGGCCGGCACGGCGCGCCCGGAGCTGCAGTTGCTCGGAGCAGGGCAGGGGCTGCCGGCCCTTCCGGCCTCCGAGATCGCGCTGCATCAGGCTCCCGGGCGCACGGCGGCGGCTGTAACGGCGCTGAGCGACTTCCTGTCTGAAGCCTTGAGCGATGCGGCGCCGACCTCCTGAAATCCGCGGCGCCGGCGTTCCTGCGGTTCTTCCGTCCGGCTAGCGGGGCGGAAAGGCGCCGGATCGGCTCAGAAATGGCGCGCCGAGGTCTGTGGAAAACCGCATGAATCGCCTAAGATATTGAATTCACGTCGAAATCAACTTTTGTCGAAAAATTTTCAAAAAGCTCGTTGACATGTCTTCTGGGTCGGCCCTATAAGCCACCCATCGAGACGGCGCCGCCGCTGAGCGGCGCCTCTTCTGCGCTTCCTTAGGACGCTGGGGCTTAGGCCGGTTCGCCGGACGGTTACCTGTCTTCGAGTTTGAAGCGACGCTGTTTGAAAATTGAAGACAGAAAGAGAAACGTGGACGGCGAGTTCTTGCGGACTTGAGCGAAAGCTTAAGTCGAACGAGACTTCGGTGTGCTGCGTTTTAACAAGAACCATTTGCCTGATTGCTTCGGCAATCAAGTATTTGGCTCCGTCAATACGCAGTGCGATGCCGGAACAAAATCTCATCCAATCTGAGAGTTTGATCCTGGCTCAGAGCGAACGCTGGCGGCAGGCTTAACACA